>NZ_JAUGZK010000007.1:0-192987 GCF_036327005.1 Alkalimonas mucilaginosa
GTACGGCGCATCCTATACTGATGCTGAGCGGTGTGGATAGCGGTGCTGGTGTTGCCGCTGTGGCGATATGTTGTCGCAAACGCTCACAAATCTGCTGCAGGTTGGCGCCTGGTACCCCAGGCAAGACGGCGACAAACTCCTCACCACCCATACGGAACAATAAATCGTAATCGCGCAGCTGTTGCCTTGCCAGTTGAGTAATGTGTTGCAAAACGCGATCGCCCACAGTGTGGCCATGCTGATCATTTACCTGTTTAAAATGATCAATATCAAATACCAGCACACTAAAGGGCTGTTGTTCGCGTTGACAGCGATGCCACTCACTATCCAGCCGCTTTTCCAGGTAATGGCGATTTAGCCAGCCAGTTAAAGGATCTGTTTCCAGTAAGGTTTGCAGTTGCAGAGTCTTTTGCCGTACCAGCAGCAGGACACAACCTACCATCGCCATCAACATAAACAACATAACCGCCATGGTCCCAATGCTGAACCAATGCTCCGGGGTCAGTATCGGTTGTGCCCCAAGCTGCTGTTGCAAAAAGGCGGTAAACCGCAGGCTCAGCTGCATCATGTTAAGAACTAACACGATATTAAGTAGCAGCGCAGCCCGGGCTGTTTCAAAGGTGGCTTTGCTGAGTAAGTAGTAAAGACTGAGCATATTAAGCAATAGCAGCAGCGGGTAGTTAAGTAGGACTCTATGCAGCAAGTCTGCTTGTGCAAAGGGTAATAGATTGGCGCCGTAGATCAGGAGCAAAACGATGGTCAGAGTTCGCTTGCGGTACGGGCGCTGAAAAAACATCGCGATACCGCTGAGCAGCAACAAATAGCTGGCCACCAGTAAGGTGTTTCCTAATGCCGGGCCGGCCCAGTAAGGCCAATGATCTGGGCTATAACTGAAACTTAGGGCTGAATAGGCTAAAAACGACATGGCAGCAAAAAACCAATGCAGCAAGCTTTGATCTTTTGGGGTTGCCAACAACAAACCAGCCATGGTGATCGTCATTACCAAAGCAACGGCGATATTTACGACCTGTAAAGTAAACGCATCCATGTGATTTTTTATCTTACGCCAGGCAGTTGCTATTATGTTAAGAGTATAACAGGGGCAGGAGCTTTTGTCATGTTGGCAGCGGCGGATGTAGGGACAAGGCAGCAACAGGCAGCTAGCATCTGTTCACATCCCTAAGTTACACAACGTCAGTTAATTTTACAGCATCAGTTACCACAAGATGATTGTTGCTGATAAGTTTATGATTTTAGAGTAATTAAATTGTGGCACTTATCTTGCTAAGTGTGCCGGGTCAATGTTGATGAAAACAATCACCTTTATGGAGGAAGTATGAAGTTATTAAAGCCTGTAGTTTGTGCTGTTGGTCTGGCATTTTCCGGTATCGTTAGCGCAGGGCCTATTTTAATTATCAATGGTGCGGATCAAACCTCAGAAGTACATACCACCGCTGCTGTTACTAACAATCTGACCTTCTTACATGAAGCTGTTGGAAATACAGTCACCGTTAGCAACCATCTGCTGGCCGATTTATCAGGCTATGCTCAGGTTTGGGATGTACGTTTCTTCAATGGGGCGGCACTGGACGCTGGTTCTTTTAACACCTACCAAAATTATCTGAGTAATGGCGGCGGCTTATTCTTGATGGGTGAAAACTCAGGTTTTATGGCGCGTAATAACTCTATCCTGTCGCTGATCGACTTGTTAGGTGGTGGTTCTGTTGGCTTTCAGGGAAACTGCCAAAGTAATCAGGTTGTACACGCCCCTTTTGATGGCCCAAATGCGGTATCACAGGTAAGCTACAATGCTGCCGGTTGCTTTGATGGTACTGGTGCCGGCCAGTGGATTACCTCCACGGCGAATGGTGCTCAGGGTTCTGGTCTGGCGTTTAGTGTAGGCACTTTGGCCAACGCTATGGCAGGTAGCCTGACCACCATCCTGGATGTGAACTTCATGATGAATCAATTTGATTTACCAAACTCGCAAGAGCTGACTAAAAACCTGATCACCTATGTTGGTGATCAAACTGAGCCAACCCCGGTACCGGCGCCTGCCAGCTTTTTATTACTTGCTGCCGGCCTGCTTGGTTTGCGCCTGAGTCGCAAAACTGCCTGATTAAGACGCAACCTTATTGGCAAATCAATGCACGCGCACTGCACAGTGCGCGTGTTTTTATTTGCAAAAACCAGTAAACTAGTCGGTGTTTTGTTACTTATTTCTGGTAGGGAAGCCCGAGCCTATGCTGTTTTTTCTTCGCGCTTGCAGTGCGCTGCTGCTGGCCGGCATTGCTTGCCTGGTATTGCTGATGTATTTGCCTGCGTCCAATGAGGCTGCAAGAGGTTTTATCCGTGCTCTTGGCGGCCATGCTCAGATGCATGTGCTGGTAGGGGCATTGCTGCCTTTGTGTATCGCTTTGCTGCTGCGGCTGTATCGTTGGTCAAAGTCTTGGCAGTGGTTGTTTTGGGGCAGCTGTCTGATGCTGTTTGCATTGGATGAAAGCATGCAGCGTTTTTCTGTATTGCGTGCATCACAACTAGCCGATTTTGGCTGGTCTGCTTTAGGCTGGGGGATAGGCTGTGCTATTTGGTGGCTGTTTACCGGCCTGGCACTCTTGTATCGCCGTCGGGACACTATCACGCACTAACCGATGCTGGCGGTGCTGGCCTCTTGAGTGCATCCGCTGTGTCCAACTGATTAGAAACTACTTATTTTCGTGCTTTATTAACATCTTTGCATGAAAGCTTGCATTTTGATCTGTTTGGTTTTTTGTTATTTTTTTTCAGTGGCTTGGATTTTTTGTTTTTCCTTTTTTCTGCGAAAAAAACGTTCTGAAGCGAAGGTTTCAGTTTTTTTACCGGGTTAAATGAACGCTTTTAGTCGACTTATATAAAAAAAGGCTGATTTGTCAGGCTTCTTTACAGGCATAAAATTCCTATTTGTTAAAACTCTTTGAAAACAGCAGCTTAATGTGTGGCATGTATTTTGCTTTAAATCTGAGTAAGTTTAAGCTCTCTTCTTATTTTTGCACAATGGAGTGTATCTATGTTCCGTGAAAAACTTTTGCCTACGCTGGTTGCTACTGTTGCTGCGCTATCTTTCAGTGCGCATGCTTCTCTTATTTCTAACGGTAGTTTTGAACAGACCCCAGGCAGCGCTGACTGTCTTGCTCAATATACGCATGCACCTTATGCATCCTGCGATGCCGAGGTGATCCGCACTGCAGATGGTAACTCAGGCGGCTGGGGTGTATTTAACCAGTTACCAGGTTGGAACCTGCTGTATGGTAACGGCATTGAAATTCAAGGGCAGAATGCTGTTGGCGGTGGTTTTGCACCGGCACATGGTGATTTTTATGTTGATTTGGATAGCCACTTTGAGGTTGCCAACCCAACTGGTAGCAACGCTGGTATTTACCAACAGTTGAACGGTCTGGCTATTGGCCAGTGGTATGAGCTGACCTTTGCTTACGGCATCCGTACCAACAACGAGAATGAAAACGGCCTGAACGTCTTCTGGGGCGAAGATGAAGCTTCTCTGGCTGATTCGATTGTACTTAGCATGATTGAACAAAGCGAAGATGCGCAGTGGTTCTCGGTATCTTACATGCTGCAAGCCACCAGTGACACCATGTTCATTGGTTTCGGCGCCTTTGGTGACTATGTCCGTCAGTTGGATAATGGTAACTGGACCTCAGACGGCAGTGGCCGTGGTGCTATGCTGGATAACGTAAGCCTGGTTGCAGTGCCTGCACCAGCCACTTTAGGTCTGTTTGGTTTGGCCTTAGCTGGCTTGCTGTTAGGCCGTCGCCGCTAAGCGTCTGCTTTCTTTACACAAAAAACCGGCCATTGTGCCGGTTTTTTTCTTAACTTCTGTTCCCCCTTCTTTAGTGAAAGCGTATGCTAGCTTTTTTGACTGCAAGCCAGCGGCATCAGACGGCTGCTTTGGCCGGCTTGCATCTGCATGGAACCCGGTATGCGGCATGATGGCAACAGCATCAAAGCAGTGAGCAGTATAGTGGCTCAGGGTGCGCTGGCTGGTGCGGCACTGGTGCAGGCGCTGGCCCTGTTGCTGGCTGGTTCCCTGACGCAGTACGGTACTTTTGCTGCGTTGCAATTGGTGCAAGGTTTGATGTTGGGGGTGGTGTCGGCTTTGCTGTTATCACCATTGCTGATCCAGCTGGCCAGCCAGAATGCAGCTTTACTGAGTGCATACGCACGTTTGCAGTTGGCTTTAAGTGTTATTTTTGCTTTGGTGCAGGCGCTACTCTGTGTCTGGCTGATAAGGGATGGGCCTGCGCTGTTGGCTGGCGGCGCTATTTTCTTTCATAGTGTGCGCTGGTATGCCCGTGGCCTGGCTCAACTCCATGGGCAACTGCTGCATGCCGTTGCCAGCGATGCATGCTCTGCAGTGGTGTTGCTAACTGGTGTGGCAGTGTTGTGGTGGTTTGACGCTGTACAGTTATCCACACTATTGGCGGTGAACCTTGCGGCGGCATTGTTGGGTTGTGTTGCCACCGGCAGCTATTTTTGGCGTACTTTGTGGCCTGTGCAGGCGAAACCCGATTGGTTAAGGCTGCGTCAGGGCTGGCGGGGGCAGGGCAGGCCGGCACTCTCCGGCACTTTGGCCTCGGAAGCGGCCGCCAATGCACACAGTTATTTTGCGGCTTTGTTGTTTGGTCCGCTGGCTTTCGCGCCCCTGGCCGCCGCCGCACTGCTGTTTCGTCCGGTAGTGGTAGTGCAACAGAGTTTGCAGCAGACGGAGCGTCCTGCTATGCGCCAGGCCCTGTTAGCTCAGAATGATGGGTTGTTTCAGCAGTTGCAGCGGCGATTTTTTGTGTTTGCCCTGGCTGCACTGGGCGCTAATGTGCTACTGGCTGCCTGGCTAATGGGGCTGCAGCCAGAGTGGCTCTGGAGCGATAGCAGCAGCATCGGCCAGTGGCAACTGGCAGGTGTTTTGATGGCAGTGCTTTGTTTTTTTCGTGTCTTTCGCAGTGGTTTTACGGCACAACTGCAGGCTCGTGATGCTTTTGCTTTTTTGGCCCGGACCGCTTGGCAGGCCGCTGTATGGGTGATTCCGTTGAGTGTGTTGGTGATGATGGTGTTTGGCGTAGTCTGGTCTTTAATGGTGGTGGTTTTGGCCGAGTGTTGGCTGCTGGTGCGCCTGCAACAGCATTGTGCTTTGCTGCAACGTCAGGTTGCTCATGGTTGAATCGATAGCTGCTAATAGCTTTGCCGATGACGCTGGCCCGGTACGGATTGCTGTGCTGATGGCCTGCTATAATCGCAAAGAGACAACCCTTCGTTGTTTGCAGCGCTTGTTCAGTCAGCAGCTTGTGAATAGCGAGCTGCAGCTGTACCTGGTGGATGATAACAGCCCCGATGGCACGGCCGCAGCTGTGCGGACAGAGTTCCCCCAGGCGCATGTGATTGAGGGGACCGGCGGGCTATACTGGAACGGGGGGATGCGGTTGGCCTGGCAGCAGGCACTGACCGGCTCGCACCACTTTTACCTCTGGTTGAATGATGATGTGCTGCTGCAGCCCGATGCCATTACGCGCTTGCTGCACTGCTATCAACAGCAAAAAACACCTGCTTTAGTGGGGGCTGTACTTGGTGCCATGATCTGCCCTGCCAGCGGCGAGGTGACCTATGGCGGCCGCCGCAGTCGCTATGGCTGGTTACCCCTGCAGATGGGGCCTTTGCTGGCAGTCTCTGAAGCTGTCCAGTACCTGGATGGCATGAATGGCAATTGCTGCTTAATCCCCCATCCGGTGGCCGCAAAGATGGGTATTTTGTCATCCCGTTATACCCATGCGATGGGCGATTACGATTATGGTTTTCGGTTGCAAAAAGCCGGTTACCAGCTGTTACAGGCTCCCGGTGCCTTTGGCCAGTGCGCCGCCAATGGCGTAGCTGGTGGTGTGCGGGATGGTCGCTTGCCATTGGTGGTGCGTAAAGCCATGTTGCAGCGACCAACCGCCTGGCCGCCGTTGCCGGAGTGGCAGTTGTTTGTTCGCCGCCATGGTGGCCCTTTGTGGCCCTTGCTTTGGTTAAAAGCTGCCCTGCGTGGTGTTTTTCCCGGGTTGTGGTTGCGTAGCATTGCGGTGCCAGCCCGGGAGCTGGACGAGCGGCCCAGAGTGGTGATCGTGCAGCAGGTGTTGAAGCAGTATCGGTTGCCGTTATTCAACCAGTTGCAGGCCGAACTGGCGCAGCGCGGCATCGCCTTGCAGCTCTTGTTCAGTAAGGCCGATGGGGTGGAAGCTGCCAAGGCCGATCAGTGCCAACAGGCCTTGCCATCCTATTGCTGTGAAGTGCCGTTGCGGCGGCTGGGGCCTTTGACCTGGCAGAGTTGTCCTTCCTACCATCCACAGCAACTGGTGATCCTGGAGCAGGCCAACCGGCATCTGTTAAATTACTGGTTGTTGTTGCAGCGACGGCTGGGGCGTTTGCCTCGTTTGGCCTGGTGGGGCCATGGCTACCATCATCAAAAGCAGCAGCCGGACCTGAAAGACAAAATAAAGCGGGCCCTGCTGACGAAAACCGACTGGTTTTTTGCCTATACCGGGCCGGTGGCAGAGTATGCGGCCGGGCAGGGCATGCCCAAAGCGCGTATCAGTGTATTAAACAACAGTCTGGATACCAGCGAACTGGCCAGCCAGGTCCGCTTGCTGCGAAAAGAGCGGCAGGCAGGGCCAGCAGGTGCCAGCGATAGCCGGTTGGTACTGCTGTTTTGCGGTGCCCTGTATCCGGAAAAGCGTATCGATTTATTGCTGGCTACGGCCGATTTGCTGCAGCAACGCGGTCAGTTACAGCGCTTAATTGTGTTGGGGGATGGCCCCTCGGCACCCTTGTTGCAGCCTGCTCCGGCCTGGCTGGATTATCGTGGCGCCTGTTTCGGTGCCGACAAAGCCAGGGCCTATGCCGAGGCGGATTTTGTACTGCATCCGGGCCTGGTTGGCCTGGCAATTCTGGATGCCTTTGCGGCCGGGGTGCCTTTTGTCTGCGCCAGCCAGCCGAATCACAGCCCGGAAATCTGTTACCTGGAGCCGGGTGTGAATGGGGTGATGACGGCGGCAACGCCAGAGGCACTGGCGGATGCGATCGTGGAGCTTTGGCAGCAGCCAAAGCGTTACCAGCAACTGGTGCAGCAGGCACAACACAGTGCTGAACGCTACAGTCTGCCAGCTATGGTGACTGCATTCAGCGATGGGATCCAGGCCTGCCTGCTGGGGGATTTGGCATGAAAGTCCTGCAAATTCATCAGTGTTACCGGCAAGCAGGCGGCGAAGAACAAGTGGTGGAGCGCGAAGCCAGGCTGCTTAAAGCTGCCGGTTGCGAAGTGGATACCTGGTTGCTGCCGGCACTGTCCGGACAGCAAAGCGGATTAAAAACACTGCTTTCGATGCTGCATCACCGACAAGCATGCCGTGAGCTGGCCAGTCGCCTGGATAGCAAAGCCTACGATGTGGTGCATTTGCACAATGTTTTTCCTGCGCTTTCACCGTCCATTTGCCAACCTGCCCGGCAACGAGGTATTGCGGTGGTGATGACGTTGCATAATTTTCGCCCGCTGGTACCAGCCGCAACCCTGACTGGGGAGTTGCCACTGCGTGGGCGGTGGCGGCTGTGGTGGCGTCAGGTGATGACGGGAGCCTACCAGCAATCACGACTGCGCACTCTGGCATTGGTGGCTTTTATTTTGGTAGCCCGTTACCGCCGGTTCTGGTCGCAGCTGGATGCTTTTATTTGCCCGTCGGAATTTGTGCGCCAGCAATATCTGCGGGCGGGCTTTGCCGCCGATAAGCTAAAGATGTTGCCGCACGCCTGTGAGCCGGTTGCCGACAGGGTGATGCCTGTGGGGCACTATGCCCTGGCGGTTGGGCGCTCAGGACCAGAGAAAGGGCTGCACTGGCTGGCTCAGCATTGGTCTGATATGCCGCTGCCCTTAAAAATAGTGGGCATAGCACCCTGCAGTGCTTTGCCTGCAGAGCCGGAATTTTGTGGTTATCTGCAAGGGGACGCATTAAAGTCCCTGTATCAGGAGGCAGCGGTGGTCGTGGTGCCTTCGTTGGTGTGTGAAACCTTTGGGAATGTCGTGATGGAAGCTTTTTCGGCAGGCAAACCCTGCCTGGTTGCTGCCCATGGTGCTTTAACCGAGTGGGTGCAGCCGGATTACAACGGAGCCTGGTTTGTGCCGGGCGATGCGGCGGATTTGCGCCGGCAGTTAACGGGGCTGCTATCGAACCCTGAGCAGTTGGCAGCTCTGGGGCACAATGCCCGTGCCTGTTGGCAGCAGCAGTTCAGCCCGGCCCGGCACGCGGCTGCGTTAATGACACTGTATCGCACCGTGTCTGCACGACAGGCAGGTCTGCGATGAAGCCGGTGGCGGTACTGCGTTTGCAGGTAGACCCTCATACGCTGAGCAGCGCTCTGGCCGCGTGCCAGCAATTGCTGCTCAGGCCCCATCCCGGCTACGTTTGTCTGGCGAATGTGCATATGTGCATGGAAGCCTGGGATCAGCCCGATTTTGCCGCTCTGGTCAATCAGGCAGCCCTGGTGCTGGCTGATGGCCGCCCGGTCTATTGGGCGCAGCGGCTGTTGCTGCCAGCCAGCTCGCCGCCAACCGAGCAAATCCGTGGGGTGGATTTTGTGCAAGCCATCTGCGCCATGGCTGCACAGCAGCAAATCCGGCTGGGTTTGTACGGTGGCAGCGACGATGCTCTGTTAGCACGGCTGGAACAGCAGCTTTGTGCGCAGAATCCCGGTTTGCAGGTGGTGTACCGCTATGCACCACCTTTTCGGGCGTTAACTGAGCAGGAGCGTTTGACGGTGCACCAAGCCATTGGTGATGCCGGAGTGCAACTGTTATTGGTCGGGCTTGGCTGTCCCAAGCAAGAGCGCTGGATGGCTGATGCGACTGCTTTGCCGGTGCTGATGTGTGGAGTGGGTGCTGCTTTTGACTTTTTGGCCGGCGCACGGGCAGAGGCACCGCGCTGGATGCAAACAACCGGCCTGGAATGGTTGCATCGCTGGTGGCACGAGCCGGTGCGTTTAAGCTGGCGTTATCTGAAACACAATCCTCGTTTTATGCTGTTGTTCTTTTGGCAATGGATTCGCGGTAAACTTCAGTAATGCATTTTGTATCTTGAATTCAGGGAAGGGTATGACCGAAAAAAAGGCATTGATTACCGGCATTACCGGGCAGGATGGCTCTTATCTGGCCGAGCTGTTATTGGGGAAGGGCTATCAGGTGCATGGCCTGAAGCGGCGCGCCTCGTCCTTTAATACGCAGCGGATCGATCATTTGTACCAGGATCCGCACACGCCGGATCCAAAGCTTATTCTGCATTATGGCGATATGACCGATAGCTCGGGTCTGATGCGTTTGCTGGCAGAAATCAGGCCGGATGAAGTTTATAACCTGGCGGCCCAAAGCCATGTGGCGGTTTCTTTTGAATCGGCTGAATACACCGCCGATGTGGATGCGCTGGGTACGCTGCGCTTGCTGGAGGCGATTCGTGCTGCCGGGCTGACCCAATGCCGCTTTTTTCAGGCATCGACATCGGAGCTGTATGGGCTGGTGCAGGAATCGCCGCAACGGGAAAGCACCCCTTTTCATCCGCGCTCACCTTATGCGGTGGCGAAGTTGTATGCGTATTGGATCACGGTGAATTATCGTGAAGCCTATGGCCTGTATGCCTGCAATGGCATTATGTTTAATCACGAATCACCGCGCCGGGGTGAAACCTTTGTGACACGCAAGATAACCCGTGCCTTTGCCGCCATGGCATATGGCCTGCAGTCGTGTTTGTATCTGGGCAATATGGATGCCCGGCGTGATTGGGGGCATGCGGCCGATTACATGGAGTTGGTATGGCGGATGATGCAGCAAGAGCAAGCCGATGACTTTGTGCTGGCGACCGGACAACAACATTCAGTGCGGGATTTTGTGCAGCAATGCGCTACAGAGCTGGGGATTGAGCTTGAGTTCAGTGGCGAAGGCTGTGCTGAAACCGGCCGGGTGCGAACTGCCTGCCCGGAGCGGGCTCCGGCTTTGAAGGTGGGGGATGTGTTGGTGCGGGTCGATCCGCGCTACTTCCGGCCGGCTGAGGTGGATTCATTGCTGGGCGATGCCAGCAAAGCCCATCGGACCTTCAACTGGCGCCCGTCTTGTAGCTTTATCCAATTGTGTCAACAGATGATGCAGCACGATATTGCCGAAGCACAGCAGCAGGCGTTGTTGCGCCAGCACGGTTTCTGTGGGCGTAGCTATGACCGGGACTAAGCCGGTGCGCGTTTGGGTTGCTGGGCATCAGGGCATGGTGGGGGCGGCTTTGTGCCGGCAACTGGCGGCACAGCCGGGGATCCGCTTGCTCACCGCCAGCCGGCAACAGCTGGATTTAACCAGCCAGGCCGCTACCCTGGCCTTTGTGCAACAGCAGCAGCCAGACCACATCTATCTGGCGGCAGCCAAAGTGGGGGGGATCCTGGCCAATAGCCAGCAACCTGCCGACTTTTTACTGCAAAATCTGCAAATCGTCACTCAGGTGGTGGATGCCGCCTGGCGCTGCGGCGTGGCCCGCGTGATGGTGCTGGGTTCCAGTTGCATCTATCCGCGCCTGGCCCAGCAGCCTGTGACGGAAGACGCCCTGTTAACCGGGGCGCTGGAGCCCACCAACGAAGCCTATGCCATTGCAAAAATTGCCGGCCTTAAGTTGTGTCAGGCGTTTAACCGTCAGTACGGCACGGATTTTCGCACCGCAATGCCAACCAATTTGTACGGGCCAGGTGATCACTATGCGCCGGGTGCCAGCCATGTGATCCCCGGCCTGATGCACCGGATGCATCTGGCCAAAGTACAGCAGCAAGCCGAGTTGCAGGTGTGGGGCAGCGGTCGTCCGCTACGGGAGTTTTTGCATGTCGATGATCTGGCCGTGGCGCTGGTGCAATTGATGCAACTGCCTCAGGCCGATTATCAGCAGTTGCTTGGCTCGGGGCCTGAGCATCTGAACATCGGATCGGATGATGAGGTGTCGATTGCAGATTTAGTGCAGTTGTTGGCGGAGGTGATTGGCTATCAGGGCCGGTTGGTGTTTGATACCAGCAAACCGGATGGGACGCCGCGTAAACGCCTGGATTCCAGTCGTATCCACCGGCTGGGCTGGCGGCCGGCATTCAGCTTACGGCAAGGATTGGCGCATACCTATCAGTGGTATCTGTCTCAGTCACAATTGCGCGGGGTGAAGGCATGAGCCTGTTGCAACCTGTGATCCTGGCTGGTGGCACAGGCGATCGATTGTGGCCTTTGTCGCGGCAACACTGTCCAAAACAGTTTCTCGCACTGGTGCCCGGGACTGAACTTAGCTTGCTGCAGCAGGCGGCGGAGCGGGTTCGCTCACCGCTGTTTGCTCCTCCTGTGGTGGTCACGCATCAAGCCTATCGTTTCCGGGTAGCAGAGCAGATGCAGGCTATTGGCATGGATGCCGCTATTATTTTGGAACCCGAAGGTAAAAACACCGCCGCGGCTATGGCTTTGGCCGCTTTGTACGCTCAGCAGCAGGGAACGGGACCGATGCTGGTACTGGCCGCCGATCATTGCATGGACCAGTTGGATGCCTTCCTGGCATCGGCTGCTTGTGCCAGGCCGCTGGCAGAGCGCGGGGCTATTGTGCTGTATGGAATTGCGCCCGACGGCCCGAACAGCCGTTACGGCTATATTCAGGCAGGAGCTGCTGTATCCGGGACGGTGCAGGGATTTCAGGGCTATGCGGTTCAGCGCTTTATTGAAAAGCCAGCCCCGGAGTTGGCAGCCAAGTTGCTCCAAGCCGGTGATTGTTACTGGAACAGTGGCAATCTGATGGTGCAACCCGGGGTGTATTTACAGCAATTGTTGCAGTTTCAACCGCAGATCCATCAATGCTGCCAACAGGCCTGGCAGGCCCGGCAACCTGATCTGGATTTTATCCGGGTGGCTGCTGCCGACTATGCGGCTTGCCCGGCAATGGCAGCCGATTACGCGGTGCTGGAGCAGACAGATAACGCGGTGATGGTGCCGCTGCAGGCTGGCTGGAGTGATTTAGGCAGTTACGATGCCCTGTGGCAACAGCTCAGCAAAGATGACCGGCAAAATGCCAGTTATGGCAAAGTTCGAGCCCTGGCCGCGGATGCGAACCTGTTGTACAGCACTCATGGGGTGCTGGTGGCGTACGGTGTGTCGAACTTGCTGGTGATTCAAACGAAGGATGCGGTGCTGGTGGCCGACAGGCAGGATGATCAGGCGCTGCGGCAGGTGGTGGCCGATCTGAAAACCAGCGGCATCAGTGAAGCTGGCAGCAGTGTGGTGACCTACCGGCCCTGGGGACATTTCGAGCTGATTGATGCCGGATCGCAGTATCAGGTGAAACGCATCAGCGTGCGTCCTGGTGGGCGCTTGTCGTTGCAGCTGCATCAGCACCGCTCAGAGCACTGGGTCGTTGTCGCAGGACAAGCCAGGGTGCAGCTGGATGGTGTGAGTCGTCAGTTGAGTGCCAATCAATCGATTTACATTCCGGCGGGTAGCCGCCATGCGTTGGAGAATACCGGCCAGGACACCCTGCAGTTGATTGAAGTGCAAACCGGCGCTTATCTGGGCGAAGATGATATCCAGCGCTTTGAGGATGTGTATGGCCGCAATGAGTGGGGAGACTGAGCCGGGTGGTACAGCTGAGTTGCTTTAAGCGCTACGATATCCGAGGTGATACCACAACAGCACTAACCCCTGTGATTGCTTATGCGATTGCCAAAGCTCTGGTTGAACAGCTTGGCTCGACTGCAGTGGCCGTCGGTTGCGATGCCCGTTTAAGTAGCCCGGCACTAAAAGATGCGGTGATCGCCGGCCTGGTGGCTGCCGGTGCCAGGGTGTTGGATCTTGGCCTGGTGGCTACAGAGCAGCTGTACTTTGTCAGCCAGCAACAGCAACTGGATGGGGTGATGATTACCGGCAGCCACAATCCGGCGCATGAGAATGGCATGAAACTGGTGTCTGCCGGAGCTGTGCCGCTGGATCCTGTGCTGTGTTTGCCGGCGATAAAACAACGGGCCGAGTCGTATCTGGAGCTGGGGGGCAACGAAATAAGGCACGTCGGTGCGGCGCTGCCAGCCTCGCGTGAGCAGCCAGTGACGCTGCTGGCACCCTCATTAACCCATAGCCGCTATTTACAACACCTGATTGGCTTGCTTGGCCTGCAATTGCAGCAGCAACGTACCGTGGTAGTGAACTGCGGGCATGGTGTGGCCGGGCCTTTGATGCAACAGCTGGCGGCAGAAGCGACCGCCGCTGGCTGGCCACTGCAGTTGGTTTTGCTGCATGCAGAGCCGGATGGCCGCTTCCCGACCGGAGTGCCTAATCCGCTGCTTAGCTGGCAACGACAGCAGACAGCAGATGCGGTGCTGGCGCATCAGGCCGATCTGGGGATTGCTTTTGATGGCGATGCCGATCGCTGTTTCTTTTTTGATCACCGCGGCCACTTTATTGATAGTTATTACCTGATTAGTTTGTTCAGTCAATGGTGCTTGCCGGCTGAAGGCGGTAAGGTGGTGCTGGAGCAGCGTGCTTGCCTCGGGCCTGAGCAAGGGGTTCTGGCTGCCGGTGGCGAACCGGTATTCAGCCGGGCTGGTCATGTGTTTATCAAGCAATGCATGCGGGAACACGATGCGGTGTATGCCGGTGAAAACAGCGGCCACCACTACTTTAAAGCGCTGGGCTTTTGCGATAGCGGTGTCTTTCCATTATTACTGGTGTTGCAACAGCTGGAGCAGCAGGCTTTGTCACTGGCGGCTATGTTGGCACCGTGGCAGGCTCATTACCTGGTATCGGATGAGATCAATTACCACTGTGAGCAAGTGCCTGCTTTGCTGCAGTACCTGAAAACGCGATTTCAGGCACAAGCGTTGAGCCTTTCTGAGCAGGATGGCCTGAGCATAGGCTGTGACAACTGGCGCTTTAATCTGCGTCAATCAACGACAGAGCCAATGCTGCGGCTGAATGTGGAAGTACGCGGCGATGCTGCATTGCTGGCAGCAAAGTTGGCTATGGTACAGCACGCCATGGCCCAAGGCTACCCGGCCATTCGTCTGCTGTCGTTTTAGCCCGGCTGCAGGCTGCAAATTACGGTATACTAAGAGCCAGATACCAAAGGAGACTCCATGATCCCATTTGCCGACCTGGCTTTGGATCCAAGATTACTGCGTTCGATGCAGCATCTTGGTTTTACCCAACCGACAGAAATACAACAAGAGGCCATCCCTGCAGTACTGACCGGCAAAGATTTGCTGGTGTCGTCCCGCACCGGCTCTGGTAAGACACTGGCCTACCTGCTGCCGATGATGCAGCGTTTGCTTCGCAGCAAACCTTTGTCACGTCAGGATGCCCGTGCCCTGATCCTGGCACCGACTCGTGAGTTGGCGAAACAGGTGTATGGCCAGCTGCGCTTGTTGATTGCCAATACCCCCATCCAGGCGGTTTTGCTGCTGGGCGGTGAAAACTTTAACGATCAGGAAAAGCAGCTAAAACGTCAGCCACAGATCATTGTGGCCACCCCTGGCCGTTTTTGCGATCACCTGGCACATCGTTCTATTTTCCTGCAGGGGCTGGAACTGTTGATCCTGGATGAAGCCGACCGGATGCTGGATTTAGGCTTTGCCAA
The DNA here is from genome assembly GCF_036327005.1 of Alkalimonas mucilaginosa. Taxonomy (NCBI): domain Bacteria; kingdom Pseudomonadati; phylum Pseudomonadota; class Gammaproteobacteria; genus Alkalimonas; species Alkalimonas mucilaginosa. The sequence continues at coordinate 14,688 of NZ_JAUGZK010000007.1, forward strand.
TGAATTGCTTACCATTCATAAAGCGGCCTCCCACCGGTTGCGGCAAACGCTGTTGTTCTCGGCCACGCTGGATCATATTGATGTGAATGAGCTGGCATTGGCACTGCTGCGCAAACCGCACCGCATTACCACCGATGATGCCCATCAGCAGCATGCCGATATTAAGCAAGATTTCTACCTGTGCGACAATCTTAGCCACAAAGAAGCCTTGCTGTCGCATCTGCTGCAACATGCCGCTGAGTTACGGCAGGTCATTATTTTTACAGCCACCAGAGCGGATACAGAGCGTTTGCCGGATTGGTGTGCCAGGCTGGGTTATCAGGCGATAGGGTTGAGCGGCAAATTAAGCCAGGCGAAGCGCAATAGCGTGATGCAGGACTTCGCTAAGGGCAAGTATCAGATCTTAATCACGACCGATGTTGCTTCACGCGGTTTGGATTTGTTGCAGGTGTCGCATGTGGTGAATTTCGATTTGCCCAAGTTTGCCGAAGAATATGTGCATCGGGTAGGCCGGACCGGCCGTGCCGGGATGCAAGGCCAGGCCATTTCGTTGGTGGGCCCGAAAGATTGGCAGAGTTTGCAGTTGCTGGAGGCTTTTTTCCGCCAGCCGGTGCAGTTTTCGGTGATTGACTCGTTGCCAGCCCGTTTTACTGGCCAGCCACAGGTTTCGGCAACCAAGCAAGCTAAGCAAAGCAAGACCAAAAAGAGCAGTGCGAGCCCAGCCCGGCTTACCAGCAAAAAAACCGGACAGACCCCGGACAGTAAGCCTGCCGGTCGTAAAACGTTTGAAGCCGGTGATGATGGCAATATCCCTGTTCGGCGGAAAAAAAATTAATAGGGTATTCATCAACTTTCCGGGAATTCGGTGCTACACTCATTTTGAGGTACTGCAGCAAGGCCTTGACCAGGTTGCAGTGCCCGCAAGGTGTAGCTTCAGCGGGCACCAAGAAGATCAGAATCTACCAATCCGGTTGTCTGGTAGTCCTTTGGGTGTAGTGGCTGGCTGAGTAGCCGGAGTTGCTGTCTCACTTGATGGCTGATTGTTTACAAGGTTTATTCATGGCCAGTGTGCTGGTCATCTCAAGTTAATGTAAGAGAGAGTTATGTCAGATCTAATTACCGGTACCGTCAAGTGGTTTAACGAAGACAAAGGCTTTGGTTTTATCGAGCGTGCAGGTGGCAAAGATGTATTTGTGCACTATCGGGCCATCAATGGCAGCGGGCGTCGGAGTTTACAAGAAGGTCAGCAAGTGACTTTTGAGATTGTTGAAGGCCAAAAAGGGCCTCAGGCTGAAAATGTGACGGTAGTATCCTAAGCCGGAATAAATTGCAGATAAAGCCAGCGCTTGTCGCTGGTTTTTTATTGGCTAAAGCTCTAACTGCAACTGTTTTTTATCGTGCTCAGCCAGGCCAGCTTGCAAACCAATCAAACGTACCGGCCGGCCTTTGCCACGCTGCCAGGCAGTGACCAGCAGCGATCGTAGTGCCGCCAGATCGGGGGTTTGCAACTGCTGCTCTACCGTGGTTTGCTGGAAGTCGTGAAACTTTAGTTTGACGGCAAGCTTGTGCACCAAAGGAGTGGCCCGGTGCCGCTCCAGGCGTTGCTGCAGGGTTTCCAGCAAAGCAGGCAATTCGGCTTCGCAATCTTGCAAGCTGCATTTATCCTGCGCATAGGTATGCTCTACACCAACCGACTTACGCACCCGCTCGGCACTAACCGGGCGCTGGTCCAGGCCTTGACAGCGCTCAAGCAGGGTTTGACTAAAGGCACCGAATTGCCGTATCAGTCGGGCTAATGGGATTTTAAACAGGTCCGGGCAATGGTGCACCCCCATATCATGCAAACGAGCCGCCGTCTTTGGCCCTATGCCCGGAATTTTTTGGACCGCTAGCCTGGCCACAAAGGCGGATACCTGTTGTGGGCAAATAACAAAAATCCCATCGGGCTTGCGTTCATCACTGGCAATTTTGGCTAAGAATTTGTTTGGGGCCACACCGGCAGAGGCAGTCAAACCGGTTTCTGTCTGAATGCTGTGACGAATGGCCTCGGCGATACGGGTTGCACTGCCCTGAAACTGCGCACTGTTGCTCACATCCAGATAGGCTTCATCCAGTGACAGCGGTTCAATTGTGCTGGAAAAGCGCCGCAGGATGTCCATCACCTGACGACTGGCCGTTTTGTAGGCGTGCATCCTGCCCGGCAGCAACTGTAGGTGTGGACATAGTTTTAATGCCTGAGCGGTCGGCATGGCGGAGCGAACTCCAAACGCTCTGGCCGGGTAATTGCAAGCAGCAATCACACCGCGGCTGCTGGTACTGCCGCCGACCGCTATCGGTTGATCCCGCAAAGCAGGATTGTCCCGCATTTCGACAGCAGCAAAAAAGCAATCCAAATCGATGTGTATGATTTTACGTTGCATCAGAGTCTGCCATAAGTGGTGTATGGATATACAGTATTTTAGGTGGGGCTGTGTAAAATGCAAGCAGTGTTGGTAAAAATGCACAGGGTTGTGCGGATTTTTGCACAGCCACAGCATTTAAAATACAGCTTGGATGTTTAGATGGCTAAAATCTGGGTGCATCCTGATGCTTTTGCGGGTAGAATAGGCCGCATTTCAGGCTAAGCCTTACTATGAACTAAGCGTAGCACCTACGCCGCGGGAGAACCTATGTTGAAGCGTGATATGAATATTGCCGATTATGATCCAGCACTGTGGCAAGCCATTGCTGATGAAACTCAGCGCCAGGAAGATCACATCGAGTTAATTGCCTCTGAGAACTATGCCAGCCCGCGTGTGTTGCAGGCTCAGGGGACTCAGCTCACCAACAAGTATGCCGAGGGCTACCCGCACAAGCGCTACTACGGTGGTTGTGAGCATGTTGATATCGTCGAAGATTTAGCCATTGCCCGGGCGAAGGAGTTGTTTGGTGCCGATTACGCTAACGTGCAACCGCATTCTGGTTCTCAGGCCAACTCAGCGGTGTTTCTGGCATTGCTGGAAGCCGGCGACACCATTTTAGGCATGAGCCTGGCGCACGGTGGTCATTTAACCCACGGCGCTACGGTGAGCGCTTCTGGCAAATTGTACAAGTCTGTACAATATGGGTTGCACCCGGAGACCGGAGTGATTGATTACGATCAGGCCGAGCAACTGGCTTTGGAACACAAACCCAAACTTATTATCGCTGGCTTTTCTGCTTATTCAGGCATTGTTGATTGGCAACGTTTCCGTGCCATTGCAGATAAAGTAGGTGCTTATCTGTTGGTGGATATGGCGCATGTAGCCGGTCTGGTTGCAACAGGTTTGTACCCGAACCCGGTGCCTTTTGCTGACGTAGTGACCACCACCACTCATAAAACCCTGGCTGGACCGCGTGGCGGCCTGATCCTGGCCCGCAGCAATGAAGCCATTGAGAAAAAACTGAACTCAGCCGTATTCCCTGGCAGCCAGGGTGGCCCGCTGATGCATGTGATTGCGGCCAAAGCTGTAGCCTTTAAAGAAGCACTGGAACCAGAATTTAAGCTATACCAGCAACAAGTTGTGGTGAACGCTCAGGCGATGTGTGATCAGATGATCAAGCGCGGTTACACCATTGTCTCTGGTGGTACCGAAAACCATCTGTTCCTGGTTGATCTGATCAACAAAGACATCACCGGTAAAGATGCAGATGCTGCGTTAGGCCGTGCTCATATCACGGTGAATAAGAACTCGGTGCCGAATGATCCACGCTCACCATTTGTTACCAGCGGTCTGCGTATTGGCACCCCGGCCATTACCCGTCGCGGCTTTAAAGAAGCAGAAGCGCGCCTGGTGGCTGATTTTATCTGCGATATTTTGGACAACATGGGCGATGAGTCGGTGGTTGACCGGGTGCGGGCTCAGGTTGCTGAGCTGTGTGGCCGGCTACCAGTCTATGCCTAAAGCTTGATTTTCATGCTAAAATGGCCGCTATTGCGGCCATTTTGCCATTAGCAAGCGTTTAGAGGAAAACTAAGCATGTTTTGCCCTTTTTGTGGGAAAGACGAGACCAAAGTCATTGACTCCCGATTGGTCGCTGATGGTCATCAGGTTCGGCGTCGACGGGAATGTGGTGCCTGTCATGAGCGCTTCACTACTTTTGAGTCTGCTGAGCTGGTGATGCCCCGTATCGTCAAACGCGATGGCTCACGTGAGCCTTTTAATGAAGATAAACTTCGCAGCGGCTTGCTACGCTCACTGGAAAAACGACCGGTTGCAACGGAACAAACAGAGCAACTGATCAACAAAGTCAAATCACAACTGCGGGCCACCGGGGAGCGTGAAGTCAGTAGCCAGTTGCTCGGTAACCTGATTATGGATGAGCTGGTGCTGCTGGATAAAGTCGCTTATGTCCGCTTTGCCTCGGTCTACCGTTCCTTCAAAGACATCCGTGAATTTGGCGAAGCCATTGCAAAGCTTGGAGATGAGCAGTGAGCTTTAGTGCCGACGATCATCGTTTTATGGCCCGCGCTATTGAGCTGGCGGCTAAAGGACGTTTTACCACTTCCCCCAATCCCAATGTTGGCGCTGTACTGGTGCACGATGGTGTGGTGGTGGGCGAAGGTTACCATCATCAGGCGGGTGGGCCCCATGCTGAAGTCGTGGCTTTGCAGCAAGCCGCAGAGCTGGCACGCGGCGCCGATTGTTATGTCACCCTGGAGCCTTGCAGCCATTATGGCCGGACTCCTCCTTGCGCTGAAGCCTTAATCAAGGCTGGCGTGCGCCGGGTGGTGATGGCGATGCAGGATCCCAATCCACAGGTAGCTGGCCGGGGTGTTGCGCTGTTGCAGGCGGCAGGTATTCAGGTGCAAAGCGGCTTGATGGCCAGCAGTGCCAGAGCCTTGAATGCCGGCTTTTTAAGCCGTATGGAGCAGCAACGTCCTTTTGTCCGCTTAAAGCTGGCAGCCAGCCTGGATGGTAAAACCGCGCTGCGAAATGGTGCCAGCCAGTGGATCACCTCAAAAGAGGCCCGGGCCGATGTGCAATGGCAACGGGCGCAAAGCTGCGCGGTGTTATCTACGGCTGAAACCGTGCTGCGGGATGGAGCCAGGTTAACCCTCCGGCCTGAACAGGCCAGTGCAGCCATCACCCCACTGCAGGATGGCAGCTACCGCCAACCGTTGCGTATTGTGCTGGACCGGCAACAGCGCTTAACTGGCAATGAGCCACTGTTTCAGCAAGCAGGGCCTATTGTGCTGGTGTATCCAGCGGGTTCTGCCGCTTTAGCTCTGGCTGGTGCCAGAACGCTCTTGGTGCCATGCAGCGAGGACGGCTACTTTGAGCTGGCGGCTTTGATGTTGGCGTTGGCACAGGATGGGATCAACAGCATTTGGGTCGAGGCTGGTGCCCGCCTGGCGGGCTCACTAATGCGTGCTCAGTTGGTCGATGAGTTCTGGTTGTATCAGGCGCCGAAGCTGCTGGGCGATCAGGCGCGTGGTTTGGTGGATGGTCCTGAATTTACAGATTTGACCCAAGCCTATGCTTTGCAATGGCAGGATATTCGTCAGCTTGGGCCGGATGTACGTTTTATTGCAACAGTACAGGGCAGGGGATAGCATGTTTACCGGAATTATTGAGGCCATTGGTTCTATTCGCTCCTGCCACAAAACAGGGCAGGGCATGCAGCTTTGGATTGAAAGTCCACAACTGGACTTTTCGGATGTAAAGCTGGGTGACAGCATTGCCAGCAATGGTGTTTGTCTGACGGTTACTGCAACCGACGGCGACGCCTTCCGGGCCGATCTTTCGGCTGAAACTTTAAGCCGTACTTTGTTTGCAGACTACCAGCGCGGTCAAAGGGTCAACCTGGAAAAAGCCTTATTGCCGAGTAGCCGGCTTGGCGGCCATTTGGTGAGTGGGCATGTGGATGGCGTGGGGCAGATCCGCGCTATCGACAAAACATCCGACAGCTGGGAGCTGTGGCTGAGTATGCCAGCAGCGCTTAGCCGTTACATCGCCGAGAAAGGATCCATTACCGTGGATGGCATTAGTCTGACTGTGAATGAGTTAACCCAGGATGCTTTTCGCCTGACGATAGTGCCTCATACGGCCTTGGTGACGACACTGCAGCAGGCCCGGGTGGGTAGCCGGTTGCACCTGGAGGTGGATTTGATTGCCCGCTATCTGGAACGCTTACTGCAAGACAAGACGCCTGCTATGGCTGGTGTCAGTACCGATTTACTCCGGGCCCGCGGTTTTATCTGAGCTGGTCGATATTTTGAAAAGATGAGTCTGAGAAGGTCTTTATGCAATTAAACAGCACGGCAGAAATTATTGAAGACATTCGCCAGGGGCGGATGGTGATCCTGATGGATGACGAAGACAGAGAAAACGAAGGTGATCTGGTGATGGCAGCCGAGTACGTCACGCCGGAGGCCATTAATTTTATGGCGACGCACGGCCGTGGTTTGATTTGCCTGACCTTAACCGAAGATCGTTGCAAGCAATTGAATTTGCCGTTGATGGTCGATAGCAATAAATCGCAGTTCAGTACTGCTTTTACGTTGTCGATAGAAGCCGCAGAAGGCGTGACAACGGGCATTTCTGCTGCCGATAGAGCCCGTACGGTCAAAGCGGCAGTGGCGCGCGATGCCCGAGCCAGTGACATTGTCCAGCCTGGTCATATCTTTCCGCTGAAAGCACAAAACGGCGGGGTGCTGAACCGTGCCGGCCATACCGAAGCTGGCTGTGATCTGACCCGTATGGCAGGGCTTGAACCTGCTGCTGTGATTGTTGAGATCCTTAACGAGGATGGCACCATGGCGCGGCGGCCGGATTTGGAAAAATTTGCGGCCAAGCACCACATCAAAATTGGCACCATTGCCGATCTGATTGAATACCGCAACCTGAATGAAACCACCATTGAACAGGTTGCTCGTTGCCAGCTTAGCACCGATGTCGGGGATTTTGAGTTGGTAACGTTCAGAGATACCATTGATAACCAGATCCACTTTGCATTGGTCAAAGGGGACATTAAGGCCGACGAGCCTTGTCTGGTTCGTGTGCATTTGCACAACACCTTCAGTGATTTGCTACTGGCCGACCGTGCGGCCAATCGAAGCATTCCATTGCACAAGGCCATGCAGCGTATTGCGAATGAAGGCGGTGTGCTGGTACTGCTGGGCAAGCACGAAAGCCCGGAAGCTCTGATACGGATGGTGCAGGCTTTTGAAGCCGAAGACAAAGGCGAACAACCGAAGTCGGCACCATGGCAAGGAACTTCCCGCACCGTAGGGGTTGGGTCACAAATCCTGGCCAGCCTGGGGGTTGGTAAGATGCGTTTATTGAGCAAACCGAAAAAATACCATGCTTTATCCGGCTTTGGGCTGGAAGTAGTGGATTACGTCTGCGACTAGTTGGTTGTTGCTATAATCCTTCGGCTTTGCCGCAGTTGTGGTATCATACGCGGCGATTTTGAATTTGAACCAATTGGAGCTGCAAGATGCAGGTAATTGAAGCAGGCATGACTGCCCCGAATAAGAAGTTTGCGCTGGTAGTGGCGCGCTTTAACAGTTTTATCGTTGAAAGCTTGCTGCAAGGCGCTATTGATACGTTAAAACGTGTTGGTCAGGTCCGTGATGAAGACATCACCGTGATTCGGGTGCCGGGTGCTTTTGAACTGCCTTTGGCGGTTCAACGGGTGGCTGCCAGCAAAAAATACGATGCCATCATAGCCTTAGGCGCTGTGATCCGTGGTGGTACGCCGCACTTTGAGTACGTCTCGTCCGAGTGTACCAAGGGCATTGGTCAGGTTGCGATGCAACAAGACTTGCCGGTGGCTTTTGGGGTGTTGACGGTGGACTCTATCGAGCAAGCCATTGAGCGCGCCGGTACCAAAGCTGGCAATAAAGGTGCTGAAGCGGCCATGTCTGCGCTTGAGATGGTTAACCTGCTTGAGCAGTTGTGAGGACTCCTGAATGAAACCCAATGCGCGTCGTAAGTCACGCTCGTTAGCCGTGCAGGGCATTTACAGTTGGCAGCTCAGCCAGAATAAGATTCAGGACATTGAGCAGCAATTGCTGTTAGAAAATAACGTGAAGCAGCTGGATGTTGCCTATTTTCAGGACCTGTTGCGTGGTGTGGTTAGTTACCATCAAACGCTGGACGAGCTGTTGAAGCCGTTCTTAGATCGCCCTTTCGATGAAATTGACCAGGTAGAAAAAGCCATTTTGCGTGTCTCAGGCTATGAGATGAAGTACCGGCTGGATGTGCCCTACAAAGTGGTGATTAACGAAGCCATCGAACTGGCAAAATCCTTTGCTGCCGACGACAGTCACAAGTTTGTTAACGGCATTCTGGACAAAGCGGTTCGCACACTGCGACCAAACTAAAGGACAGCCGGCACCCTAGCCGGCTTTTTTCTGTTATGGGTGAATTCGAAGTTATACAACGCTATTTTGCCAACTCTGGCCGTGCACGCACAGACACGCTGCTTGGGGTGGGGGATGATGGTGCTGTGTTGCAACTACGTGATGGTTATGATCTGGTAGTGACCACCGACACCATGGTGGCTGGCACGCATTTTTTCCCGGATGTGGATCCCAGAGCTTTGGGTCACAAGCTGGTTGCCGTGAATATCAGTGATTTAGCGGCGATGGGCGCTGAGCCGGCCTGGTTATCACTGGCCATGACCTTGCCTAAAGTTGATGATGCCTGGTTGGCTGCTTTTGCGGCAGCTTTCAGTGAGACGGCCGATTACTACGATTGCCAGTTGGTTGGTGGGGATACTACCCGTGGGCCTATGACTTTCACTGTGGTTGCCAAAGGCCAGGTACCGCATGGCAAAATGCTAACCCGCCAAGGAGCCAAAGTCGGTGACTTTATCTATGTGACCGGAACTTTAGGTGATGCTGGCTTGGGCCTGCGTTTGTGCCAGGGCCAGGTCGAAGTGAGTAAGAAGCATCGTGCCCATATTCTGCAGCGTTTTCACTACCCGACCGCTCGCCTGGCCATTGGGCAGGCATTACGGACGGTTGCCAGCAGTGCGATGGATTTGTCGGACGGTCTTTACTCGGATATTCAGCATCTGATGCATCGCTCTGTTGTTGGCGCTAGCCTGGACGTAGAGCGTTTGCCATTGTCGCAGGCCCTTAAAGACAGCTGTGATCGCAGTACGGCTTTAGCACTTGCCTTATCGGGTGGTGAAGATTATGAGTTACTGTTCACGGTGCCGGAAAGCAAAAAAAGCATGCTGGATGTATTACTGGCCCCTTATGGAGTACCCGTTACTTGCATTGGCCGGATCACCGGCGCTGCCGGCAAGCTGGAGCTGCGAGCTGGTAATGAAGCTTTTGCCTATGAACACCGGGGCTTTGAGCATTTCGAAAAATGAAAGCACAGTTTAATCTGAAAAAATGGCAACATCTGCTGGCGCTTGGTTTTGGCTCCGGGCTGGCGCCGAAAGCACCGGGGACTTTTGGTACCCTGGCCGCAGTGCCGCTGGTGGCTGGCTTGATGTTAAGTCCGCTTTGGTTGTATCTGTTGATTGTACTGGCTGCCTGGGCTTTGGGCATTTATGTCTGCGAGGTGACAGCACGTGATGTGGGCGTGCATGATCATGGTGCCATTGTCTGGGATGAAATCGTCGGGCTGGCAGTGACCATGATCCTGGTACCATTGTCGGCCTGGAACCTACTGCTGGGCTTTGTGTTGTTCCGCTTCTTTGATATTGTAAAGCCTTGGCCCATTCGCTGGTTGGATCAAAAAGTGGGCGGTGGTCATGGTATTATGTTGGATGATATTGTAGCTGGTGTGATGGCTTGTCTGGTGTTGCACGGCTTGTTTTGGTGGTTTGGATAACTGGGAGTTCAGGCATGGCGCTGAGGTGCTGCTGGATTTGGTTGCTGTTCAGCTTTTCGCTTCAGGCAGCTGTGGAGCTGTCACTGCATGATTACGATATTAAGCAGTGGGGCAACTCGGAAGGCCTTTCATCCAGTTCAGTACGAGCGCTGACGCAAGATGCAGACGGTTACATCTGGGCTGGCACTTTGCATGGGCTCAGCCGGTTTGATGGCTTAAGCTTTCAAAACTTCACCAGCCAGCAGCATCGCCAACTGGCCAGCAATGCCATTACGTCCTTGCTAACGGACTCTGAGGGCATGATCTGGGTTGGTACCAAGGCTGGCCTGAGCCGGCTGGAGCCGGATAAACTTCGCTTTGAACGTTTTAGTATTTTAAGTGAAGTCTCGGCTATGGTTGAAGTACAGCCGGGTGAGATCTGGGTGGCCGCAGAGCACTTATTTCGTATCCAGCATGATCAGGTGAGCCGGGTCAGCACCATCCGCCAGCCGGTTCGGCAGATGCGGAAATTCGGACAGTCATTGTGGTTAACAACCAGCCAGCATCTGATCCGTTATGAACTGGACTCCGAGCAGCAACACATCTATAGCTTGCCATCCGAGCTGATGCAAAGCCCTGTGTACGATATTTCGGTGGATGCAGACCAGGTACACCTGGCTACTGAGGTGGGTTATTATCATCTGACCCCTGATGGTACTATAGTGCGCTGCGAGTTGATGGCGCAGGAAAGCAGTGCTATATACCGCATTTTTAAAGACAGTCGGGGCTCTGACTGGATATCGAGTTACAGCCGTTTATTTCATCGTCACCCCGGACAACGCTGGCAGTCTATCAGTGCGGATGAGCTGGGCAGCAGCCCGTGGTTTTACGATATTTTTGAAGACAAAGATCAGAATATCTGGCTGGCAAGCTTTAGTGACGGTATCTTCCGGGCATCGCCGGGACATGTCCGGCGCGTTCTGGGCCAAGGGCAGCAGGATGTGGTGGTGCGAAGCCTTGCGGTTACCCCGGAGCAACGTTTAGTGATTGCCAGTCAGTCTGGCCTGGGTTATTTGAGCCAGCACGGCCAGTATCAGCCATTATTGACTGAACAGCAAATGGGTTCGCAGACCATCCATGATTTTCACTTTTCCAGCGATGAGTGGTTGCTGGCGATGGATTCCGGTTTGTTTTCCTATGTGCCGGGCAGCGCACAGCTCAATCCGGTTGCGGCGGAGATGCAAGGCACTACTATTCGCTTTATTGAGCCCCGAAAAGCCGGAGGCCTCTGGCTAGGTGGCAGCTCAGGCTTGTATGTCTGGCAGGATGCGGAGTTGACTCCTTTTGCGTTAAATCATGAGCTTGAATCGCGTCATGTCACGGTGCTGCAGGAGCGGGATTGGTATCAGGTCGTTGGTACCACGCGCGGCCTTTATCAATTACAACAACGGCGGATGCAGCGGCTGGGTATTGGTAGCCCGCTTTACAACAGCTATATTACCGCTTTGTTGGTGTTGCCGGATGAAACCCTGTTGGTTGCCACCCTGGATGATGGCCTCTTTATTCGCTACCCGGATGCGGAGTGGCGACACTTTGATAACAGCAATGGCTTACCACATAGCCCCATCGTGAGCATGTTGCATGATACTGAGCTGAATCAATTATGGTTCAGCTCATTAAAAGGTGTATTTCGGCTGCCAGCCGATGTGTTGGTTCGGTTTCGGGATGATCCATTTCAGGCTGAGCAGGTACTGGCTCCGTATCAGCGTCAGCTTGGCACACCTCCAGGCCGTTGCTGCAATGGTGCAGGTCATGCCAAGGTTGCCTTGTGGCAGGATCAAGTCTGGTATCCGAGTTTGCAGGGTGTTGTAGCCATCGATCGCACCTTTAAAAGCAGCAGGGATGCCGACTTCAGGCCTTTGCTGCAACACATTGTGGGTCAGCGCAAGTACCCATTGCATCGTAACCAGGCGCGCGTGGTATTACCGGTGAACGAGCGTAGCCTGAGTATCCATTATACTGCTTTGGACTATTTCCATGCAGCAGCACTGGAGTTTCGTTACAAACTGCAAGGTTTTGATGCGGAATGGCAATACGCTTCCAGCCGGCGGGAAGCCATTTACACCAACCTGCCACCAGGACACTACCGCTTTGCCGTGCAGGTCCGGCGGCAAGGGCAAAGCTGGGCCGAAGCGCCGGTCAGCACCCTGGAGCTGATATTTCCACGCCGTTTTGATGAAACTGTTTTTTTCCAGGTACTCTGGTTTGCGTTATTAGGGCTGATTTTTTACAGCATATTATGGCTGTTGCGCAAGAACAACGCATCAAAGCAGCAGGAGTTAGCCCGTCTAGTGCGCCAGCGTACGCAGGAGCTGGAAAACAGCAATAATCAGTTGAATGTATTGAATGCACAGTTAGGCCAATTGGTATACAAGGACAGCCTGACTGGGTTACGAAACCGGCGTTTTCTGTTTGAACAACTGCCCAAAGATATCGAGCATTACCAGCGAAATCGTCAGAGTCTGGAGCAGCAGGGTAAATGTGTCGCCTTGGTTCATCTTGATCTGGATGGCTTTAAATCGATCAACGATCAGTTTGGTCAGGCCGCTGGCGATAGTTTATTGCAGCAGGTCAGTGGATTGCTGCTTAGAGAAAGCCGGGGTTCGGATTACGTGGTTCGTTATGCCGGTGAGGAGTTCTTGCTGGTGTTACGGGATATCGACACCGAGCTGCTGTGGGAGCTGGTTACCAAGCTGCATCAACTGATTGGCGGCACGCGTTTCCAGTTACCGGATGGTGGCCGTATCCAGTTGAGTTGTTCTATTGGTTACTCAATTTACCCATTGCAGCTGATCGGCGGCCAACTGATGAACTGGGAGTTGTCGTTGCAACTGGCTGAAATGGCGATGTACCGTGTAAAGCATGAGGGCAAAAATGGTTTTGCAACCATCACCTTTGATCAGCAAGTGGATGCTTTTGAGTTTGAAGAAACTATGCACATTGAAGCTCAGGTAGAGCAGCTGTTATCTGAAGGCTTGGCGCGTTTTAAAATTCAAAGAGAAGAACAAGAAAGTGATGAGCAACAACAATCCAACGGATAAGCTGGTCTGTTGTTGCTCAAAGCAATCAGGCTAACCGTTGCCGGATGCTGCGTAATATCCCGGCTTCATCCAGCCCTAATTCGGCGTAAATTTCCTGCTGACTGCCATGTTTGATAAACTGATCTGGTAGGCCCAACTGCAGCAACTGACAAGGGTGTTGCTGCTGCAGTAGCATTTCTGCGACAGCAGAGCCTGCCCCTCCCAACACAGCGCCATCTTCAATGGTCACCAATAATTCATGCTCTGCGGCCAGCTCAGCCAACAAAGTCTGATCCAATGGCTTGATAAAGCGCATATTGACTAAGGTGGCGTCCAGTGTTTCAGCAACCGTATGGCAGCTTTGCAGTAAGGGCCCGAACGCCAGGATGGCTACCTGCTTGCCTTGCCGTACTTTCAGTCCTTTGCCTAGGGTCAGGGGCTGCATCTCCGATGTTGGTACAACGCCATTACCACTTCCACGCGGATAGCGGACCGCTGCCGGGCCAGCATGCTGGTAACCTGTGTACAGCATTTGCCGGCACTCGTTTTCATCGGCCGGGGCCATCAGTACCAGATTAGGAATACAGCGTAAAAAGCTGATATCAAAAGCACCCTGGTGGGTGGGCCCATCCTGACCGACCACACCGGCACGATCAATGGCAAAAAGCACATCCAGATTTTGCAGCGCAACATCATGGATCAGTTGATCGTATGCGCGCTGTAAAAATGTGGAGTAAATAGCTACCACAGGCTTTAAGCCTTCAATAGCAAGGCCTGCCGCCAGAGTGACTGCATGCTGCTCGGCAATGGCAACGTCGTAATAACGTTCTGGAAAGCGTTTTGAGAACTCCACCAGATCTGAGCCTTCCCGCATCGCGGGGGTAATGGCGTGCAGGCGTTTATCCTGCGCTGCCATATCGCAGATCCAACGACCAAATACATTGGAGAAACTGGGACGACCAGCGGCTTTGGCTGGCAAGCTGCTGCTGGTTGGATCGAATTTAGAGACGGCATGATAACCAATAGGATCCTGTTCTGCCGGGTGGTAGCCTTTGCCTTTTTTGGTGACCACATGCAGCAGTTGCGGGCCCTTCATGGTACGCATATTGCGGATGGTATCGGTCAGGCTAAGCACATCATGGCCATCGATGGGGCCTATGTAATTAAAGCCCAGCTCTTCGAAGAAGGTGCCTGGTGTTACCATGCCTTTGAAATGCTCTTCTGCCCGGCTGGCCAGTTCATGCAGGGGCGGGACGCCACTGAGGATTTTCTTGCCGCCCTCACGCAAATTGGTGTAGAAGTTACCGGATAAAATACGGGCAAAATATTTATTCAAAGCGCCGACATTTTCCGAAATCGACATGTCATTGTCATTCAGGATCACCAGCATATCGGGTTTGGTTTCCCCGGCATGGTTTAAGGCCTCAAAGGCCATGCCTGCAGTAATAGCACCATCGCCAATCACTGCGACCACCCGGCGGCCACTTTGCTCTGCCTGAGCCGCCAGCGCCATGCCAAGAGCTGCACTGATGGAGGTACTGGAGTGACCTACACTTAAGGTATCGTATTCACTTTCTTCCCGGTATGGAAAAGGGTGCAAGCCATCTTTTTGCCGGATGCTGCTCATCCGATCACGGCGTCCGGTCAGAATTTTGTGCGGGTAGGCCTGATGGCCTACATCCCAAATCAAGCGATCAAAGGGCGTATTGTAGACATAGTGTAAGGCTACCGTCAGTTCCACCGTGCCAAGGCCTGAGGCGAAGTGACCACTGCTTTGGCTCACACTATTGAGCAAAAAATCGCGTAATTCGTGACAGAGCCTGGGAAGCTTGTCCTGGGGGATCTGCCGTAATTGCTGTGGCAGGTTTGCCTGCGCCAGCAAAGGGTAGTTGTCGATATCAACAGTCATGCATCTGCCTTTGGTTTTAGTTTTTACGGGCAATTAGAAATTGCGCCAAGGCTTTTAAATCATCGCCCGGGTAGGGCAGTTGCTCCAGGGCTGCCAGTGCATCCTGATGCAATAATTCAGCTTTGCGCTTTGCCTCTGATAGCCCCAGCAAGGCCGGGTAGGTTGCTTTGTTGGCCTGGTGATCAGAGCCCTGGGGCTTGCCTAGTGTTTCAGTATCGCTTTCAATATCAAGGATATCGTCCTGCACCTGGAATGCCAGGCCTAATGAGGCGGCAAAACGGCGTAAAAGCTCCAATTCCTCAGGAGCCGTTGCAGGGCTGGCCAGCCAGGCCAGCTCAATGGCGCACTGGATCAATGCGCCCGTTTTTAAGCAGTGCATTTGCTCCAGTGTTTCCAGGTTAAAACCCTGATTGGTGTGTGCCAGGTCGATGGCCTGACCGGCGCACATGCCGGCTGCCCCCCCGGCTTTTGCCAACTGCTGTACCATTGCCAGTACGCGCTGCGCAGGAACTTGTTGGTAACTATGGCTGCTAAGTATATCAAATGCCAGGCTTTGAATGGCATCACCGGCTAAAATTGCGGTCGCTTCATCAAAGGCAATGTGGCAAGTAGGCTTGCCGCGACGCAGTGCATCGTTGTCCATGGCTGGCAGGTCATCGTGGATCAGCGAGTAGCAATGGATGGCCTCGAGTGCTGCCGCAGGCGCATCCAGGTCCTCGAGCCTGGCCCCTAGCATCAAACCACAGCGATACACCAGCGAAGGGCGTATCCGCTTACCTCCAAGTAAAATACTGTAGTGCATGGCCTGTTGCAGGGATTGGGCGGCTACGTCCTGTTGCTGCAGTTGTTGCTGCAATACCTGCTCAACCCGTGCCTGGTCAAGTGCTAAAAATGCTGGTTTCACGCCGGTTCATCATCCTGATTGGTAAAGGGAACCAGTTCATTCTGGCCGTCTTTTTGCAATAGTTGGTGCACTTGTTGTTCGGCCTGCTGCAATTGCTGCTGGCTTTGCCGGGATAACTGAATGCCCCGTTCAAACTGCCGTAAGGATTCATCCAATGACAGATCGCCTTGCTCCAGCTGTTGAACAATTTGTTCCAGCTCGGTCAATTGCTGTTCGAACTGACTCAAATCGGTTTTCTTTTTTGCCATGCGTTCCTCGTTCCAAACCCGCGGGCGAAGTGCCTTGACCCGCTATTATGGCGAATCAACCACAGCTTTTGAACTGGTTTTACCGGAAAAGTGAATTTAAGCTTTGTTTTACTTTGTCGATAAACAGCTATCGGCTAAGATAAAAGCAATAAAGCTCAATCATTTGTCCGGCGCGGGGAGTCAGGTGTGGATTTAGCAACGCTCATAGGTCTGGTTGGTGCCATTGGTTTTATCATCATGGCTATGATCATCGGCAGTGCCGGCGATCCGGGGATGTTTGCCGATGTGGTGTCTTTGTTGATTGTGGTCGGTGGTTCTCTGTTTGTGGTAATTGCCAAGTTTCCCCTTGGGCAATTTTTTGGTGTTGGCAAAGTGATGGTCAAAGCCTTCATGTTCAAAATTGAAGAAGCTGAGGAGCTGATTGAGCAGGCCGTCCAATTGGCTGACTCCGCCCGTAAGGGGGGCTTTTTGGCGCTGGAGGAGGCGGAGATATCCAACACTTTTATGCAAAAAGGCATCAATATGCTGGTAGATGGTCACGATGGCGATGTGGTGCGGGCCACATTACTCAAAGATATTAGCCTGACAGAGAAACGTCACGAGCAGGGAGTCAGCATTTTCCGAAGCTTAGGAGATGTTGCACCTGCCATGGGCATGATTGGTACTCTGATTGGTCTGGTGGCTATGTTGTCCAATATGGATGATCCTAAGGCCATTGGCCCGGCGATGGCGGTTGCATTGTTAACCACCTTGTACGGTGCTTTTATTGCAAATGTGATTGCCATTCCCATTGCAGATAAGCTGGCGCTGCGCAACGAACAGGAAAAGTTGAATAATCAGCTGATCCTGGATGCCATTTTAGGCATTCAGGACGGTCAGAACCCGAAAGTCATTGAAGGACTGCTACGTAATTACATTGCGCAAGGCAAGCGTGAAGTGGCAGTTGAAGAAGGCTAACGGCTATGAGAGAAGAAACCCAAGAGTGTAAATGCCCCCCCAAGGGACTGCCCCAGTACATGGGCACCTTTGCCGATCTGATGGCACTCTTGATGTGCTTCTTCGTCCTGTTACTGGCATTCTCAGAAATGGATGTGCTGAAATTTAAACAAATTGCTGGCTCAATGAAGTTTGCGTTTGGGGTGCAAAATAAGATTGAAGTGGAAGACATTCCAAAAGGCACCAGTGTGATTGCGCTGGAATTTCGGCCCGGACGTCCTGACCCAACCCCGATTGAGACTTTGCAACAGCAAACCATTGAAATTACTCAGCAAATGATAGAGTTTCAAGCCGGTGAGGAAGACTCCGCTGGCGGCCGCCAGGAACAGCAACAGGATCAAACCGGTGGTATGTCTGCCAGTACCGATGATGAGGTGTCTGAAAGTGATACTGAGGCAGCGCAGGCGCAACAGGAAGTGAACGAGCTGGTGAAGCGTATTGCCGATCAAATGGAGCAACAGATTTTGGATGGTGCTATCGAGTTGGAATCGTTAGGCCAGCAGATCATTATTCGTATTCGTGAGAATGGTTCTTTCCCATCTGGCTCGTCGTTTTTGCAGCCGCGTTTTAAACCCATCATTCAACAAATCGGTGGCTTGTTAACAGAAATTCCTGGTGAAATTACGGTGACCGGACACACGGATGATGCGGTGATAGCAGACGAGTTACACGACAACAACTGGGACTTATCGGCCAAGCGGGCTGTGGCTGTGGCGACTGAAATGCTCAAAGCGCCGGGCTTTGATAAAAACCGGTTGGCTGTGGTTGGTTATGCCGATACCAGACCTTTGGTGCCGAATACCAGCGATCTGAATCGACGCCGCAATCGTCGGGTTGAAATTTCCATTATGCAGGGGCAGGCGAAAGAGTCGGATCCGATCAGTTTGGAAAATTAGCGCTGGAAAACCAGCGTTAGTCAGGCTGGTAGCGATCAGGTATAATGCCGGGCTTTATTAGCAAGATTAGCCCGGCAATGCTCGAATTTATTATTAAACTGCACTCTGAAATCACCATCAAAAGCAAGTCGGTGCGTAAGCGCCAGACCAAGCTACTGCAACAAAACCTGAAAACCATCCTGCTGCAACTGGATCCAGCAATACGCATTGAGAGCCACTGGGACCATCTGATGGTGTTGGTGCCTGAAGCCAGCCCGCAGTTACGGGCCCAGTTGATCGAGCGACTGGCCTGTATTCCGGGCATCGCGCAGTTTGCTGAAATGCAATCGAGCAGCTTTAGCAGTCTGGACGATATTTATCAGCAGGTGCTGCCGGTATTCGCCGACAAAATCGCAGGCAAAAGCTTTTGTGTACGGGTGCGGCGTGCCGGTTCGCACGACTTCAGTTCGACCGAAGTTGAGCGTTATGTCGGGGGTGGTTTGAATCAGCAGGTGCCAACAGCCCGGGTGCAATTGAAAAATCCGGATCTGACGGTGCAACTGGAAGTCCGTAAGGACAAACTGATTATGGTGCGGGCGCAGTATGCCGGCATGGGCGGTTTTCCTTTGCCTTCGCAGTCCGATGCTTTGTCCTTGATTTCAGGTGGCTTTGATTCTGCGGTCAGCAGCTATCTGATGATCAAAAAGGGCATGCGCAATCACTATCTGTTTTTTAACCTGGGGGGCAAGGCGCACGAGACCGGGGTCCGTGAAATTGCGTATTTCCTTTGGCAAAAATACAGTTTGTCGCACAAGGTGAAATTTATCAGTGTGGATTTTGCTCCGGTGGTGGCTGAGATCCTGGAAAAATCTGAGCCGGGCCTGATGGGAGTGATTTTAAAACGGATGATGATGCGTGCCGCAGCCGATATCGCGCAGCAGCTTGGTATTCCGGCCATCGTGACCGGAGAGAGTGCCGGCCAGGTTTCCAGTCAGACACTGGAAAATCTGAATGTGATTGACCGGGTCACGCCGATGTTGATCCTGCGGCCGTTAATTGCACATGATAAGCAGGACATTATTGATATCGCCCGCAAAATTGGGGTCGAGGATATGGCTGCCAGTATGCCAGAGTACTGCGGGGTGATTTCCAACAAGCCAACGGTTAAGGCGCGCCTGGCGGATGTGGAAGCCAACGAGCAGCGTTTTGAGGCGGAAGTGCTGGCCAAGGTTGTTGCCGCTGCCAAGATTATGGATATCCGCACCATTGATTATCAGTCCAGTCAACAAGTGACAACCATTGAAGCTGTGCAGGCCATGCCATTGGATGCAATAGTGCTGGATATTCGCCGGCCCGATGAAGCCGAGGCCAGCCCACTGCAGGTGGCTGAGCATCAGGTGGTCGAGCTACCGTTTTACAAATTGGCCAGTCAGTTCAGTAGTTTGGCGCAGGACAAAGCCTATTACCTGTATTGCGATCAGGGGGTGATGAGCCGGATGCAGGCGTTATTGCTCAAAGATGAGGGCTATCAAAACGTGGGTGTTTATCAAAAACCCGCATCCTGACACTGTTGGTATAGTTGCTGGTGCTTGGGTAGCACCAGTCCACATCGTTCTGCCTCACGCAGCACAAAGCCGGTAATAAACGCCAGCTCGGTACGACGCCCTGCCAGTCGGTCTTGCAACATGGATGAGCGGTTGCTGGCAGTGCGCTGGATCACCTGCTGCAGTTGCTGCCAGGCTGCAGCCTGATCTTGCGGATAACCGACTGCTGCTGCCAGCAGGCAAAATTCGTTGAACAACCCATCCAGTTCAGCAGCAAAACGGGGACTTGCCAGTGCGCCGTTTGGCACCTGATGCAGTGCTGTTAATGGGTTGATCAGACAATTGATCAGCAATTTTTGCCATAAAAACGGCTGAATGTCTGTAACCCGTTGCAATGGTCCCAGAGCTTTTGCCAGGGCCCTTTGCCAATCAGGCTCCTGGTGGATGGCATTGGGCCCAATAGCGGCCAGTATTGAGTTACCACCACCGCTATGAACCACCTGACGAGTGGCTGCTTTATCCGCTTTGATGTAAGCACCATGGGTGGTGGTTAAAAACCATAGTTGTTGTTTGGGTTTTAATTCAGCCTGAATGCTGGCCAGTGTGCCTAAACCATTGTGACTAAGGATCAGGCTGGCATCTTCAGCCAGTTGCGGCTGCAATTGCCGGATGCAGTCCAAGGCGTCGTAAGCCTTGACGGCTATCAAAGCCAGCTTTGCTGCTTTGTCCTTTGGCCAGGGTGCAAACTGGTGCTGTTGCAGCGACCCTTCAAGCGCAGTGAAAGCCACCTTCAGTGGAGCAGGCTGTCGCAACCACAGTTGCACTCTTTCGCCTTTTTGCTGCAACCGGCAAGCGCTTAGCAGGCCAATGGCTCCTTTACCGACCACCAGCCAATCGGCCGAATTTTGCTGTATTGAGTTCGTCATCGTAGTACCAAAGCGCAACAATGCTCGGATTGTAGCAACTTTACCGCTATAATCGCGAGGTTTAATCAGCTTTGGAGTGACTATGCCATCTTTTGATATTGTGTCTGAAATCGAGCAGCAGGAAGTACAAAATGCGGTGGATAATGCCAACCGTGAACTGGATACCCGCTATGACTTCCGTGGTGTGGAAGCCAGCTTTAGTCTAACCGACCAGCAGGTCACTATGAAGGCGGATGCTGAATTCCAATTGCAGCAGATGTTGGAAATCTTCCGTGCTAAGGCTATTAAGCGCAATCTGGATGTACGCTCCTTTAAAGAAAACGACGTGGTGCATTCAGGGAAAACCTACAGCCAGACGTTAAGTCTGCTGCAGGGGATTGATACTGCCACCGCGAAAAAACTGGTGAAGCTGATCAAAGACAGCAAACTGAAAGTGCAGGCTTCTATTCAGGGAGACCAGGTACGGGTGACCGGCAAAAAGCGTGATGATTTGCAAGAGGCCATCGCCTTTATTAGACAAAGCGAGCTGGAGCAACCATTCCAGTTTACTAACTTCCGCGATTAACGCCCACGCTGCAAGCAAAGACCGGCTGCTTGGTGGCTCTGTCTTTGCTTGGCTGGTTTAGCCATCTGGATTTCTATTGACATTTTCCTTGTGCAGGCTACACTGAGCCCGCTTTTTTCAGGTGCTGCGTAAATACGCAGTGAAACGGGAATCTGGTGTAAAACCAGAGCTGCCCCCGCAACGGTAACAAGCATGGTCCGAAACCACTGTCGCTGGATGGGAAGGTTAGGACAGGCGCTGCTTGTAAGCCCGGAGACCGGCCTGAAAATTCCATCAACCAACCAATGTGCGGTGGGCACATTGCAGGAGTTTTTCATGTCTAAGTATACTTTGGCAGCATTGGCTGTTGCTACGGCTTTGCCTGCCGCCTATGCCGATTCTATCGAAACCCTTACTATCTATAGTAGCCGCCAGGTACAAACGGTCGAGCAAAGTCTGGCCAGTGTGACTGTATTAGAGCGAGAGGATATTCTGGCCCGCCAGGTGCAGGATCTGCCGGCTTTACTCAATCAGTTGCCAGGCGTGACCATTGCCCGTGACGGTGGCCGTGGTCAAAGCAGTGGTGTCTTTATTCGCGGCGGTAACAGCGGCCATACACTGGTGTTGGTGGATGGCGTTCGGACCGGTTCGGCAACATTGGGGCAGGCCTCATTGGCGATGATTCCACTGGATATGATTGAGCGCATTGAAGTGATCCGGGGCCCCCGTGCGGCCTGGTATGGCTCGGATGCAGTGGCTGGTGTGATTGCCATAACGACCCGGCGGCAGCAACAAACCGAATTTAATGCTGGTGTTGGCAGCTATGGGCTGTTGGAAAGTGATTTAGGGCTGCAGCACCAGCAGGGATCTCTGCAGCTGCAAGCCAATGTGGGCTACAGCAGAGCCGATGGCTTTAATGTCCAGCCAGCGCTGGACCCGGATAAAGACGGTTACTGGCAGCGCTTTGCCCGCTTTGGAGCTGCTTATCAGTCGGATATTGGGCACTTTCACTGGCACAGCCATATTAACTCTGGCCGTTATGACTTTGATACTGCCTGGGGCAGCGAAGATCGCTCTGCGGTGTTGCAGCGCAGCCATGTGCTCGGGTGGCAGCATCAGTTGGGCCAGACTGGCCATCAGTTGCAGCTTAGTCGGAATCTGGATTCGGATACCACCTTCGGACCGGATTCTCGCAGCCCGTTCAGTACTGCGCGTGATGAAGTAAACTATCAGTTGACTCAGACGGTGCTTGCCGGGCTGGATGTGCTGCTGGGTGCAAACTGGTATCAGGAAGAAGTGGCCAAGGCAGCACCAGCATACGAAGAAAGTAAGCGCAACAACCGCGCCTGGTTTACCGGACTAAACTATCAGCTGGAGCAATGGTTGTTTGAAGCGGCAATCCGGCAAGACAGATTCAGTCAGTATGGCAGGGAGCGCACCTGGCAGTTGGCTGCCGGTTATTACTTTACCGAGCAGTGGTTGCTGCGTGTTAGTCGGGGAACTGCATTTCAGGTTCCTTCCTTTAACCAATTGTACTGGCCTGGTTTTGGCAATCCGGATTTAAAGCCGGAAGAGTCGGTATCCAATGAAATTGCGCTCCGATACAGCGGTCTGCAGTTACAGTCCGAGCTGGTCTTGTTTGAGCGGGATGTGACCAACCTGATCCAGGGCGGGGAGCAGGCAGAGAATGTATTGCTTGCCACGGTGCGCGGTGCTGAGTACAGCCTGGGTATGACGCAGGATAGCTGGCAGCATCAATTGGCTTACACCTGGTTGGATAGCCGAAATGAACAAAGTGGTGAGCCTTTACAACGCAGGCCAAAACATAGTGTG
This sequence comes from Alkalimonas mucilaginosa, assembly GCF_036327005.1. NCBI lineage: Bacteria > Pseudomonadati > Pseudomonadota > Gammaproteobacteria > Alkalimonas > Alkalimonas mucilaginosa. The sequence continues at coordinate 37,344 of NZ_JAUGZK010000007.1, forward strand.
AATGTGCGCTCTGGCTGGCATGGTGAGAGCTGGCAGTGGTTTGCTACTTTGGATTATCAAAGTGCTACCTTCCAGGGATTTGACTGGAACAGCAATGCCAACCATCCGGATCTGGGCGGTTTTACGCTGCTAGGTGTGGGGGCAAGTTATCAATTGACACCACAATGGCAACTCAGTGCCAAGCTGGACAACCTGAGCAATAAAACTTACCAGACCAGTATTGGTTATGCTACGGCCGGCCGAACCCTTGGTATCAGGGTGCGTTACCTCGGCTTCTGAACCGACAAGGACTGATGGCTATGGCTGTCAGTCCTGTTTCAGCTGGGCACGGAACTGCTGACGGAACTTCGCCAGTTTAGGAGCAACTATAAACTGGCAATAACCTTGTTGGGGATTTTGCTTGAAATAGCCCTGATGGTAACCCTCCGCCGGATAAAAACGACTGGCAGGGCTGAGCTCTGTCACTATAGCGTCCGGAAAGACATTCGCTGCTGTAAGTTCCGCCTCTATCTCGGTTGCTTGCTGTTGTTGGGCTTCGTTATGGTAGAAAATCACCGAGCGGTACTGGGTGCCGACATCGTTGCCCTGCCGGTTTAGCTGGGTTGGATCGTGCAGGCAGAAAAAAATCTGGCACAGCTGCTGATAACTGATCTGTGCAGGATCGAAGGTAATTTGAACAACTTCTGCATGGCCCGTCTGGCCCGTGCAAATTTGCTGGTAACTTGGGTTCTCGGTGGTACCACCCATATAGCCACTGATGGCTTGCTGCACGCCATGCAGCTGATTCATGGCGGCTTCCAGGCACCAAAAGCAGCCCGCTCCAAAGGTGGCGATTTGGGTTGTCATAAGTGACTCCTTTTCCTGTTTTGCTTTGATCGTAGCGCTTCTGATATACGTACACCAGCACAATTGGATGACAAGGAATCAAAATGCGTGTAGCAATCGTAGGAGCTGGAGTTGCCGGTCTGAGTTGTGGCCAGGCCTTATTGGCAGCAGGTGCTGAGGTACACTGGTTTGATAAAAGCCGTGCGTCAGCTGGCCGAACTTCCGCCAAAAGGGCTTTTGATGGGCATGTCGATTTGGGGGCTCAGTACTTTACCGCGCGTCAGCCTGAGTTTCGCCAACAGGTTGAGTTATGGCAGCAGCAAGGACTGGTTGCCCGCTGGCGGGCAAATCTTTACCGTTACCAGCAAGGTCAACTGCTGGCTTCGCCTGATGATCAGGTGCGTTATGTTGGGGTTCCTGCTATGCACAGCCCATGGCGGCATGGCCTGGATAGCAACAATTTTACTTTAAACAGCCGCATTACCGGGCTGGAGTATCAGCAAGGCTGGCAACTGCATGATGAGCAGGGGCAGAGCTTTCAGGGGTTTGATGCATTGGTATTGGCCGTTCCACCGGTGCAGGCCATTCAGCTTTTGGCGCATGATGATGAGTTGCGTCAGCAAGTACCTGACAGCATGCTACAGCCGTGTCAGGCCATTGCAGTAAAGCTGGCAGAGCCGGTCCGGCATGAGGCTACAGCTGTTTTTGTGAAGGGCAGGCCTCTGGGTTGGGTTGCGCGCGATGATAGCAAGCCCGGACGGCAGACAGCTTTTCAGCAATGGGTGCTGCATTGTACACCGGAGTTTAGTCAGCAACAGTTAACGAGCCCGTCCCATGAGTTGGTTGCCTTGGCGATTGCGGAACTGGAGCTGCTGTTTCAGCAAGAGATCAAACTGCTAGACAGTGTGCATCATCGCTGGCTCTATGCCATAGTTGATGCCGGGCAGGCAGCTCCTGGTGTGCTGATAAGCCGTCGTTTACCCTTGGTATTGGCCGGTGACTGGTGCCTGGGGGGACGGGTAGAAAATGCCTGGTTAGCCGGCCGTCAGGCGGCTAAGGCGGTACTTCATGTCTGAGGTGTTGATTATCGGCGGCAGTGGGGCCATTGCAACGGCCTTAATTCACCACTATGGTGCTAACGGGAAAGGGGTCACTGCTTTAAGTCGTCAACTGAGACCAGGCTGGGCCGAAGGCATGAACTGGTTGAACTGGCATAGCGTGGACGAGCAGGATACGACCGCTTTAGAGGCGGTACTGGCGCAGTGCTTTAGCAGCTCGCCGGCCTTGATTTACCTGTGCCAGGGCTGGTTGCACTCGGACCAGATGCTGCCGGAAAAAGCCATAAGTCAACTCACTGAGGTGCAGCTGCAGCAAGCTTTAACGGTTAACCTGTTTTCCCCGGCGAGATATCTGCAACTGATGATGCCCTATCTGTTTAAACTGGCTGCAGTGAAAGTATTGGTACTGAGTGCCAAAGTTGGCAGCATTACCGATAACCAGTTGGGTGGCTGGTACAGCTACCGGGCAAGTAAGGCTGCTTTGAATATGTTGGTGAAGACCGCAAGCATTGAACTTAAACGTCGTAATAAAACGGCGACTTTGGTCACCGTGCATCCGGGAACGACCGCATCGGATTTATCCGCTCCTTTTCAGGCCAATGTTCCGGCCGGGCAATTACAGCATCCTGCCAATACCGCCAGACGTCTGGCGGATGTGGCAGCGGTTGTGCAACCGGAGCAAAGCGGTTTGCTGTTAAACTGGGATGGGCAGGTATTGCCATTTTAAAACCTGCTTACAACCGGCATAAGCTGCTGTGGAGGTGGCTTCTGCCGTGTTGGATTTTCGGGCCCAATCCCGGGCCCGTGTTCCTTGGTTAATGCTTCTCTGGCCCTGCTTCTGCTTCCAGCACTTCCAGCTCTTTGGCCAGTCGTTTTGGTGAACCGGTGTTACGCGCCAGGGCAATGTACATCACTGGCACTACATAAAGTGTCAGCAGCGTTGCCAGGGCGACACCAGAGAAGATAACCGTACCAATCACCATCCGGCTCTCCGAGCCAGGCCCTGATGCCAGAATTAATGGCAGGCTGCTCATGGCGGTGGTAAAGGCCGTCATGGTAATAGGACGCAGACGTTGCACCGCTGCACGGCGCACTGCATCTTCAAAGGCAACGCCGGCATCACGCAGCTGGTTGGCAAACTCGACAATCAGAATACCATTTTTTGCCACCAGACCTATCAGCATCACCAGGCCTATCTGACTGTAAATATTCAGCGTCATACCCGAGAAATAGAGACCTGCCAGGGCACCCACCAGACCAAGCGGCACTGTAATCATAATCACCAAAGGGTGAATAAAGCTTTCGAACTGTGCAGCCAGTACCAGATAGGTGATCAGCAAAGCCAGTAAAAAGACCAGGGCCGTGGCATCGCCACTTTCCTGATACAGCTGCGACTCGCCCTTATAATCAATGCTGACATGATCATCAATTTCCGTGCGAACAATATTCTCCAGGTACGCCAGTGCTTCCCCCAAGCTGTAGCCTGCGGCCATATTACCGCTGATGGTTATGGCCCGCATCCGGTTGTAACGGTTCAGGCTGGAAGCTGTGGCTTCTTCGCGTAAGCTCACCAGGTTATCCAATGGGATCAACTGATTGGAGGTTGACGAGCGGATATAGACATTGCTGATGGTCGATGGCGAACGGAAGTCGTCATCCCAGCCTTCCAGTAAGACGTCGTATTCACGGCCACGGTCTAAAAAGGTGGTGACACGGCGTCCACCCAGCATGGCTTCCAACGAACGGCCAATGGCACCAATGGAGACCCCTAAGTCTGCTGCTCGTTCAACATCAATATCAACCAGCACCTGAGGCACAGTTTCCCGATAATCATGATCCAGCATCAACAAGTTTGGATTCTCTGCTGCTTTTTCCAGCACGATATCACGCCAGCGGGCCAGTTCTTCATAGGTATTGCCTTGCAGCACAAACTGGATGGGCCGGCCACCGCCGCCGCCGCCACCAAGGCCACTGCGCATAAAGGTAAAGGCACGGATATCTGGCAGCTCATTCAGCTTTGCCCGTACTTCCCCCATCAGTTCTTCAGTACGGCGGTGATCGTTGTGCCAGTTCTCTGAGCCGACGATGGCGATACCACCGGCATTGCCCCAGCCAGGTACCCGGATCAACAGGCGGTTGAACTCGCCACGCTCGTAGTAGGGGAGCAGTACGTCTTCGACCAGGCTCATATTACGGCTGTTGCTGCTGTAGCTGGCACCCTCTGCGCCATTCATACTGACAAAGAAAGTACCTCTGTCTTCGGTGGGGGCTAATTCAGAGGGCAGTAAACGCAGGAGCATGACACTGGATGCCAGGCAAAGCGCCACCAGCGCAATCACCGGCCAGCGGCTTTTGGTCACGACTTTCAGTTGATTGGTATAGCCAGACTCCAGTTTTTGGAAACCGACATGCAACCAGTTGCCTAGTTTGCTTTCGCGCTTTCGGTGGCTGAGTATTTTGCTGCATAGCATTGGCGACAGGGTAAGGGCTACAATGCTGGAGAAAGCGACAGCCGCCGCTACAGCCAGGGCAAACTCGGTAAATAAGCGCCCAATTTGGCCTTCCATAAACACCAGCGGCACAAAGACTGAAATCAGTACCAGAGTGGTGGCGATAACCGCGAAACCTACTTCGCGGGCACCCCGATAGGCGGCCAGTAGGGGCGGTTCTCCTTGCTCAATACGACGGTAGATGTTTTCCAGCACCACGATGGAGTCATCGACCACCAGGCCAATAGCCAATACCATGGCTAACAGGGTGAGCAGGTTGATGGAAAAGCCCAGTGCGTACAGGACAGTAACAGCAGAAATCAGCGCCACAGGTACCGTAATGGCTGGAATAAAGGTGGCGCGGACATTGCCAAGAAACAGATAAATCACCAGCACCACCATGCTCATGGCAATGGCAAGGGTGCGGTAGACTTCTTTGATCGACTCTGAAATAAATAATGATGAGTCGTAACCTGGCTCTATGGTGGTCCCGGCAGGCAGGTTCTGTTTGATCCGCTCCATCTCTGCTCGGGCATTGCGCACCACCTCCAGCGTATTGGCTGTAGACTGTTTTACAATGCCTATACCCAGTACGTTGCGGCCATCACTGCGAAACTCGCTTTCTTCATCCTCGGAAGACAGCACGACATGGGCTACTTCACCCAGTCGTACCAGATAGTTGTTGGCCCCGCGTTTCACAACCAGATTGCGAAAGTCTTGCTGGGTTAAGAAGGTTCTGCTAACCCGGACGGTAAAGTCCCGGTCAATGGATTTGATATTGCCAGCCGGTAATTCGACATTCTCACTGCGCAGCACGTTCTCAATGTCCTGAATCGTGACCTGGCGTGAGGCCATCGCCTCCTGATCGAGCCAAATACGCATGGCATAGCGCCGTGAGCCACCAAGACGCAGGTTGGCTACGCCATCCACGACAGAAAAGCGTTCTACGATATTTCTGTCGGCGTAATCGGTGAGTTCCAGCGAGGTCATGGTTTCACTGTTCAGCACAAACCAAACCACCACATCATCGTCATCACTGGCTTTGAACACTTCGGGAGGAAAGGCTTGATCCGGCAAGTTATTCAGCGCTCTGGAAACCCTTTCGCGGACATCGTTGGAGGCAGCATCAATGTCGCGACTAATATTGAACTCTATGGTGATATTAGAGCGGCCATTGCGGCTGGTGGAGTTAATGCTTTTGATGCCTTCCACACCGCTGATGCGATCTTCCAGCAATTGCGTGATTCTGGACTCGACGATTTCAGCGGATGCACCAGGATAGACCGTACTAATACTAACCACAGGACGATCAATGCTGGGGTATTCCCGCAACGGTAGCATGGTAAAGCAAACGATACCGAAGGTGAGCAGCAGCAAGTTGACAACGGTAGCAAAGACCGGACGCTTTACAGACAGATCGGATAACAGCATCTTTTACTCCACCCGGCTGATAGTAACGCCAGTGCGTACTTTTTGTACGCCTTCGATGATGATTTCATCCCCCTGTGTCAGGCCGGTTAAAATTTCAACCCAGCCAGGGATGCGTTCACCAATGGTCACTTCAACTTGAGTGACTTTGTTGTCTTCACCCACTTTGAAGACATATTGCCGATTTTGCAGTGGCACCAGAGCATTTTCCGGTACCATCAATGTATCCTGATTGTCCAGTGTTACCCTGACATCCAACAGCATGCCGGGACGTAAACGCAAGTCCTGGTTATCGATCATGCCATGCACTCTGACTGAGCGGGTAACTGGATCAAGTCGAGGGTCGATGGCTTTGATCTCGCCATTAAACTCAACCTGCCGGTAGGCAACGTTGCTGATGGCAATGGGCATTCCTACTGCCAGTTCGGCGATAAAGCGTTCAGACACATTAAACTCGACCCGTAATCGGGAGATATCGTCCAGCGTAGTTATGACGCTGCCACTGTTGACGTAAGCGCCCTGACTGACTGAGCGCAAGCCGAGGACGCCATTAAAAGGAGCCCGGATGGTCATTTGCCGCAAGCGGGATTCGGCACTTTCCAGTTGCGCCAAAGTGGTATTGACCCGGGTTTGTTGTTCGTCCAGCATGGATTGAGCCGTGGCCTGAGTGGCTGCCAGATTTTTCAAACGCTCCAGCTGGCGTTGCTGTTCGGTCAGTTGTGCTTGCAGTTCTGCAACTCTGGCGCGTTGCTCTACATCATTGAGCCGGGCAATCACCTCACCCTGGCTTACCGGACGACCTTCAATCACATTCAGATAGGTCAGGTACTCACTGCTGGATGCAATCAGTTCTACGGAGTTATTGGCAAGGCCGGTCCCTAAGGCGGATACTTGCCTGACGAGTGGCCTGGTATCGGCATGGGTTGTTTTCACTGCAACCGTCTGTGCTGGCGGGCGCTGACCATTTGCTTCCTGCTGCGTCTGGTAAAATAAATAGCCGGAAAACAGGATCAAACCTGCCAGCAGCAAAAGAATAAGACCCGAATAATTCTTGACCACAATCACTCCAATACGTAAAAAAGCAGAACCATGGCTATTGTATGTAAATTAGCGCCAGATGGATGTCTCGTTGTCGCAGAGCAAGCTGCGTTGGTCGTATAAAGCACAGAGTGCACTGAGACAGAGCACCGATGGCAAGCCCTCGAGAAATACAGTATAGTTGCTGCCATGGTAAATTTTGGGTGTTGCTCTATGTTGCAAAAAGCAGGACCGCCACAAGCAGGTAATGATGGTACTTTAATGCAGTTTAAAGCCAGCGGTAACGAAGGTGGCGCTAAAACCATGCTGTACAGTGCAGCTATTTTTGCATTATTGGTGTTGTATTCCTGGTGGTTTGCTGAGCAGGCCAGCCCTGTGCTGGCGATTTGCTTTATTGCTGCTTCTGTTGGGATCTATGCCGGTTGGGCCAAGCTGGCAGAGCCGTTGCATGGTATCGTGTGTGATGAAGCTGGCGTGCATTATCACCATAAGAAAGGAAGTTGGCTGTTACCCTGGGCGGCTTTCTCGCATTGCAGCCCGCAGCCAGATGTGGAACAGGAAGTGAATTACATTGCTTTCAAAGTCACTGATATGCATGCATTCTTACAGCATTTACCGCTACGCCTTGCTATTAAATTGATGATGGAACAGCGGGCACTTTGGTTTGCTGTGCTGAAAGAAAAATGCCCGCAAGGGCAGTGTGCGACTGAATGGCTGGCAGAAAAAGACCGGTTCTCAACACCAGAGCAGCAATACGACGGTGTGAAAGCCATGTTTGCCAATCGAATGCAACGATTTGGTGGCTTTTGTGGTTTTGAGCTTTTTATTCCAGTGAACGCCATTGATGTGACGGCGGAAGAGTTTTGCAAACAAGTAAATCAGCTGCGGTTGCAGCAATTAAGTGACAGACCATAAGCTAGACAGTTGAGTTTGGCTGTATCATAATGAATTAAATTAGTTCTGTGAAGTCAGGTGACTATGAATGAATAATTTCGAAAAAGCGTTTTTAGTGAGCGGCCGCAACACCATCATCCACAAACAAAAGAAAGTAGACCTGATCATTATAAATGATGATGAAGATCCGCCGTTGATTGTTTCCCGTCATGGTGTTAAGCCTTTTACCGAGACGGTACCTGCCAATAAGGCTGAGGCCAAAGACCGTTATATGGAAATTGTCGATATCTCCAGTACCGATGTATTTGGTGAGTGTAAAACGCTGTTATTTGTCCAGGCTCTGAACAACAAAGAGTACAAGATCGACTACAGCAAACCCAATACACCGCTCTTTATCCGGGTGCATCAGGATAACTACATTTAATTACTTATTTGCCCTGTCCAAACAAGGCACAGGGCTTGCCTTTCCTCCAATTATTTGTTTCATTAGTCACTATCTGACTCTTCGTTGTGCGATGGTGCTGTGAGCGACATTCAAATCAGTTTTAAAGAAAAAGAGCAACAAGTCCATGCTGTTGTGGCGGTGGTTGAAACGCCATTAACCAAAGAGCTTCTGCAACAAGCTTTGCAACAAGCGGGCTATAGCCGCTGTAAGCTGGTGCCAGAGCAAATAAAGAATCTGCTGACCCACTATGAGCAGGAACAACAAAAAGTTAAAGAAAAACTGCAAGCTCCGCATAGCAAAGAGCTGAGTTACGCTGTGGCGGAAAAAATAGACGCTGAGCTTTTCTTTACGATAGCGGACGATAAGATGACCGCTTCGGCGCACATTACCGCTGCTTATGGTGGAGCTCCTGTGTCGGCTAATGCGCTGGTCAAAGCGGCACAAAAAGAAGGCATCGTGTTTGGTTTTATTAAAAATAATATCATTCACCTGGTGGCTCAGGCGGCGAAGGTGGATGCTGGTACTAAACTTAAGCATACCATTGCGCAGGGGCGCGCTATCCAACAAGGCGAGAACTCGCGGTTCGAGCCCCTGATCCAGGCGATGGAGAGTCGCCGTAATCGCCCAGTCATCAATCCGGATGATAAGAAAGCCGATCTACGTGATTTTGGTGTGATCCCTTCCATTGCTGCCGGTGAACCTTTGATGCGGCGTCACCCACCAACCCCAGGAAAAGAAGGGATGACGGTCACTGGCGAAGCGCTGCCCGCCATGCCTGGTTTGACAGTGGAGTGGAATCTGGGGGAGGGGGTTGGTTTATCTTCGGACGATCCGGACCTGTTGCAAGCAACCAAAGATGGTTTGCCACGCGTGATCGAAGCCGGGGCCACCGTGGATGATGTATTCAGTGTGAAAGAGGTTGATAACAGCACTGGGCATATTATTTTTAAAGGTTCTGTGGTGGTAGCCGGGGATGTTCATGAAAGCATGAAGGTCATTGCCGGGGGCAATATTTTTGTGAAAGGTATTGTTGAAGGCACCTTACTGGAAGCCGGCGGAGATATCACCATCCAGGGGGCCGTGATAGGGCACCAGATTTCTAACCCGGATGAGCAAAGTGAATACAGCACTGTGGTGCAGGCGAAAGGGGATGTGCAGTGCAATATGGCGCAATACGCTCGTTTTCGCTGTGGTGGCAACTTGTATGTCAACAAACAGCTGGTGCACAGTGCTGTGGAAGCCCGCATTGTGTTTGCCGGCCCTGAAGACAAGCCAACCGGCAAAATTATTGGTGGCAATTTTTACCTCGATCAAGGGGTTTATGCCGGGAGCCTGGGTGCCTTATCCATCAGCTCGATTGTGATTCGCTTGAATCGTTTAATAGACCCTATTGTGGAAAAACAAGAGGTACTCAAATCCAGTGTGGCCGGTTTAAAGACTGATATGGCGGCAGTGAAGGAGAAAATTGAGCAGTTTAAGAAGCTGGAAGGCAGTGCCGCTATTGAAGCCAGGCTGGAAGAGTTAACCAGGGAGTTTGAAGATTATCGCCGTACAGCGACTGAATTGATTGCGGATATTCGACTGCTGGAAGAGCAGCGCAAAGAGCTGTTGGCGAAGGCTGAGGTGGTTGCCCGCAACGAGCTTTTTTCTGCAGTTGAGGTGCAGTTTGATAAAGACATTATTCGTAGTCGTCGCGAATATGGACCATCCAAAATCCATATGGTTGGGGTTAAACCGGAGATAGAGCCACTGTAACTTAAATCCGGTCTGGCCTGAACCTTGCTTTACGACTTGTCTGAATGCTCTGATGCCAGCACGCCCTGCTGCAGGCATTGTTGATGGGAGTGGAGCCTTATCTCATGATGAACTATCGATGGATTCTGCTGGTTAGCCTGATGCTACTAGCTGCATGTGGTGGTAAAGGCTCTGAAGCGGAGAGCCTGGCCAGCGTCAATGCCGGGCCGGATCAGACTGTGCATGTCGGCGATACCCTGAATTTGATAGCCAGAGGCGATCCTTCCGGCGGCGAATTTACCTGGCGACAATTGTCAGGGCCAACACTTGCTGAGTTTCCATTGACTGGTGGTGCTGCCTCAGTGCTTTTGCCAGATAGCATGACACCAGCCCGCTTGGTACTGGAAGTACAGTACCGTTTGCCGGATGGCAGGGTATTGACGGATCGGATGACTGTTGATGTGCAGCCTCGGGTCTCTGTTCCTGTGGCGCTGATTCAAAGTACTGCCGCCTCAGGTCAATGGCTGGCAACCGGAGCGATGGTGCTGCTGGACGGCAGTGATTCCTTCGATCCGGAAGGGCAAAGCCTTTCCTTCTCCTGGCAACAACTTGCAGGTGACAGCAACTGGTTACATGGTCAGGATCTGTCTCAACCAAGATTGGAACTGAAAGCGCCCTTGTTGGCTGCAGACAGCCGCTACCTGTTTGAACTTACGGTGCAAAATGATGCCGGACTCAGCGATCAAGCCACTATGGAGCTCTGGGTGCAGGGCAATGCTGCCGGTATTTATGCCGATGCTGGCGTGGATCAGACGGTGGTAGAATTTAAGCAGCATTGGCTGGATGGTGGTAACTCGGCATCCTTAGCTGGCCCCATTCGCTGCAGTTGGACACAAACCCAGGGAAATAGTGCTGTTGTAACCGATGCCTCGGACTGTCGGACAGACTTCGTGGTGCCAGATAGCCGGCAACAACCTGAACTGGTGTTTGAACTCCAGGTTCAGGATGACAGTGGGGCATCTGCCAGCGACACGGTGCGGTTCACAGTGCGTCCATCAGGCTTGCACTACAAAGCGGATACAGGCCAAAGACAGTGTTACGATCAGCTTGCGGCACTGCCATGTGACGATCAGGCCTATCCCCGTCAGGATGCAGACTTTGGGCGTGATGCCGTCGCCGATTTTCTGAATAAAATAGGCATTGGTCGCGCTGGTTTTGATTTTAGTAAGTTGGATGCTTTTGGTGATGAGTTGCCCCGGGATGCCACCGATTTTGTCTGTATTCGGGATAACGTCACTGGCCTTATCTGGGAGTTAAAAGAACCGGCCGCTGCCAGCCTGGCCAATGCGTCGCTTCGGGCAGCGAGCAATTACTACAGCTGGACCAGCGAGCAGGATGGCAATGGCGGAGAGCCTGGCCAGGCGGCTGCAGCACAGGATGGCTGTCCCAGCCAAAGTGATTGTGGTACTGCAACATACCTGGCTGAAGTGAATGCCAGTTTGTACTGTGGCGGTGCAAACTGGCGGCTGCCTACCGTGACCGAATTAAATAGCCTGGTAGATTTTGGTCATACTCAGGTGCTGGATCCGATTATTTTTCAGCATGAACCTGCTGCATCCTTATTAGGTCACCGTTATTACTGGACCCGGCAAACCAGTGCCGAAGGAGGTGCTGGTCATGCAGCCTGGGTTATTAGCATGGACGATGGCAACGACAACTCCTTACCAAAACGGCAGGATAGTCGTGCTTTCATCCGCTTGGTGCGAAGCCCCTAAGGAGAGACTCTATGCGACCCTGCCTGATACTTTTGTTGCTAACTTCTGGTTTGCTCCAGGCGCAACAAGCTTGTTTTAGTGATATTACCGCATCCAGTCCCGCCAGTGATTTTACGGTATTGCCAGGTGGCTTGGTGCATCAGCAAAGTACTGGCCTTACCTGGCAGCGTTGCTTGTACGGCCAGAGCTGGAATAGTGCCGGGCAGCGCTGCGATGGGACAGCCATCCGTTTGAGCTGGCAGGAAGCGCTGCAACAGAGCACACTGCTGCAACAACAAGGTGCTGTCTGGCGTTTGCCTGATGTCAAAGAAGCCATGCGTATTGTGGAACGCAGCTGCGTTGATCCTGCGATTCGGTTGAACATTTTCCCCAATGCCAACAGTGAAAATCTTTGGACCAGTACCACAGTGCAGGCCGTGCCAGCTGAAGCCTGGGCTATTGCCATGTACAGTGGTAAAAACAATCGCAAAGGCAAAGAACAGCAGCTGTACGTTCGTTTTGTGCACTTTTCCGATGAGTAGAGTACTGGCTGCGTTTTGTTGTGCTGAGTGACTTGGCAGAATAAGCTACTATTCTACAGAGCTGTATTGCGGGTGGGGTTGAGTTGTGAAGCGTATTATTAGTATGTGCCTGTTGCTTTGTGTCTGGTCGGTGCAAGCCCGTGATTGCAATATGGGTTTTGGCTATGGCCTGCTGATTTCACCCGAGCAGATCCGCATTATGAAGAATGACAGAACCTTGATGCAGATTAATCATGACGCTCAGCTGTTTATTCAGGGGGAGTGGCAGCAGCTGACCGAGCAAGAAACAGCCCTGGTCACTGAGTATAGCCAGGGGTTGCGCAAATTTGTGCCTGAAATTGTTGGTATTGCTGTCGATGGGGTCGAGCTTGGCTTGTCTTCCATGGAGCGGATGTTATCCGGCGTCGGCAGTCGCTCACAGCAAGCTGAGTGGAACGATTTGATCAGGGAGACCACTTTTCAATTGTTATCCCGGTTTGTCCGCAGCGGCGATCATTTTTATCTTGCACCGCAAAGCCTGAACGAGCTAGAACACTTCTTAAATGGTGAGTTGAAGCCCCAGCTCAACAATCTGGCCCGGCACTCTTTTGGAGCTGTTTGGGAAGCGTTACGGGACACCTTACAGCACACCGATGCAAACTTCGAGCAAACCGATCCGCAGGAGTGGGATGCAGTTGGGCACCTGGTGGATCGCATCAATACTGGCCTGGAAGAAAAAGCCAGTCTGCTGGAAGAAAAAACAGCGTTATTCTGCCAGCGATTAAAAGAGCTCAATAGCATCGAGACGCAGCTGCAGCAACGACTACCGCAGCTACTGGCGTACGATGTGGTGGTCGAGAAATAACAGCGTTATTTCGCTTCATTCGCACTTATTGGCTGCATCAGGCGAAAGCCATTGTTACGATGACGTAAGGTTGCGTCGTAACTGCTGCGGTGGCTCACGCTGAGCTGTGCCTGGGTTGAGAGCCAGGTCCCACCCCGCAGGACACGACGTACACAATTTCCGCTCAGCCTGGGCTCTGTGGTAGCAACTGCCTGTTGGTAGTCGGCATTCCAGCAATCCTGCGTCCACTCCCATACATTGCCATGCATATCGTACAAGCCGAAGGCATTGGGGCTATAGGACATGACCGGCGCAGTGCCATCCAGCTGATTGCTGCATTCTCCACCACTGCGCCTGCCAAACCGGCCTTGTTCGCAACTGATGCTATCCCCAAACTGATAGGGCGTGTGTTGACCTGCCCTGGCGGCATACTCCCATTCTACCTCCGATGGCAAACGAAAGGATTGACGGCTTGCTTGATTGAGCCAGGGGATAAACTCAGCAACAATTTCTTGATAACTGACATTCATTACCGGACGATTGCCTCGCCCCCAGCCTTCGTCACGAGGCCTGTGATTGCAACCACCCTGTTCAACGCAAGCATCCCACATTGCAAAGGTGACCTGGTGTGCCATCATCTGAAAACTGGGTACCTCGATGGTGCGGGTTGGCAACTCTTCTTCCGGGCAGTTGGTGCCAGAGCAGCCCATGATAAAATTGCCAGCGGGTATGGTGACAAGCTGATACAACTGCCGTGTTTCTTTGAGTCGTTGGCTTTCCAGTTGTGCCAGACGTTCCATACTGTGGTGCTGGTTTAGCAACTCTTTGTCTTCGGTCGATGGTTTGCTAAAGACATAAGTGACGGCGACCAGCAGCAAAGCTGCGGCTGCACCTGCACTGTATTGCAGAGTGCGAGGGGAGTCTGATGCGCTCTGCTCAGGTGTAGTCCTGGCTGGGACCGGGGTTGCAATCACAGCCGCCTCAGGCACACTCTGAGCTGTATCCTTTTGCTCCGCCTTGATAGCTGGGGCTATGCGGTTAGACGCCGTTGGTTTGCTGGCAGGCATGGCTTTGCCATGCAGTATGGCCAGCACTTCGGTAATACTTTGTGGCCTGTCCTTTTGCCGTAATTGTACGCAAGCCGTAACAAGCTGAATGAGTGCATCGCTGTAGCCATTGCTTTGTGAGGACAGCTCTGGCAATGGATCCACTTCATTATCGAGGATAGCGCTCAGTCGATCTTGTGCTAACGGCAGCTCCAGCCCGGTCATCAGCGAATACAATGTCATACCCAGGGCGTAAATGTCACTGGCAGGATTTAACTCTGACTTTTTCGACAGCAGCTCGGGTGCCAGATAGGGATGAACCGATTCCAGTGACACTATGCCGGATAAGGTGCTGGTCTGGCCGATGCATTGCGCCTGCGCAAAGTGCGTAATGACCGGTGCCGATAGCTGTGGGACAAAAATATGTTTGGGTTGCAAGTCTAAATGCACTATACCTTTATTGTGCAGACATTGAACACCTTGCAGGATCGGAGTGATGAGTTGCTGAATGTCCGATTCGTCTAATTGTGTACTTGACCGTTGTTGCTGGTATTCCAACAGTGAGGGAGCGTCCAGCTTTTCATGCACACTCAGGACTGTCCCACCATGATGCAGGCAAGCCATAGTCCGGTTTAAATTTGGATGCTCGCATTCAAGTAAGAGCGAACAGATCCGGGCAAAGTTTTGGATACTGCTTTGCAGTGTTTCTGCTTTTGCTGCCTCAGTGGCACTTAAATCACGAAAGCTGCTGTGTCGTGTTGCTAAAGCTGCCGGGAAAAACTCGGTTAGTGTGACCAGTCGGTTGCTGCTGGTGCTGAGGGCTCGATAGTGAATGCTGATATCGTCGAAAGCCAGAGCCTTAACGATACTGTAATCCTGAATGGGAGAGCCGGTGGATAGAGGTACACGATTGTCTGTTATTTTCATTATACTCAGGACCCAAAAATGCCATGTAAATCCCTAATGTAGAAACAAAAATTCAGCTTTCCATGCATATTATTTAGTTAGTGTTATAACTCCTATTGCTGCAAAGACCAAGACTTTCTTAATAAAAAAAGGCGGGGGATCCCCGCCTTACCCAGTAAGTTGTAGTTTTCAGTCAGAGCCAGTATGGCTAGCCAACTTTAATCTGCTGCCTCGATATAGGCATCGATCAGTTGTTCCAGCACATCCAGCGGGACGGCACCATTTCGTAGCACCACATCGTGGAATTCCCGAATATCAAAGCGCTCGCCAAGTTGCTCTTTGGCTTTCGCCCGGAGTTCCAGCAGTTTGATCATGCCAATTTTATATGCTGTAGCCTGTGCTGGCATCACAATATAACGCTCAATGGCTTTTTGTGCATCGCCCTCTGGATTAGGGGTATGCTCAACCAGGTAGGCGATGGCTTGTTCGCGGCTCCAGCCTTTGTGATGAATACCGGAATCGACTACCAGCCGGGCTGAACGCCATAGCTCCATCGCCAACCGGCCAAAGTCGGAGTAAGGGTCCTGGTACAAGCCAATTTCTTTTGGCAGCAGCTCGGTATAAAGTCCCCAGCCTTCGGTATAGGCGGTATAGCCACCAAAACGGCGAAAACGTGGGATCCCTTCCAGTTCCTGCTGAATCGCCAGTTGCATATGATGGCCAGGCAATCCTTCATGGTAGGCCAGGGCTTCCAACTGATAGAGCGGCATATCGCTCATGCGGTACAAATTGGCGTAGTAAATGCCTGGGCGACTACCGTCCATTGAAGGGCGCTGATAAAATGCTTTGCCGGCGGATTGCTCTCGAAATGGCTCGACTGCCCGCACTTCCATCTCTGCCTGTGGCAGGGTAAGGAAAAGCTCATTCAGTCGGGTCCGCATATGATCGATCACAGCGGTCGCTTGCTGCAGGTAGGCCTGACGGCCTTCTTCGGTATCCGGCAAGTAAAATTGCGGATCGCTGCGCATAAACTCGAAAAATTCCGCCAGTGAGCCATCGAACTCGACCTGCTGCATAATAAGGCGCATCTCCTGGTGGATCCGGGCCACATCGTCCAGGCCGATTTGATGGATTTGTTCGGCAGTCAACTGGGTGGTGGTCATGCGGTTCAGAGCATGTTGATAGAACGCACGCCCATCCGGGAAACGCCAGACACCATCGTCATCGCCGGCTTTTTGCTCCAACTGCTGTAAGTAGGTAATCAGTTGTTGGTAAGCCGGTTTAACACTGGTTACTAATGCCAGCTCGGCCTCATTTAAAAGCAGCTGTTGTTCAGCCTGGGATAAAGGCAATGCGGTGACTTTACGCTGGAAATCGGCCCAGAGCACACTGTCGTCACCACCATCAAAAGGGGCTCCGGTAATCACATTACTGCTGTCCTGCACTACGTAGGGAAAGACAAAACGAGGAATGATAATGCCTTTTTCTGCCCGCTGTTCCAGTTGATTGATCAGTTGGGCAAACAGGGTGGGCACTGCATTTAAGCGGCTAATATAATCTTTGGCATCCTGTTCTGTTTCGATGTGATGTTGGTTTAACAGCGTGACTGGTACCTGCGTGTGGATCCCCCGCATTTGATTGACCGGGTAGCTGTACAGATGCCATTGCTCATTTTCCAGCCGTTGCTCCAGACGTTGTTTCATCAGTTGGTAGCTTAGTTCGGTTTGCTGATCCAGTGCCGGAGCATCGATGTCGGCAAGTAATGCCAGATGCTGACGGGTAAGTTCCAGATCTGCCAGCCGTCGCTGTTCGGATAAATCTTGCCAACGGTCCTTATTGGTCTTTAGGCCCAGTTGGGTTTGTCGCAGTGGGTTGGTTGCCAGTTCTTCATCAAAAATTTGTTCAAACAACGCATTGGCCCGTTCAGACTCCGTTTGCTGGCTGCTCTGCTGGCTGTTTGCTGTTGTTGAGCTGTGGCTGCCTGGTTGGGGAGGCTCGCAACCGGTGAGTACACTTAGACTTATGGCGAGGGCCAGACTGGTCAAGCGGTGTGATCTGAGCATCTTGATTCCTTAGATAAAGTGGGTCAGCAGATCATTCAGGTAACGGGCTCCTTTAGAGCTGATCTGCCAATGATCTGTTTGCTGCTGAAGTAACTCTAGCTTAATGGCCTGTTGGATGGCTGCCGAGGTAGTTTCGACCGGCAGGCCGGTGTACGCGGTAAAGTCACTAATCGGGCAGGGCTCCAGCAGCCGGAAACGGTTCATAAAAAACTCAAAAGGTAGCTCGTCGGCTGCGACAATACGCTGAAGATCCAAGTAGGAGCGAGTCAGATCCATGTAGCCTTTGGGGTGTTTAATCTTGCTGGTGCGCAAAATGCTATTGTTCTTTGGCAGGGTAATTTTGCCATGGGCGCCACAACCAATGCCGAGGTAGTCACCAAACCGCCAGTAATTCAGGTTGTGCTGGCATTGATGGCCGGCTTTGGCATAGGCCGAAGTTTCGTACTGCTGATAGCCATGTGCCTGCAACAGTTGATGCCCATGCTCCTGGATCTCCCATAGCAGTTCGTCCTCTGGCAGCACCGGTGGCCTGGAGGCAAAAGCAGTATTGGGCTCGATGGTTAACTGGTACCAGGATAAATGAGGCGGCTCTAAAGCGATGGCTTGCTGCAAATCGGCCATGGCATCGGCCAGGCTTTGGCCGGGCAGGCCATGCATTAAATCCAGGTTAAAACTGTGCAGGGGGAGTTTGGCTGCCAGCTGTGCTGCCTGAATGGCCTCGCTGCTGCTATGGATCCGGCCAAGTGCAGTAAGCTGTGTCTGCTGAAAACTTTGCACACCAATCGAGAAGCGGGTTACGCCAGCTGCAACATAACCAGCAAAGCGCTCAGCCTCAAAGGTGCCGGGGTTGGCTTCCATCGTCACTTCGCAGTCATCGGCCAGTTGCACGCGGCTACGGACACCAGCCAGCAGTCGTGCTATGCCAGCGGCTGTAAACACACTGGGAGTACCGCCGCCGATAAAAATACTTTGAATAGCACGGTCCTGCACCCAGGACAAATCCTGCGTTAAATCATCCAACAAATGGCTGATGTATTCCTGCTCCGGAATGCCTTGCTTCACGGCGTGGGAGTTAAAGTCGCAGTAAGGACATTTTTGGATGCACCAGGGAATATGAATGTACAGCGATAAGGGCGGCAGTTGCAGGCTCAAGAGATCAGGTATCCCTGTTGTTGCAACTGGCTTAGCAACTGGCGCAGTGCCTGGCCGCGATGACTGAGTTGCTGTTTTTGTGCTTTACTGAGCTCTGCAGCAGTGCAGTTCAGTTCAGGCAGATAAAACACTGGATCGTAGCCAAAGCCACCCTGACCTTGTGGTTGCTGATGAATGATCCCTTGCCAGCGGCCATGGCTGATTAAAGGCGTTGGATCTTCGGCGTGGCGCATAAACACCAGTACACAATGAAATTGAGCCAGGCGTTGTTGCTTTGGTACGTCGTTCAGTGCTTGCAGCAGTTTGTGGACGTTGTCGGTATCGCTGGCCCCTTCGCCGGCGAAGCGGGCTGAGTAGATACCCGGAGCCCCTCTGAGCGCATCGACCGCTAAGCCTGAATCATCAGCAATGGCTGGCAAACCGGTATGAAGAGCGGCATGCCGGGCTTTGATAATGGCATTTTCGACAAAGCTTAGCCCTGTTTCATCGGCATCGGCCAGCTTAAACTCACTCTGGGGGGTTACCGTGCAGGCAAATGGAGCCAGCATGGCAGCAAGCTCGGTGACTTTACCAGGGTTGCCTGTGGCTAAAACAAGTTGTTTCATGGGGTACTCAATCGATGTAGTAAGTGTGTTCAAAGTGCAAGCGTTGTTGTTCATTGCCTTGTTGCAACTGAATATCAAAGCGCCACAACTCTTCGTTGCGGATGGTTAGCGGGGCGAAGTAGTATATAGCAGCGCCATCCCGGACCTGTTGGAAACGCAAGGTACGTTGTTGCCCGAGCAAGTTACGGGCTGTGCCGGTCACATTGACCGGCTGAGCGCTCTGATCATCACTGCTAAGGACCGATAGATTCACAATACCGGTAAACCGGCTGCGTTCGATACCGTAACTGCGGGCTACTTCGGGGGTTAAAAAGGTAGCATTAAAGGCCAGGTAATGGACATCCCAGGGGCCTAAGCTTTGTTTTTGCTCGGCGACAGCAAAGCAACTTAACAGCGAAAAAACACAAGCCAGCCAGATTTTCATACACACCTCGTTCAAGTCAGGCAGGGGGGATAAAGTATAGCTGAAACCCTCTGTGCTGTCGCAGCGCAAACTGGTAAGACAGCACAGCAGGTCAGGCTTTAGAAGCCCCGTAACACATCGGCTAGCAGGATTTGCACAAACTGCAGTGCAATTAAGGCCACCAGCACCGATAAATCCAGGCCACCCATGGGTGGGATCACCCGGCGGATTGGCCGTAGCAGCGGCTCAGTTAATTGATGCATCACCAGTTCAATGGGATTACGGCCCTGACTGAACCAGCTAAGAATGGCGCGGATTACCAAAATCCAGAACACCAGGCTAAGGCTTTCTTTCAGTAAAATCAGTACACCGGCAACCAGGGCATGGCTTAGTACGATGCCACCTAACAACAGTTGTTGCAACACCAGCATTTTAACAACAGCTACCAGCCAGGCCAGTACCAGAGTGGCAGTATCCAGCGGCCCAAGGCTTGGGATCACTTTGCGCAGCGGCAACACCAACGGATTGGTTGCTTTGACGATAAACTGACTGAACGGATTGTAAAAATCCGCCCGGGCCAACTGCAGCCATAGCCGAAGTACCACCACCATCAGGTAGAGGTTAAAGCCGGTATTGATTAAAAAAAACAGCGCGTTATTCATAGCGTCCCCAAAAGTTTTTGACCAAAGCAATTAAAGTGTTTGTGCCATTTCACGCGCCCGGCGAATCGCTGCCTGCATCGCCTCGCTGACCATCTGTTCCAGACCAGCATTGGCAAAGCTGGTGACGGCTTCATGGGTGGTACCGCCTTTGGAAGTCACCTGAGCGCGTAACTCGGCAAAGCTATGCTCGCTCTGAAGGGCCATGGTGGCAGCGCCCAAGGCCGTTTGGGCCACCATTTTTTTGGCTTGCTCTGGGGCAAAGCCCAAGGTTTCGGCTTCTTGTTGCATGGCCTGCATAAAATAGAAAAAATAGGCGGGGGAGCTACCGGTAACGGCAATCACATGATCGATCTCGGCTTCGTTGTCCAGCCAAACCGTCATGCCGGTGCCTTTAAACATGGTATCGACAAAGGCTTTTTCGTAATTGGAGCAGCGGCTGGGGTAAAGACCGGTGACGCCAAGGCCCACCAGCGATGGTGTATTGGGCATGCTGCGAACCAGGCGGACTTCGCCCAGCCAGCGCTCATAACGACTAACCGGTAAACCGGCGGCTACGGTGACAAAGAGCTTTTCTTTAATTTCCGGTGCTCGCTCAATCAATTGCTGACAGACATCACCCATCATTTGCGGTTTTACCGCCAGCACAATGACATCTGCTTTTTGAACAGCTGCAAGATTATCCAGCGTGGTCTGAATGCCATAATCGGCAGCTAAAGCCTGTAATTTTGGTTCGGTTCGGTTGCTGGCAATGATGTTGCTGGCCGGGTAACCCGATTTCACCATGGCTGCGATCACGCAGCGTGCCATATTGCCGGCACCAATAAAGGCAACCATGTTGTCATTCATGTCGTTCATAATTCCTTGCGCCAAAAATTGCGGTGCCTAATCGTATCATAGTTGCGCCATATTTTAGAGCCAATGGCCAGTCATCGCTCATGCCCATCGATAGCTCCTTGGCCTGAGGTAAGATGGCTCTTAGAGCCAGACTAAGTTGCTGCATGCGGGCAAACGCTGGTTCTACCGGTTCATGCGCATCGGGCGCAGGGATAGCCATCAAACCTTTGAGCTCAAGGCCGGGCAGGGCAGCCACTTCTGTTGCCAGTGCTAGCACCTGATCTGGATTGATGCCTGCTTTGCTGGCTTCACCACTGATATTAACTTGCAGCAAGACCTTTAATGGCGGGAGTTGCTCCGGCCGCTGGGCAGACAATCGGCTGGCAATTTTTAGTCGGTCCAGGCTATGACACCAGGTAGCATGCTCTGCCACCAGCTTGGTTTTATTGGACTGCAAAGGGCCAATAAAATGCCAACAGATCCCTTCCTGTTGTGACAAAGCAACCGCTTTTTCTGCCAGCTCTTGCGGGTAATTTTCGCCAAAATGACGCTGACCGGACTGATAAGCAGATAAAATATCGGCAACAGCTTTGGTCTTGCTGACGGCAATTAATTGCACATCCGCTGGCTTTGAACCAAGCTTAGTGCATTGCTGTGCAATTTGTTGGTAGGCGCTTTGCAAGCGTTCTGCTATGGTGTTCATACATTCAATCGTACTAAGTGAGAATTGTCATGGATATTACTGAGTTACTGGCATTTAGTGTGCAACATAAAGCATCGGATTTACACCTCTCTGCCGGTGTGCCGCCATTGATTCGGGTGGATGGCGATGTTCGAAAACTCAATATTCCAGCCTTAAATCATAAAGAAGTTCATGCCTTAGTGTATGAAATTATGACTGATAAACAGCGAAAAGAATACGAAGAAAACCTGGAAACGGATTTTTCTTTTGAAGTGCCCAACCTGGCCCGTTTCCGGGTGAATGCCTTTGTGCAAAATCGTGGCGCTGCTGCTGTGTTTCGTACTATCCCCAGCGAGGTGTTAACCTTGGATGATTTGGCTGCGCCAGATATTTTTAAGAGCATAGCTGAAAATCCGCGTGGTCTGGTGTTGGTGACAGGGCCGACCGGCTCAGGTAAGAGTACCACCCTGGCGGCGATGATTGATTACATCAATACGACTCGTTATGACCATATTCTGACCATCGAAGATCCGATAGAATTTGTGCATCAGAATAAACTGTCGTTGATCAATCAACGGGAAGTCCACCGCGACACCCATAGCTTTAAAAATGCATTACGTTCTGCTTTACGTGAAGATCCGGATGTGATTCTGGTGGGTGAGTTGCGGGACCTGGAAACCATTCGACTGGCGATGACCGCAGCAGAAACCGGTCATCTGGTGTTTGGTACTTTGCATACCACCTCGGCACCGAAAACCATTGACCGTATTATCGATGTCTTTCCGGGGGAAGAAAAAGATATGGTACGTTCGATGTTGTCTGAGTCTTTGCGAGCTGTTATTTCTCAGACCTTACTTAAAAAAGTAGGTGGGGGCCGGGTGGCTGCCCATGAAATTATGCTTGGTTTGCCGGCTATCCGAAACCTGATCCGGGAAGATAAAATTGCCCAGATGTACTCGGTGATCCAGACTGGCGCAGCACATGGCATGCAAACCATGGATCAATGCCTGGTGAATCTGGTAAATCGTGGCATGGTGTCGCAAAGAGATGCCCAAAGCAAAGCTCAGGATAAAAACACTTTTGGCACCATGGGACGGATGTAAGGAGCTTGTATGCAACTGACTGAATTTTTGCAGACCATGGTGACGAAAGGGGCTTCCGATCTCTTTGTTACCGCAGGTATGCCGGTAGCGGCCAAAGTCAATGGCGAGCTGATCCCTATTGATGAACAACCACTGACGGAAGATGACTCCTTTCAGTTGGTTGTATCGGCGATGAATGAGAAGCAAAAGCAGGAATTTGTTACCAGCAAGGAATGCAACTTTGCCATTGCCAATCAGGCCGGACGTTTTCGGGTGTCTGCTTTTTGGCAGCGCGATCAGGCGGGGATGGTGATCCGGCGCATTGTGACAGACATTCCCAAAGCCGATGAGCTGGGGCTGCCGCCGATTTTAAAAGAAATCATCATGTCCAAGCGTGGTTTGGTGCTCTTTGTGGGGGGGACAGGTACTGGTAAATCCACCTCGCTGGCGGCGCTGCTGGGCTATCGAAATCGCAATGCCAAGGGCCATATACTGACCATAGAGGATCCTATTGAATTTGTGCACGAGCACCATAAAAGCCTGATCACCCAGCGTGAAGTTGGTATTGATACCGAATCTTTTGCTGCTGCGTTGAAAAGCTCATTGCGTCAGGCTCCGGATGTGATCCTGATCGGTGAGGTGCGCGATATGCAAACCATGGAGTATGCTTTGTCTTTCGCCGAAACCGGCCATTTGTGTGTGGCTACCCTGCACGCCAACAATGCCAACCAGGCTATTGACCGTATTATGCACTTGGTGCCGAAAGAAATGCATCAAAAGCTCTTATTTGATTTA
The DNA here is from genome assembly GCF_036327005.1 of Alkalimonas mucilaginosa. Classification (NCBI taxonomy): domain Bacteria; kingdom Pseudomonadati; phylum Pseudomonadota; class Gammaproteobacteria; genus Alkalimonas; species Alkalimonas mucilaginosa. The sequence continues at coordinate 60,604 of NZ_JAUGZK010000007.1, forward strand.
TCATTAAATTTACGTGCTATTGTAGCCCAGCAACTGGTGCCGACTGCTGACGGTATGGGTCGGGTTGCTGCTATAGAGGTACTGCTTAATTCGCCTTTGGTCGCGGACTTGATAGCCCGGGGACAGATTGGGGAAATTAAAGCTGTGATGACCAAGTCGCGTGAGTTGGGCATGCAGACCTTCGATCAGGCACTGTACGATTTATACGAACGTGGGCGGATCAGCTATGCCGATGCCTTGCATCATGCCGATTCACCCAATGATCTGCGTTTGATGATTAAATTACGCAGCAACGATACCCGGGGCTCTGGTTTATTATCCGGCGTCACTATCGAAGGCTTCGAAAAACCAGATGCATAAGCCCTGGAGCTTTGTTGAGGAGAGCTATGAGCCGGATTGGTGCTATTATGAGTCGGAAAGTGCTGACTACCAGCGAGGATGCCAGTTTGTCCTCGCTCAGAGAGGTGTTTTCTGCAGCAAAGTTCCAACACCTGCCAGTGGTGGATAGTTCAGCACGGTTGCAAGGTATTATTTCGGTGAAAGATTATTTCCGGGCGTTAAGCCCGGTCATGGATTCAGCTTTTGAAACCAGTGTAGAGAGTTATATCCGTAGTCGTAAAGTGCGGCATGTTATGACCTCACCGGTTGTTACCGTCACTGATAAAACCAGCATTAAAGAAGCTGCCAACCTTTTGCTGCAATACAACATAGGCTGTTTGCCCGTAGTGGATGCCGAGCATCGACTGCTGGGTATTGTATCGTGGAAGGATGTGCTGCGCTTTGCTCTGCAGCCGAAGACCACAGCACAACCGGCAGACCCATAGATAGTATGCAAAGCTTTGCAGACAGCTCTGACTTTTCAGCCGTTTCCGATATACTAACAAGGTTAGCCAACATTTTCTGAGATCTCCATTTCATGTCTGATACCAATTTGAAAACGCTGGTACTTGCAGTGCTTAGCGTATTACTGGCCATGGTTTGTATTCAATCTGGAGCCTCCATTGCGAAGCAGCTATTTCCGCTGATTGGTCCGGAGGGAACAACAGCACTGCGTGTTGGTTTTTCTGCTCTTATTCTCTGGTTGGTATTCCGGCCCTGGCGGCACTGGCCTAAGGGCCGCCAATGGCAAGCCCTGATTATTTACGGTGGTTGCCTGGGTGGCATGAATATCCTGTTTTATATGGCAATTGAACGGATCCCACTTGGTGTTGGGGTGGCGCTGGAGTTCACCGGGCCTTTAGCCGTGGCTCTGCTTTCATCCCGTCGGAAACTGGATGTTTTGTGGGTGGCTTTTGCACTGGCTGGGGTGTTGCTGCTGATGCCAGATATGCGTGGGGCGGATGCTCTGGATCCCGTTGGTGTGATGCTGGCTCTGGCTGCTGGTGGCTGTTGGGCTGGCTACATTCTATTTGGGCAAAAGGCGGGCAATTTAGCGCCTGGTGGTGCCACTGTTGCGTTGGGGATGACCATTGCTGCATTGTATCTGTTTCCTATCGGACTGGTGACTGCGGGCAGTGATTTATTCCAATGGCAGATCTTGCCGCTGGCACTTTTGGTGGCCGTGATGTCCAGTGCTTTGCCTTATTCCCTGGAAATGGTGGCATTAAAGCGTTTACCAGCTAAAAACTTCAGTGTCTTGATGAGTGTGGAGCCAGCAGTTGCGGCGCTGGCGGGACTCTTACTACTGGCTGAGTTTCTCAGCCTTTGGCAATGGCTGGCGATTGCCATGGTCATTACGGCATCTCTTGGTAGCAGTTTGACGAAGCCGAACAAAGTTTGATCTGTATCGGGAAAATTGTTTTGGAATTGACTAAGCTAGCACTAAGTCTGAACGAGGAGACCAGAGCATGACTGCAAAAACGGTAGCGGAGTTGATGACCGCGAATCCTTTATTTGTGCGCCGTGAGCAAAGCCTGAAAGATGCGCATGATCTAATGCGGAACAAGAATATCCGGCATATTCCTGTGCTGGATGAACAAGATAAATTGGTTGGGGTGCTGACCCAAAAAAAGATGATTGCGACGGTGATGGGGCTGCTGGCTAAATACGGCACCAGTGCGCTGGAGCGTAAAGAAAAGCAGCAAATCATTGGTGAGCTCATGGATACAGATTTTGCTACAGTGCAACCAGAACAGGCACTGGCAGAGGTCATCAGTTATTTTTTAAAAAATAAACACGGCTGCCTGCCAGTGGTGGATGCGGACGACCAGCTACTTGGTATACTCACGTCTTCAGATTTTGTCCGTTTGGCGGGGCAATTGCTCGGTGATTAGAGTACTAAAAACACATTTTCCAGATTAAATGACTTGTTTTTATTTTTAGATTGGCTATTATTTGCGCACTTTGCGTGACAACGTTGTCATTGCGCAGCAAAAGGAGTTCTTACCAATGCGTCTGATACAAGGATTGTTTGCAGTTTTCTGTTTAACTACATCGTCGCTGTCTGTTGCCAGCGTGTTTGATGTTGGCTCGCTGGCTGAGTTTGCGCTCTTTGCCGGAGCCAATGGCCAGAGTTCCCAGGCAGGCTACCTTGGTTTTGGCTCGGAAAGTGATGTGCATGGAAATGTGGCAGCACGAAACCCAGAGTTTGGTGCAGGAAGTCATATTCATGGGTATGCAGCAGGTGTTCAGGCCGGGGTCGGTGAGGGCGTAAGGTTAGATGGTGGTTGGCAGCAATGGCAAGAACATCACTTTAGCCTGCTGAATCAGCAATTGTTGCACTTGTCCCAACAGTTGCAGTCGTTGGGAGGACAGCAGACAAGTCTTCAGGCGCTCCATGGATACCAGGGAGTTGGTGGTTTAAATGTGTTTCAGTTAACCCCGGTGCAAATGGCGCATCAAAGGGTAGAGATCTATGGTAACGCCGATGATATTTTTGTTTTTAATATTGCCGACTTTTTTCTGATGGATGGCGGCGGTATTCTGCTGCATGGCATCAACCCCAATCAGGTGTTTTTTAATTTCCATCAATACAATACGGCAACTGAATACAGCCATCTGGCGGCTGCCAATATCGGTACCAGTTCCATTCAGGGCAACTGGCTGGCACCTAACATGATGTTCCAGATTGGTGATGGGGCTACTCTGGACTCAACCCGAGTCTGGGCTGGCGCTATGCAGCTAAATATACAAACTTTTACTCCTCCTGCGACAGAGCAACCGACTCCAGTTCCAGTGCCAGCGACTTTGATGTTGATGCTGTTTGGACTTCCTGCTGTACTGTGGCGTCTCAAGCGTTAAATTTTGGTGTTGAGCTTCGTTTTTGAAGGTGACCAGCGCAGGCCACCTTGTAATGATGGTTACAGGATTTAATCATACCAACTGGTTAGGCTGTGCTGTTTTTTGGCGGCATACATGGCAGCATCAGCCTGGCGTAACAACTCATCGCTACTGCTTTCTCCCATAAACAATACCAAACCGATGCTGCAGCTGCACTGGTGCATGCTGCCGCCAGGTAAAGGGTAAGGGTGCAGCAACCGTTGTTGGATTTTGCTGGCCAGTGCCTCCAGTTGCTGACGGGCTTTGTGTTTATCAGTATCCATATCGCGCAGCAGAACCACAAACTCATCACCGCCAAAGCGTGCTACGGTGTCGGCACTGCGGACGCTTAGCTGCAAGCGGCTGGCGACTTCGATAAGCAAGGTATCACCGGTTTTATGGCCATAAAGATCATTGACCGGTTTAAAGTTGTCCAAATCAATAAACATCAGGCCGGCAAATTTCTGGCTACGCTGGCTGGCTGCTATCACCTGCAACAGATGCTCTTCCAGCAAACGCCGGTTAGCCAGTTTTGTCAGGCTGTCGTAGAACGCCAGTTGGCGAATTTGCTGACTGCTAAGGCTGCGGCTAATGGCAAGTTCGGCCAACTTGCTGTAGCTGTCGATTTTTTGAAGCAAGGCTTCGGATGGCTCTGAGGGTTGCTGGTAATAGATGGCAAAAGTACCGAGCACTTTGCCCTCCGGGTTCAGCACGGGTTGCGACCAGCAAGCCTGAACGCCGGCCAGCTCCGCCAAAGCCAGGTAGGATTGCCAGTAGGGATGCTGCTGAATATGGCTGACTATCACCGTTTTTCTGGTAAAGGCAGCAGTGCCGCAAGAGCCGACCCCTTCCCCGATACGAACCCCATCAAGTGCCCGATTGTAAGCTTCGGGCAGCGAGGGGGCGGCGCCATGGCGCAGGGTCTGGCCATCGTTATCAAGCAACAAGATGGAACAAATCGCGCCTGGGTGCAGTGCTTCGACTTGCTGCACCAGATGCAGCAGCACAGTGGTAAGTGGGGCTCCCTCACTTATTTGCTGCAAGATGGCGTTCTGCATTTGCAGCTCCTGGGTTCGGGCAGTCACCAGTTGCTCGGTTTGCTGCAGACTTTGCTGGTAGCGGCTATTAAGCAAACTAAGCTGACTGATTTGCAGGGCCAGGGCCGAGAGCATATTGAGCAGGGCGGGCAGTTTGGCTTCATCCAGAATCGGCACTTCGTCAATGGCAGCTAAATATTCCGTGACATCAAAGCCGGCTTGCTCAGCTTGCTTGGTAAAGTAGGCGATATCAGGCTCGGTGGTAAAAAACTGACCGATAAAGAGGTTGGCGATATGGCGGTCTTCGAGCAAGATTGGGGTGGCGCAGTCAATCAGTCCATTACGGCAGCGGTACACCGAATAGTTTTTACCTTGCTCCAACTGCAACGCAAGATCCCGGTCACTTTCCAGGCAGCGGTTTAAGGTGGTGGGGGACTGGCGATGAAAGTGAGCACAGGCCTGTTGCCAGCGTGATGATGCCAATACCTTGCCTTGCAGGTCTATGAGTGCAATGGGAATGCCCATTACCTGCAAAAAATTATCGAACAGACTATTTAATTGGGAAAAGTCGATGGCGGCTACCAATTCTTCGGCAACCGTTTCATCGGGTGCAGCCAAAGCCTGATTCCAGTCGCTGTCTATTGGGTCTAGCATCTGGATCAGGTTGGCCTCACGGTGCAGGTGGGATTGTTTTTTTGTCATGACTTGTAAATTCTAGCCCAAGCTGAGCGCAAGGGAGCGATGCAAGCATTTTTACAGTGCGGCCTTTTGCGTGTAACTGTATGCCTTGCTTGCCAGTTAAGCAGTGTTATTTGCTCAGCGATGACGCTCTTTTAACACTGTCAGGACATCGTTTAACTCAAGCTGCTGACTTTGCAGCAACACCAGCAAATGAAACAGTAAATCGGCGGCTTCATTTTTCAGCTCTTCCCGATCGCCGGCCATGGCCGCCAGGGTGGATTCGACGCCTTCTTCACCGACCTTCTGGGCGATGCGTTTCACGCCCTTGGCAAAGAGGCTGGCGGTGTAGCTGCTGGCAGGGTCGGCCTCTTTGCGGCTTTGAATCACCTGCTCCAAATCGTACAAAAAGCTCAGCGCCGGGCTGTTGCTTTGGTTGTCGTGCCAGCAGGTTTCGGTGCCAACATGGCAGGTCGGGCCCTTGGGCATCGCCAGCACCAGGATGCTGTCAGCATCGCAGTCGCTGCTGATGGCAACCAAGTCCAGGGTGTGGCCTGAGCTTTCGCCCTTGGTCCAGAGCCGTTGTTTGCTGCGGCTAAAGAAAGTAACTTTTTCGCTACTCAGGGTGTGGCTGAGCGCTTGCTGATTCATATAGCCCTGCATCAGCACTTTGCCGGAGATGGCGTGCTGAACAATGGCTGGCAGCAGGCCGGTGTCGGGCCATTTGAGTTGGCTGATGGTGTCTTTATTCATGGTCGTTTCTCAAGTTTGTTTCATTTAGTTTATGGTTTCATTGGTTACACACCAAACTTTGCAAGCAACAGGAGCGGGCTGCTAAGCGGAGCTTCTTTGGCATGGATGCCAAAGCAGAGCCTACAGGGATGTATTTACGGCGTCTCCGTGTGCAGTCTGCTCTTGTTGCCAACACCGATGCATTCTAACCGGGCTGACCAATGGTGATTTTTTCGGGAAACGCTGTAAACCCATCCCTGGGCGCTCTTGAGACGCCGTCCGAGCGTCTCAGGTTCCCGGAAAAACACCATCTGGTCATCCCTGCATCGCGGTCTGCAAGCAACAGGAGCAGGCTGCTAAGCGGAGCTTCTTTGGCATGGATGCCAAAGCAGAGCCTACAGGGATGTATTCACGGCGTCTCCGTGTGCAGTCTGCTCTTGTTGCTTTAATAAATATCAAGGCCGAATCGACACCCCAGCCGCAATCAGCTGCGCTTTTAAGTCGGCAATCTCAATCACCGCTTTGTGAAACACACTGGCTGCCAGAGCGCCATCGACATCGGCTTGCTGGAACACCTCGGCAAAGTGCTCAATTGCCCCGGCGCCGCCACTGGCAATCAAAGGCACCTGACACAAAGCGCGAATGGCCGAGAGCTGGGCAATATCATAGCCTTTACGTACCCCATCCTGATTCATGCAGTTCAGCACAATTTCACCGGCACCCAGTTGCTGCACCTCTTGCACCCAGTCGCGGGTCAGCCAGCGGGTTTTTTGGGTGCGGCTCTCATCGCCGGTGAACTGGTACACCTGATACTGGCCACTGGCGACATCAAAGAAACTGTCGATGCCGACCACCACGCACTGCTGACCAAAGGTATCGTGCAGCTCGCGCACCAGCTCTGGCCTAAGCAGGGCAGGGCTATTGACCGAAATTTTATCGGCACCCATTTCCAGTATGCGACCGGCATCTTCGACGCTTTTGATGCCACCAGCGACGCAAAACGGAATATCAATCACTTCAGCGATGCGCTGCACCCAGCTTTTATCGACCACCCGGCCATCGCTCGAAGCGGTGATGTCGTAAAACACCAGTTCATCGGCACCGGCTTTGGCGTAGCGCTCTGCCAAAGGCACGATATCGCCGACAATTTCGTGGTTGCGAAATTGCACCCCTTTGACGACTTTACCATCCCGCACATCCAGGCAGGGAATTATCCGTTTTGCCAGCATGCTATGGCCTCCTCCAAGGTAAACTTGCCTTCCAGTAAGGAGCGGCCCAGGATCACACCGGCTACACCGGTGCCACGCAGGGCGCGGATATCGTCCAGACAGCCAATGCCGCCGGACGCTTGCCAGGCAATCTGTGGGTAGGCTTTGGTGAGCTCCTGATACAAAGCGACATTGGAGCCGCTTAAGGTGCCATCTTTGCTGATATCGGTGCAAAGCACATGCCTGGCGCCGGCGGCAATAAAGCCATCCAGCACCTGCTCTAAGGTCACATTGGAGGCTTCAATCCAGCCATGGCTGGGCAGGGTTTTCTCGCCTTCAGCGTTAATGGCCACATCCAAGGCCAGCACAATGCGTTCGCCACCGTATTCTTTGAGCCAACTTTGCACCAGTTCGGGCTGTCGAATGGCCAGGCTGCCAATCACTACCCGGCTGGCGCCAGCCGCTAACAGCTCTTGCACATCCTGCTCTGAGCGTACACCACCGCCGACCTGGATGTTAAGCGGGGCCTTGGTCATCAGCTCGGTCAGCAAGGCCAACTGGCGTTTGCTGGCATCTTTGGCGCCGGATAAATCCACCACATGCAACATGGGTGAGCCGGCAGCAGCGTATTGATCGCGCAGCGCCAGCGGGCTGAAACTGTATTCGGTGGTTTGGTCGTACGAGCCCTGATACAGCCGGACTATTTGGCCGTCGATTAAATCAATGGCAGGAATAATCATGGTTGCCACTCCAGAAAGTTTTGCAGTAAACGGGCACCGGTTTTGCCGGAGCGCTCCGGGTGAAATTGGGCACCGGCCACATTGCCTTTGCCAATCACCGCTGAAAAATCGTTGCCGTAATCGCACAGCGCTAAGCTGTAGCGGTTGGGAGCCACTCCAAAGCTGTGCACAAAATAGAGGTAATCCTGGGGATCAAAACCAGCCATCAGCGGGTGATCGCTGATGCTGTGCAGGGTGTTCCAGCCCATATGCGGCAGGCGCAGGCCATTGGCCTGCAGCGGCAGCACTTCACCCGGGATCAAATTCAGACAGGGCACATCGCCCTCCATGCTGTGGGCGGTCAGCAGCTGCATGCCAAGGCAAATACCCAGCAGCGGTTGCTGCACATTTTTCTGTACCGCTTGCAGACATTCAATCAGTTCACGCTGTTGCAGGTTCTGCATGGCCTGACGGGCACTGCCAACGCCCGGCAGCACAATGCGGTTGGCGGCTTTGATAGCGCGCGGATCCTTGCTGATGGTGGCGTCTGCGCCCAGCCGTTTAAAAGCAAAATACACCGAGCTGATGTTGGCGCAGCCGGTATCCACAATAACCAAACCGCTCATTACAGCACCCCTTTGGAGCTTGGCAGGGCTTCGCCACTGACAGCAATGGCCTGGCGCAGGGCCCGGCCAAAGGCTTTAAACAAGCCTTCCACCTGATGGTGTTTGTTGCCTTCGGTGATGCTCAAGTGCAGCGTCATCAGCATGGCATCGCTCAGTGAGCGGAAAAAGTGCGGCACCATTTCCAGATTCAGGCCACCGACCAGACCATCGCCCAGCTCGGCGTTGAATTTAAACAAAGGGCGGCCGGATAAATCCATCACACATTCGGCGCGGCACTCGTCCATCGGCAGCACAAAGCCAAAACGGTTGATGCCGCGTTTGTTGCCAAGGGCTTTTTTCAGCGCCTGACCCAGTGCCAGCGCCGTATCTTCCACGCTGTGGTGATCGTCGATGTGCAGATCGCCTTTTACCGTGACCTGCAACGAGAAGTTGCCGTGGGTGGCAATTTGCTCCAGCATGTGATCGAAAAAGCCAATGCCGGTATCAAACTTATTGTTGCCGGGCTGCTCCAGGTCCACCGCCACCCGGATATCGGTTTCGCGGGTGGTACGAACCACTTCGGCGCTTCGGCCCCGGCTTAAAATACGCCGGGTGATTTCGGCCCAACCCAGGCTGTCACGCTGGTATTGGAATGACGGCAGCCCCATGTTTTCTGCCAGCTGCACATCGGTCTGACGATCGCCAATCACATAGGAGTTGGTAAAATCGATTTTGCCTTGCTGCAGATAGTCTTTAACTAAGCCCAGTTTGGGTTTGCGGCAACTGCAGTTGTCGTGCTCAAAGTGCGGGCAAATCAGCACATCGTCAAACTGAATGCCCTGCGAAGTCAGCAGCTGCATCATCTTGTCGTGCGGCGCATCAAAGGTCGGGCGCGGGAAGCTGTCGGTCCCCAGGCCATCCTGATTGGTCACCATCACCAGCCGGTAACCGGCGGCCTGCAATTTCAGCAAGGCCGGCACCAGGCCGGGTTCGTACACCAGCTTTTCCAGGCTGTCTAACTGTTTATCGATGGCGGGCTCTTCCACCATGGTGCCGTCACGGTCAATAAAAAGGATCGGTTGGCCACTCATGCCGTTGCTTCCTGTGAATTGGGGGTGCGTGCACCCGTGTTGCTAAAATAGTCCTGCATCGCTTGTTGCAGTGCCTGCATCTCATCCGGGCTGCCAATCGACACTCGCACCACTTCCGACAAGCCAAGCTGTGCCGATTGGTTGCGGATCAAAATGCCCTGCTGTTGCAGTGCGCTGACGCAGGCGGCGGCATCCGGGACCTGCAGCAGCACAAAGTTGGCCTGGCTCGGCCAAACCCGCGATACACCGGGCAGTGTGCTGGCAAAAACGCTGAATTCAGCGCGCAGTTGATTGATGATGGCGACGCTTTGCTGCATGCGGGCAATGCCCTGCTCTGACAAAGCCTGCACCGCAATTTGCGCCACCGGCTCGGCAATGGGGTAGGGCGCGATCATTTGCTTTAAGGCGTTGATCACCTCGGGCGCAGCCAGGGTAAAGCCACAGCGCAGGCCAGCCAGCGCAAAGGCTTTGGATAGGGTGCGCAGGATCACCAGGTTTGGGTACTGTTGCAGTAAATCGACCACTGACCCTTGCATGGCAAATTCGATGTAAGCTTCATCCACCACCACCAAGGCGCTGCTGGCAAAGTGCTCCAGCACGCTGACAATTTGCTGGCGGCTAATCAGGTCGCCGGTCGGGTTATTCGGGCTGCAAATAAACACCAGCTTGGCTGCGACCTGCGTCAGGGCTTCGACATCCAGGCTGGCATCCGGTTGCAGCGGCACTATGACGGAGGCGACCTGATGGCTCTCGGCGCTGATGGCGTACATGCCGTAGGTCGGCGGGCAGATGGCAATCCGATCTTCGCCTGGCTCACAGAAACTGCGGATCAGCAGCTCAATGCCTTCATCGGCACCGCGACTGACCAGCACCTGCTCCGGGCGAACGCCGGCGTAGCGGGCATAACCTTCAATCAACGCAGCCGGTTGGCAGGAAGGGTAGCGGTTAAACTGCCCGCTGAGCTGGTACTCGCTCGCCAGTGCATTCTCATTGGCATTGAGCCAGCTGGCGCCACCACTCATGCTGCGTCTGGCCGAGGCATAGGGCACAATGGCCTGCACGGAGGCGCGGGCCAGTTCAGATATCTTAACGCTCATTCGAAGACTCCCCTTGTGCCAAGCCCTGCTGCATGTCAGGCTCAGGCAAATCGAGCTGTTGTAAACCCAGTTGTTGCAAACGAAGAGAGACCGCCAGCGCATGGGCACCCAGTTGCTCGGCTTCAGCCAGGGTCACAATGGCCGGGCCTATCGCCTGCATGCCCGCTGCCGTCAGTTTTTGCACGGTAAAGCGGCGGTAAAAATCCGTCAGTGACAAACTGGAAGCGGTTCGGCTGTAGCCATAGGTTGGCAGCACATGGTTGGTGCCACTGGCGTAGTCCCCGGCAGACTCTGGCGTCCAGGGGCCGACAAAGATGCTGGCAGCGCTGGTAAATTGCGGCACCAGGGCATCGTCGTCGTACGTTTGCACAATTAAATGCTCCGGCGCATAGGCATTGGTGACGGCTACCGCTGTTGCTAAGTCCGCAGTGCAAATCGCCCGGCTGTGACTGAGTGCCTGGCGGGCAATATCGGCCCGCGGCAGGATTTTGAGCTGCTGCTCCAGGTGCTGCAGCACTTTGTCGATCAGCGACTGACTGGGGCTGACCAGCAAGACCTGCGAGTCCGGCCCGTGTTCGGCCTGCGACAGCAAGTCGGCGGCGACAAAGGCCGGATTGGCGCTGTCATCGGCCAGCACCAGCACTTCGGAAGGCCCGGCCGGCATATCAATCATGGCGCCTTGCGCATCCTGACTGACTTGCTGCTTGGCTTCGGTGACATAGCGGTTGCCAGGGCCAAAGATTTTGTCGACCTTGGGGATGCTTGCTGTGCCATAGGCCAGGGCGGCAATGGCCTGAGCGCCACCAATGGTAAAGATTTGCTGAATACCACAAAGCTCAGCGGCATAGACAATTTCCGGGGCGATGTCCGAAGCCGAGGGCCGGCCCGGAGGCGTCACCAGCACGGTGCATGGGCAGCCGGCCAGTTGGGCTGGCACACCCAGCATCAGCACGGTGGATGGCAACGGAGCACTGCCACCCGGAATGTACAAGCCTACCGAGCCAATTGGCCGCTGGCGCAATTCACAGAAGACACCTGGCGTGGTTTCCACCTGAATATCGCTGGGCTGTTGGGCGGCATGAAAACGGCGGATATTGCCATAAGCCAGCTCAATCGCGGCTTTGCGCTCGGGCTTAAGCTCTGCTATTAAGGCTGCTCGCTGTGCTTGGGACAGCAATAAGGCATTGTCGGTCAGGCCATCAAACTGGGTGCTCAGACGTTTGAGCGCCGCATCGCCATCGCGGCGTACCTCGGCAATAATGCCTGCCACCGTAGTGGTAAGCCCCGCCGAGTCCGGAAGGCTGGGCCTGGCCAGAGCGGCGGTTTGTTCGGCAGCACTTAGCTGCTGCCAGTTCAGACACTGCGTCATGCCTTACTCCATCATCTTCTCTATCGGTAGCACCAAAATGGAGCTGGCGCCTAAGGATTTTAATTGCTCCATGGTTTCCCAGAACAGGGTTTCACTGCTGACCACATGCACCGCCATCTGATCGTCGTTGCCAGCCAGTGGCAGCAGGGTGGGGTTTTCCGCACCTGGCAGCAGCGCAATGATGTCGCTCAGTTTGGCTTTGGGCGCATGCAGCATGATGTACTTGCTTTCGTTGGCCTGCATCACCGCATTGATGCGTGGCATCAGGGTGTTGATCAGCGTTAACTGGGCGGCGTCGGCCAGATCTTTACGCTGAATCAGCACCGCCTTGCTGCGGTAAATGACTTCCACTTCTTTCAAGCCGTTGGCTTCCAGGGTTGCGCCTGTTGAAACCAGATCACAGATGGCATCGGCCAGGCCGGCCCGGGGCGCTACTTCGACCGACCCTTTTAAGGTGACGATGCGGGCTTGCACTCCTTGCTGCTTCAGGTAACGATTGAGTAGTCGCGGGTAGGTGGTGGCAATGGTTTTGCCGTTCAGGCTGGCCGGGCCATCGTAGGCCGACTCTTGCTGCACGGCGATGGATAAGCGGCAGCCGCCGAAATTGAGCCGGCTAAGCACGGCATAATCGCAAGGCTCGTTATCCAGCTGGCGCTGCAAGGACTCTTCTTCCAGCACGTTTTCGCCGACAATGCCCAGATCGCAAACGCCATCCATTACCAGGCCGGGGATGTCGTCGTCACGAACCCGCAGGATATCAATCGCCATGTTTTCAACATGCGCAATCAACCGCTGCTCACGTAAATTAATTTTCAGGCCGCAGCTGCCAAGCAGTGCCTGAGATTCCTGCGACAGGCGACCGGATTTTTGCATCGCAATCCGTAGGCGATTGGAATTTTGGTTAAACGTCATGCTGGTACTCCGAAATCAATAAGAAAAAACCCCAGGCTCTCCCGGGGTTTTTGCAAGCTGCCACCGGAGGAACCAAACATCAGCCCTCCGACAAAGCCGGATGGCTTAGTAATGATGATGGTGGTGGTGAATGAGATTCAGGCTCATCGCTTGCTCTTTGTTGTCTGGTTTTGATGCTATACAACTTATCGTATTGTGCGGCTGCTGACAAGTTGTTTTTAAAATCCAATGCAGGCGTCTGCTTCATTTAAGTTATTAATTTTAATTGCAATTTATTTTTATTGGTTTTCTGGTTATGAAAAATCAACCCTTTATCAGCGGTGAAACTTATTGGTTTTGTCTAAAAATTGCTCAGGCTGTATAGTCATCGTCTGTTTCCGGCTGCTGGGTTTGATTTTGTATACAATATTCCTTATTGTTTGCTAAGCCAATGCACTTTACGAGATACCAACGAAAATGAAAGACGCTCACTTGCAAAGCAACAGGATGCTCACTCGTGTGTTAAGCGCAGCTCTGTTTTGTATGGCGCTGCCAGTTCAAGCGGCACCTGATCGTGGCAGTATTGAGCAGGCACTGGATTTACGTGAGCGCTGGTTGCCACTTACCAGGGATGTAATGTTGGCCCCTGTTTGGGCATCCGATGGCGATACTTTTCATTACAAGCTGAGTGTCGAGGGGGGCTTCTATTTTTTTCGTCAATCGCTGACTGGCTCAGCACCGCAACTGGCTTTTGATCATGATAAGGTGGCCAGTGGTATATCGGCAGCAACCGGACACAGCTACCAGGCAGAGGTGTTGCCTTTTGAGCAGTTCCAGTTCACCGAGCAGATGGAGGCTATCACCTTTTACCTGAACAACGCCCGCTGGCAATGTCAGTTGCAAACGCCTGATTGTCGGGATATCACAGAACCACGACAAGGCAGTGCTTTTGGCGTCGTGCGGGATTTAAATCAGGATGTCGATGCCAGCCCGCTATGGTCGCCGGATGGCCGCTATCAGGCGCTGGTGCGGGGGCATAATCTGTTGTTGTTGGATCAGCAGGGGCGTTTGCTGCTAAAGACTGACGATGGCAATGGCAGCAACTTTTACGATCCACAGTCGATCCGCTGGGCGCCGGACAGTTCGGCGCTGCTGCTGGTCAGGGTGCAGCCTGGTACAGCCCGCTATGTCACCCGGGTATTGGCGGCACCTGAGGATCAACTGGAGCCCAAGGTCATTCAGCAGCTCTACCCTAAGCCCGGTGATGCAGTGGATATTGATCAGCCGGTGTTGATAAAGCTGCAAGCAAAAACCGTAACGCCGATTGAAAATGCACTCTTTGCCAACCCCTACCGGATTGACCAGTTGGTCTGGCAGCAGGATAGCAGTGCTTTTACCTTTCGCTACACCGAGCGCGGTCACCAGCGGATGCGGATTATCCACGTCGACGCGGCAACCGCGAAAGCCACTGCTTTGGTCACGGAAGATAGCCCCACCTTTGTTAATTTATGGGCGGCTTTTCATCAGCCCTTACAGCAGGGGGTGCAAGGTGTGGTCTGGTTATCGGAGCGAGATGGCTGGGCACATTTGTACCGTACGGACAGGAGTGGCAAGAAGCTTCAGCAACTGACCAGTGGCAACTGGCGGGTGCGTCAGGTGCTGGCGATTGATGAAAATGCTGGCCATGTCTGGTTTACCGCCAGCGGCTATTATCCAGAGCAGGACCCGTACTATGAGCAGCTATTTCGGGTCGATTTGGCTGGCGGCAATCTGACTGCACTAACAGAGCGCAATGCCCATCATGAAGTCGTGTTGTCGCCGGATCGCCAGCACTTTATTGTGCGCTACTCGCGGGTGGATTTGCCCTATGTGACAGAGCTGCGCCAAAGCAGTGATGGGGCTTTAATCCGTACTCTGGCTCAGGCAGATATCAGCCGGTTGACCGCTGCTGGCTTTCGGCCACCACAGCCGTTTGTCGCCAAAGGACGGGATGGTGCAACCGATATCTGGGGCTTAATCGTCAAACCGCAAAATTTTGACCCGGAAAAACGTTACCCGGTGATTGAAAATATCTACGCCGGCCCACACGACAGCTTTGTGCCCAAGAGCTTCTGGCCTTTTGGCTTTCATGCCGGTGGCGATAAAGTGATTGGCATGCAGGCGCTGGCGGATCTGGGTTTTATTGTGGTGCAAATCGATGGTATGGGCACCGCCAATCGCTCCAAGGCTTTCCACGATGTGGCCTGGCAAGACCTGGCGGACTCAGGCTTTCCCGATCGCATCCTGTGGCATCAGGCGGCAGCAGATAGTTTTCCCTGGTACAGCATCGAGGGTGGCATTGGCATTTACGGCGCTTCAGCTGGCGGTCAGAGCACGGTCGCTGCTTTGCTGTTTCATCCGGATTTTTACCGGGTCGGCGTGGCCTATGCCGGTTGTTACGATAACCGGATGGATAAAATCAGCTGGAATGAGCAATGGTTAGGTTATCCGGTGGGGCCCCAGTATGCCGCTTCATCGGTGGTGGAGCAGGCGCATTTGCTGCAAGGGCAGCTGTTGATTATCAACGGCGAGCAGGACAGCAATGTAGATCCGGCCTCGACCATGCAACTGGTGGATGCCCTGATCCGGGCGGATAAAGACTTTGATTTGCTGATTGTACCGGGTGGGGAGCACAGTGTCGGGCGCTCCAGTGGCCCGATTCGCTATGTGCAGCGCCGTCAGTTTGATTTCTTTATCCGGCACCTGCAAGGTGCTGCCACGCCGGATTGGAACCGGGTACACTAATGTTGCGGTAGTTATTAATACCAACAGTTAAACCTGGCTAACAGCAGATGAGGATGATATGGCCTTAGAGTACAAAACCCGTACCCAGGTTGTATTAGAGGAAATCCGCAACAGAATTTTAAGCGGGAAAATTAAAGCTGGAGAACCGCTTAGGCAGGCTGCACTGGCTGAAGATTTAAATGTAAGTCGTATCCCAATCCGCGAGGCTCTACTTCAACTCGAAGCTGAAGGTTTGGTTGTTTTTGAGCCTCACAGAGGAGCAACAGTAACCGAGCTTTCTTCAACGCAGGTTATGGAGTTGTTTGAACTACGGGCTTTGCTGGAAACGGAGTTACTGCGATTAGCAATACCAAAGCTGACTGAAACAGCATTGGCAGAAAGTGAGCATATTTTACAGCAAATGACACTAGCCTATCAGATGGTAGATACTTCAGGGAGTTGGAGTGAGCTGAATAGCCGCTTTCATTTAAGTTTGTACCTGGCAGCTGAGCGGCCAATGATGTTTGAAATTGTCCAGAACCTGAATAAAAACACGGATCGGTACATCAGGTTGCATCTATTGCTGGCTGGTGGCGTCACTAAATCAGATCCAGAGCACTTAACATTGTTAACGCTATGCAGGCAAAAGAATGTCGAGCAAGCTTGCATTTGGCTGCGACAGCACATTTTGGGAGCAGCCAGTGAAATTATTGAGCTGGTTAAGCAGCAATAACATGGAGTGGTATTTTCCTTACCGCTTCAAGGAAAAGAACAGGAGTCACTATGGCAAACGGCATCGGTGGAACAAGTAAAGAAGAAGCTTTGAATACTTTACATGATATGGCGGCCTCGGTGGCACCTATCGAAGTGAAAGAGTATCAACAACGGCTGGATAAAGCCCTGAGCCTGATGCAGCAGCATCAGCTGGATGCGGTGTTGCTAAACGCCGGTACCAACCTGCGTTATTTTACCGGCGTTGACTGGTACGCCAGTGAGCGGCTGGTGGCCGCCTTGCTGCTGCGTGATGGCCGTTTGCTTTATGTACTGCCGCATTTTGAGATTGGCAGCATCAAGCCCAGGATGCAGCTTGCAGGCGAGATCCTAAGCTGGCAGGAGCACGAAAACCCTTACCAGCTCTGTGCTGATGCTATCATGGCTTTGGCCGGCGAGCAGGCCCGGCTGGCGATTGATGAAAGCGCGCAGTTTTTTATTGCGGACGGTATCCAACAGGTGGCGGCCAGCTTTCAGCTGAGCAATGCCAAAGTGGTCACTGCTGGCTGTCGGATGCAAAAATCAGCAGCTGAGCTTGCACTGATACAGCGGGCGATGGATATGACGCTGGCGGTGCATCAGGCCACCGCCAGCATGCTGTATCCGGGTATCAGCACGGCAGAAGTCGAGCGTTTTATCGATCAGGCCCATCGCAAAGTCGGGGCATCGGGCTCGTACTTTTGCATTGTGTTGTTTGGTAGCGATACGGCATTTCCTCATGGCGTGGCCCATCCAAAAACACTGGAAGTGGGGGATATGGTGCTGATTGACACCGGTTGCCGTTTGCATGGCTATCTGTCGGACATTACCCGCAGTTATGTCTTTGGGGAAGCCACGGCCAAACAGCGCGCGGTTTGGCAGCATGAAAAAAATGCCCAACTGGCCGCTTTTGCCGCCGCCACACCGGGCACGGCCTGCCAGCAGGTCGACCGTGCTGCCAGAGCCTACTTGCAGCAGCAGGGCTATGGGCCTGATTATCAGCTGCCAGGCTTGCCGCATCGGACCGGCCATGGCATTGGGCTGGATATTCATGAATGGCCCTATCTGGTTGAAGGTAATAGCACGCCACTGGCAACTGGGATGTGCTTTAGCAATGAACCCATGCTGGTGCTGCCCGGTGACTTTGGAGTGCGGCTGGAAGATCACTTCTACATGGCCGAACATGGCCCGGTCTGGTTTACCGAGCCGGCGCACAGCATCGACAATCCGTTTGGTGTTTGAACCTGCGGAACCAATGGCTTGGTTGTTCTGTCTTAACTTAAGCAACAGTCGATTGAAGGCTGTTGCTTAAGCTTTGTGCTTTGTTGCCGATAACAAGCTAAGCTTGTAACGATTTTATCAACGGAGGCGGGCAATGGATGTCATTATTCCATTTTTGCAGCGCACCCCGGGTACGCCTGTCGAGCAGGAGCCCAGGGTGGTGCCTCCTGTGTTTAAAGAAGCGCGGTTAACCCCGTTAAAAAAAGAACGCGATCAGCGTGATGAGCGCTATGGCGGGAAAAAACGCCAGGCCGGCAGCTTGCCCGAAGCACCGGAAACCACGCCGGAGGAGCAACAAACCGTCGACGAGGACGGCCATGTCGATATCTATATCTAAGCCTTTTCTGCTACCATAGCGCCACAAAATTATCGTTACCTTGGTTAAGGCAGGCATGGCATCCATTCGCGCAGAAGTGGCAGCAGCATTTCGTCCGGCAGGGCCTTTGGCCCGGCAGATCCCAGGCTTTCGTGCCCGCGATGCCCAGTTGCAACTGGCCGATCGCATCGCCCATGCCATTGAAAAGCAAAGCGTGCTGCTGGCCGAAGCCGGTACCGGTACCGGCAAGACCTTCGCCTATCTGGTGCCGGCGCTGTTATCCGGCCAGAAAGTGCTGATCTCGACCGGGACCAAGAATCTGCAGGAACAACTGTTTCACCGCGATTTACCCAGCATGACCGCCGCTTTGGCCAGCCCTTTCCAGTTGGCCTTGTTAAAAGGCCGCGCCAATTATCTGTGCCTGTACCGGCTGGAGCAGCATGTGTCTCATGTGCCGGTGGCCGAGCCGCAGTTGATGCAGGATTTAAGTTTAATCAACAAGTGGGCAGCCGAAACCCAAACCGGCGATATCGGTGAGCTGACCTACATTGCCGAAGACTCCAAAGCCCTGCCCTATGTCACCAGTACCACCGACAACTGCCTCGGCAAAGACTGCCCGGTGTACGAAGACTGCCATTTACTGAAAGCCCGGAAAAAGGCCCAGGCCGCCGATCTGGTGGTGGTCAATCACCATTTGTTTTTTGCTGACTTGGCGATTAAAGACACCGGCTTTGGTGAGCTGCTACCGCAAATGGACGTGTTTGTATTCGATGAAGCGCATCAGTTGCCGGATTTAGCCTGCGATTACTTTGGCGAGCATGTCTCCAGCCGGCAGTTGCTGGAACTGTGTCGCGACCTGGATCTGGCCTGCAAAACCGAGCTGCGCGATCATCCTCAGCTGCGCAAAATCACCGACAAAGTTGCGCAGCAAGTGAAAGACTGGCGCTTGCAGTTCCCGGTAGAGCCCGAACGGGGCAATTGGCGTGAGCGCAGTCTGCAACCGCAGATGCAAAGCATGATGCAGCGTTTAACCGAGAGTATGGAGTTGCTGTATCAGGTACTGAAGGAAAGCCTGGGGCGCAGTGACGCCGTCGATCACTGCTTTGAGCGGTTGGCGCAAAACCGCAATCGCCTGCAAAAGCTGAACGACACCAGCAAGCCGGATGTCAGTCTTTGGTACGACACCAGCCGCCTGCATCTGACCTTGCACCTGACGCCGCTGAGCATTGCGGAAAAATTTCGCGAGGTGGTGTTTGCCGGCCAAAAAAGCTGGGTTTTTACCTCGGCTACGCTCTCGGTTGATGGCGGTTTTGCCCATTATCAGCAGCAAATGGGGCTGGAGCAGGCCGATACTCTGCTGCTGGACAGTCCCTTTGATTACCAGCAGCAGGCACTGCTTTGTGTGCCGCGCTATTTGCCGGAGCCGCATCAGCATCAGGCGATGCAGCAAGCCTTATTGAACACCGCCATACCGCTGATTGAGGCCAATCAGGGCCGCTGTTTTATGCTCTTTACCAGTCACCGCATGCTGAAGTGGATGGCCGAGGTACTGCCAGAGCAGATTCGCCAGCCGGTGCTGGTGCAGGGCCAAACCAGCAAGCGGGTGCTGCTGGATAAGTTTGTGCAGCTGGACGATGCGGTGCTGCTTGGTACCAGTAGCTTTTGGGAAGGGGTGGATGTGCGTGGTGATGCGCTGAGTCTGGTGATTATCGACAAACTGCCCTTCGCCAGTCCGGACGATCCTTTGTTGCAGGCCCGGATGGAAGCCAGCAGCAAGCAGGGCGTGGATCCTTTTGCTGCCGTGCAACTGCCGCAGGCGGTGATCAGCTTAAAACAGGGCGTAGGGCGTTTGATCCGTGATGTGACCGATCGCGGCGTGCTGGTGATTTGCGACAACCGGCTGGTGACCCGGCCTTACGGTGAGGTGTTTTTAAAAAGCCTGCCGCCGATGCAGCGAAGCCGCGATCTGACACGGACCTTGCAGTTTATTGCCGACAAAGCCAGCGCCAGCAAAGACGACTAACGGGCTATTTTCTCTGATGTAGAGCCTGTACTCTAAGGTCTGACCTCTTTATACTGCCAGCCTTTTGCTGTCGACAAGGCTGTATCTATGTTGAAAAAGTCCCCGTTTTCCCTGGCTGTGGTCAGTGCGCTGCTGTGTGGTTCGCTGCAGGCTGAAGGTTATAAGTTGTATGAGCAATCGGTCAGCAGCATGGGCACGGCCTATGCCGGCCGCGGTGCCCAAGTCACCGATGCCAGCCTGGTGTACTCCAACCCGGCGGCCTTAACCCGGTTGCAAGGCGCTCACTTTGCCGGTGGCATCAGCTTTGTTGGTGCCAGCAGCCGTTACTCGGATGCGCAAGCTTTCAGTGCCAATGGCCAGCCGGTGGCCGGGCGCAGCGATGGCAACAACAAGCTGCGTTCCGTGATCCCATTTTTGTTTTACAGCAACCATCTTAACGAGCGGCTGAGCTATGGGCTTGGTCTTTATGTGCCTTTTGGCATCGGTGCCGAGTACGACGATGATTTTGTCGGCCGTTATTTTGCCACTGAAACCGGCGTGCAGGTGGTGAGCGCTCAAGTCTCGCTGGGTTACCAATTGACCACTAACTGGTCGGTGGGCGCTGGTGTTTCGCTGAACCGGGTGAGCGGCGTCTTATCCAAATACAAAGATCACAGTGGCCTGTGCGAGTTAGGGGAAGCCGCAACCAATACGCTTTTTGGCGCGCCGGTCTACAACGATGCGTATTGCCACAGTCACTATGAGGTAAAAGGAGACGATCTGGCGCCTGGTTTTAGCTTAGGCCTGCATGGTGAGCCCTGGCAGGGCACCCGATTGGCCCTGATGTACCAATCGGCCATTCGTTTTACCCTGACCGGTGATTCGGTGATCAGCAATACTCCGATCACAGGTGCCAATGTGCAGGGGCATCCCGGCTATCTGGTGATCGCCCCACAGCTACCGGCCATTGATTTAACTACCGGCAAACTGGCCGCCATGCCACAGCTGACCGAAGCCAGCCAACTGGATTTAACCACGCCAGCCAGTGTTGCTTTTAGCCTGGATCAACAGTTGACTGAACTGCTATCGCTGCAGTTTAGCCTGGCCTGGACTGAGTGGAGCCGCTTTCAGAGCATTGATATCATCAGCGCCGACCAAAGCCCGAGCTTATCGCTGAGCACAGAGTTGCCACAAAACCTCAATGCGCCAGGCTATATTGGTTATATTCCGCAAAAATGGCAAAACAGCTGGTCCGCTGCAGTTGGGTTTAGCTTTCAGGCACAGCCGAACTTGCTGCTCAAAACCGGCCTGGCCTTTGATCAGAACCCGATCCGGCCCGAGCGCAAAACAGCGCGGATCCCAACCGATGACAGAACCTGGCTGACTCTTGGCGCCAACTGGCGTTTTTCTGCCAAAAGCAGCCTGGATGTCGCTATTGGCCATATGTGGATGCCCGGCGTTTCGGTCGATGAGTTTGAGTACAATGTGCAGGACCAGCCGTTGTACCAAAGCCGTTTTCAGGCCAACTACCGCAATAAGGCGCTGTTGATTGGTATGCAGTTCAATCGCAGCTTCTAAGGTGCTCTCATGGTATTTTGCTGCCAGCCAAGGTAAAATCCGCTGTCTTTTTGGCTGTGACCCCTGGAGTATGGCGTGAAATTACTGGCCCTGGATACCTCAACCGAAGCGTGCTCTGTGGCTCTGCTTGATGGCAGTGAGCTGCTTACGCTGGATGAAGTCTGCCCGCAGCAGCACAGCAAGCGGGTGCTGCCAATGGTGCAGCAACTGCTGACCGACAGTGGCCTTAGTTTAACTCAACTCGATGGCCTGGTGTTTGGCAAAGGCCCTGGCAGTTTTACCGGCGTGCGGATTGGCGTTGGGGTGGCGCAAGGGCTGGCCTTTGGTGCCGACTTACCGGTCTATGGTGTTTCGACCCTGGTTGCCATGGCGCAGGCTGCTTACCGGAAGTTACAGGCCAGCCAGGTGCTGGCAGCCATTGATGCCCGTATGGCCGAAATCTATTTTGGCCACTATCAGTTGGATGCCAATGGCCTGATGCAGCTGCAAGGGCAAGAGCAAGCGATTAAACCGGACCAATTGGCCCCGCTTGATTCCGATGAGGATTTTACTGCGGTGGGCACCGGCTGGCAGACTTATGCTGAAGTGTTGCAGCAATGGCAAGCAGCGCAAAGCAGCGATATTTTGTACCCATCGGCGCAGGATATGCTGCCGCTGGCCCGGCAGGCGTGGGATGCCGGTCACTTTGTGGCAGCAGAGCAGGCTGAGCCGAGCTATGTGCGGGATACCGTCAGCTGGCAAAAGCTGCCAGGGCGTTAGTGTTCTTTCTGGTTACTTGGCACTGCCGCCGACACTGGTTATACTTCAGCCAATCATTTATTCTTTGCTGAGCTACTGCCTTGAGTTTTAGTCTGGAAAATAATCTTGCTGCAACAGGCGTTGCCGGGATCTTTCGGGAGACCACGCCACGTCCTGACCGGCCGCAACAGCCAGCTGTTAACTCGGAACTACCGCAAGGGCAGGGCATCCGCCGCTCTGAAAAAGCACTGGATGCACTGGAGCAAAACCGCAGCCGGCAAAATGCCATGCCAGCTGGGGCTCAGGCATCCCAAAAAACTGCACTCTACCAGGATATTGCCAACCAGCAACAACGCTCTGAACTGCAATCCATGCTGGGCATTGACCTGTACGCTTAACTTTCCGTTTAAAGCAATCTGATCTTCTTGCTGGTCCCAATCGTAGAATGTTGCATTGCCTTCTATTGGATTGATCATGCCCTGTTGTTTAATTACTGGTGCCAGTTCCGGCATTGGCCGCCAGCTCGCCCTGGACTACGCCCGGGCCGGCTGGCAGGTGCTGGCAGTCGCCCGCTCAACCGATGCGCTGGAAACTCTGTCCGCTCAGCATAACGGCATCCGTCCCGTGGTGGCCGATCTGACCAGGGCCGAAGATGTGGCAGCGCTTTGTCAGAGCATCGCCGAATCAGGTCAGCCGCTTGATTTGGCGGTTTTAAATGCGGGGACCTGCATTTATGTCGATGCAGCCGACTTGCAGCTGCCAGACTTTGAGCAGACCTTTGCCATTAATTTCTTTGCCATTGTCCGGTTAAGCGCGGCCTTGCTGCCTTTGTTGCAGCAATCTGAGCAAGGGCGGCTGGCACTCGTAAGCAGCCTGGCGCACTATTTTCCTTTTACCCGTGCCGAAGCCTATGGGGCCAGCAAGGCTGCCGTCAGTTATTTTGCCGACAGTTTGCGAGTTGATTGGGCCGATAAGGGGGTGGCGGTGACTCTGATAGAGCCTGGCTTTGTCGATACGCCACTGACGCAGAAAAATGACTTTGCCATGCCGTTCTTACTCAGTGTCGACGATGCCAGCCAGCGGATGCTGACAGGGCTGAGCAAGGGCAAGCCTCGCATTCGTTTTCCTAAACGCCTGGTCTGGTCGCTGAATTTGCTACGGTTGCTGCCTTACCCGCTGCGGATCAGGGTAGCCGGGGGAATGAAACCATGAACTGGCGCGCCGTGATTGGTTTTGAACTTGGTTGGTTGGCACTGGTGTATTTTCAGCATCTGGCGATGCTGCCGGTGGCCATCTACCTGCTGTGGGCCTGGTGGCGCTTGCCGAGACCCAGGCAGATCCTGGTGTTGCAACTGGCGTTGTTAGGGATAGCTATCGACAGCGTCTTGGTGTTTACCGGGGTGTTGCAGTTTACTACTACCATCTGGTTGCCGGCCTGGTTTTTGTTACTCTGGTGTTTGTTTGCGCTGGCGGTAGTGGAAGCCTTTGCTGCCTTGCTCAAACCCCTTTGGCTGGCACCCATCCTTGGAGCTATTGGTGGGCCCCTTTCTTATCTGGGGGGAGCTGTACTAAGTGGTGGTCAGTTGCTGATGCCGTTGGGCTGGGTTTCCTGGGCTTGCCTGGTACTGATTTGGGCAGGGCTGGCCGCTTATTACGGTTCATTAAATAAGGAGCGATTGCATGCGCAAAAACTTGCTTAGTGTTGTTCTGCTGGCGTGGCTGTGGCCGGCTGCCGCCATGCCGGATTTGCAACTGGTTGGCGAGGGCAGTTTTCGCTATCTGTTCTGGCAACTGTACGATGCCCGCCTTAAAACCAGTGATGGTAGTTTCGATGGCTATCACAACAATGCACCGGTGCTGCTGGAGCTGACCTACAAACGCAACATCAGCCGTGACCAGTTTATTGATGCGACGGTGGATCAGTGGCAGCATCTGGGCCACAGCAGCACAGCGCAGCAGCAGGACTGGGCCAATCAGCTGAAAGGCATCTGGCAGGATGTCGGACGGGGCGATCGTTTGGCCGCTTTGTTGCAACCGGATATGACGGTGGATTTTTTCTTAAACGGCGAAGCGATAGGCAGTGTGACGGATACCGAGTTTGGCCCCTTGTTTTTTGATATCTGGCTGCACCCGGATACCAGTGCACCAGCGCTGCGCCGCCAACTGCTGGCGGCGCGTTAACCGGTTATTTGGCCGATTGCTGAATAAAGCTCATGATGCGTTTGGCAATATCAATGTTGTCCATAAAGCCGGTGAACTGCTCTGCGCCGGCGCCATAAGCCATCACAGGTACATCAGCGGCGGTGTGGCCTGAGGTGGTCCAGCCGGTACGGGTAGCCTGATTAATGTAGCCATTTAAAAGGCTGTACAGCTTGGGTTGATCGTGTTGCGCTGCAAGTACGGCAGTCAGTTGCTCGTCAGTAAGTGGCAAGCCGGTCCAATGCCGCCATTGATCGGCCAGTTTAGCCGGCTCCAACGCCATCAGGCGTTCGGTAATTTCCCGAACTGTGTACTGCACACCATAAATTAAATCGGCGCGCCATTCGTAAATGCCATCGGCTGCCAGCGCCAGGCCGCCGGTTTCATGATCGGCGGTGATAATCAATAAGGTATCGGGGTTGGCATCAACAAAGGCCTTGGCCGATTGGATGGCAAGTGCAAAATCGTGCATTTCGGCCATGGCACAGGCAATGTCATTGGCATGGCCGCACCAGTCGATTTGGCTGCCTTCGACCATCAGCACAAAGCCTTGTGGCTGGCCTGATAACAGCTCCAATGCTTTTTCGGTCATTACCTGTAAGGGTGCTTCCATCTCCTGGTTTAACACCGAAGGTAGACCACCATCGGCCAGCAATGCCAGCGCGGGTGCTTGCGACAGCTGTGTCAACTGCTGCCAACTGTCGGCGTACTGGTAGCCTTCGGCCTGAAACTCAGCCACCAGATTGCGATCATCGCGGATAAAGTGCGTCAAACCGCCACCAAGCATCACATCCGGCACCAATTGGCCCTCAATACGAATATCAAAGAACTGATCGGCAATGGCATCCATATTACGACGGCTTGGGTTGTGGGCTAAAAACGCCGCTGGGGTGGCATGGTTGACCTGCGAGCTGGCAACAATGCCGTTGGCTTTACCCAGGCGTTTTGCTTGTTGCATCAGAGTACCAATCGGCAGATGCTGTTGATCGACCGAGATAGCCCCATTAAAAGTTTTCACCCCTGTTGCCAGCGCCGTGGCACTGGCAGCGGAATCGGTGACCAGGGTTTGATCGTCTGGCCAGGTGCTGGAGATGCCGGTCCAGAGCTCATCGTAAATGGTGGGCTTGATTTGTTGCTGTTTGCCTTCGGCCAGAAAATAGCGGTAGGCGGTTAGATAATTGGCACCCATGCCATCACCAATCATAAAAATAATATTGTTGGGCGCTGCCTGCTCTGAAGGCGTTGGGGCTGGGGTTTGGGCGCAGGCACTCAGTAAGGCGATGGCCGCGAGCGGAAGGGTGAAGCGATACATAATGATTCCTGTCAGAAGACACAATGTGTTCAGTGTACAGAATTGTGGGCTATTCGACAAAAACATCGGCTAAACCCCACTTTTGTTGCGATAGTCAGAAAAAATGCAGTGATGTGCTGTATAAAAGTTGGACAGCCTGAACTTTCATGGCATGCTGTACTCAGATGATTTGTAAGAGTTTGTAATCACCATTTGATTTGAATGCAAGTCGATGAGGTTTGTATGACGCTACCAACAAAAATAATTCAAGCGTGCCTGCTTTGTTGTGCCTGCTTGCTGCTGCCACTTAAGGCTGAAATAGCGGCAGAGCAACAATCTTTCTACGAGCAACTTCGCTACTATGCTGAGCATCCGCTTCGCTCTGATGAACACAAAGCCCGAAACCCTCACCGTAACCCAGTGGACACGCTGCTGTTTTTTGATGTTGAGCCACAGCATCAGGTGTTGGAAATTTGGCCTGCTCGTGGTTGGTATACCGAGATCCTGGCGCCTTATTTAACAGAGCAGGGGCAATTGACCATCGCGCATCACCGCCAGTTGCAATTAGATGCGGATAACGAACGGCAACGCTTCTGGGCTCGTATCAGTCGCCAGTTGTCCGATCGCATCCAGCAACAGCCAGAACATTTTGGGGCCGTGAAGCAACTGGCGTTTGATCCGCCGGAACTGCTGCAACTTGGGCAAGAAGGACAGTACGACAGGGTACTGAGTTTTCGCAATGCGCATATCTGGGATCAGAACGGTACCTTGTTGCAGAGTCTGCAGGAGTTTTTCCGGGTGTTGAAACCAGGTGGTATCCTTGGCATGGTGGAGCACCGGGCCAGCCGGATATCCGATATTAGCAGCTTTGCCGGTGAAGGCTACCTGGATGAGGCCTACATTATTATGGTCGCTGAAGTTGCCGGCTTTGAGCTGCTGGATCGCAGTGAAATCAATGCCAATCCGCTGGATAGCCGTGATCATCCTCGTGGTGTCTACAGCTTACCGCCCACCCTAGCATCAGGCTCTGAAGATCGCGAGCGTTTTTTGGCCATTGGTGAAAGTGACCGTATGACATTAAAATTTATCAAACCAGAGTATGCTTCGCCCCCTCCTTATGCAGTACAGCCATAAGTTCTTGCTGAATAACCTTGAGTTGGCTGCGCTTAGTAGCAGTGAAACGCTGTCTGTCCAGCCGATACTCTGTTTGCATGGCTGGCTGGATAATGCAGCCAGCTTTGTGCCACTGGCACACCATTTGCCTCAGTTGCCATTATTGGCACTGGAGTTTCCCGGCCATGGTCATTCATCACACCGCAGCCCGGATGCAGCCTATTATTTTTTTGACTGGGTGCAGGACTTGGTTGTTCTTTGTCGACAGCAGCAATGGCAGAAACTGACCATCATCGGGCATTCGATGGGCGCTATGGTGGCAACAGCCCTTGCTGCCAGTTTTCCGGAGTTAGTCGCTCGGCTTGTGCTGATAGACAGCCTGGGTTTTGTGGTAGCGGACGAAGCAACCGCAGCTCGGCAATTGCGTGCTGGCATCGAATCACGTTTAAAGCCACGCTCAAGACGAAGCCCTTGCTACCCAAGTCTCAAGGCTGCAGCAGAAGCCCGGCAAAAACAAAGTGACTTTTCACTGAGCGAAGCTCTGCTGCTGGCTGAGCGTGGTACCGTGCAGCAAGCCGATGGTTTTCGTTGGCGGGCAGATATGCGACTAAAGCAACAGTCGGTGTATCGGTTAAGCCCGTCGCAGGCCCGCAATTTAATCGCGGCAGTAGCGTGCCCGGTACTGGCAGTTCTGGCGCAAGATGGTATGTTTAACAAGCAGACTGAAGCATGGCAGCATCATTACCAGCAGCTTACCGTAGATAGTGTTCCAGGTGGCCATCATTGCCATATGACTGCAGCCAGGCAGGTTGCCGCCAGTATTCAGCAATTTTTATCTGCCGCATCCTGAGGTAAGATAACAGCAAGCGGATTGTGGCCTGACCACTTTTGTGGGAAGATAATTGGCTAGAGTAAAAACTCTGAATGGGTGTTGCTGCATTGACAGCCAGAGCAAGCCATAATAAAACAGAATAAAACATTATTAAGACAAGAATTTTTAAGGAGAGGACGGTGGAGCAAGTTTGGTTAAAACGTTACCCAGCCGGCGTACCTGCAGAAATCAATGCCGATCATTATCATTCCTTGCTGGATATTATTGAGCAGAGCATCAATAAATTTCCGGACCATACGGCCTTTATTAATATGGGCAAAAGCATCACTTACCGTGAGTTGGATAAGTTGAGTAAAGCTTTTGCGGCTTATTTGCAAAAAGAGCTGGGGCTTGGCAAAGGCGATGCCGTGGCGATCATGATGCCAAACTTGCTGCAGAACCCGGTAGCTATCACCGGTGTATTGCGAGCTGGTTGTACCGTGGTCAATGTGAATCCTTTGTACACACCACGCGAGTTGGAGCATCAGCTCAATGACTCTAAAACGAAAGCCATCATTATTGTCGAAAACTTCGCACATACGTTGGCTGCTGTGCAGAAAAAAGTAAAAGTAGAGCATGTCATCCTGACCCGGATGGGCGATATGCTTGGTACGGTAAAAGGCACTATTGTCAACTTGGTGGTCAAGCACGTTAAAAAACTGGTGCCTGCCTACCAATTAAACAATGTGATTGCGTTCAAAGATGTATTGGAAAAAGGCCAGCATCTGAAGTATCAAATGCCGGATGTTGATGGCAGTGACTTGGCCTTTTTACAGTACACCGGTGGCACCACAGGCGTTTCCAAAGGGGCTATGCTGACACACCGTAACATGGTGGCCAACCTGGAACAGGCTTCAGCCTGCCTGGACCCAGTGCTGGAAGAAGGCAAAGAGCAAGTGGTGACCGCATTGCCGCTTTATCATATCTTTGCACTGACTGCGAACTTCCTGGTCTTTATGAAGTATGGCGGTACCAATTTACTGATCACCAACCCGCGTGACATGCCTGCTTTTGTGAAAGAGCTAAAAGCTTTTTCTTTTACCGCTTTGACCGGGGTGAATACCTTGTTTAATGGTCTGATGAACACGCCGGGTTTTACTGACATTGATTTTAGTCGGCTGAAAATTTCATTGGGTGGCGGTATGGCCGTGCAGCGGCCGGTGGCAGAGCGTTGGCAAAAGCTAACGAAAACCCGCTTGCTGGAAGGCTATGGGTTGACCGAATGTTGTCCATTGGTGACACTGACACCATACGATGTCGATGGTTTTACCGGTAGCATCGGTTTGCCGGCACCATCCACCCTGATCCGTATTGTGGATGAAGAAGGCAAGGACGTAGCAGCCGGCGAGCCTGGCGAAATGATCGTACAAGGGCCGCAGGTAATGAAGGGCTACTACAACCGCCCGGATGAAACCGATAAAACCATCAAAGATGGCTGGCTTTATACTGGCGACGTTGCTCGGATGGACGAGGAAGGCTTCTTCTACATCGTGGACCGCAAGAAAGACATGATCCTGGTGTCTGGCTTTAATGTGTTCCCGAACGAAATTGAAGAAGTGGCAGCCATGAACGATAAAGTGCTGGAAGTTGCTGCGGTTGGAGTGCCGAATGAAGCAGCAGGTGAAGTGGTGAAACTCTTTGTGGTGAAGAAAGACTCATCATTGACAGCCGAGGAACTCATTGCCCACTGCAAGCAGCATCTGACTGGCTACAAAGTACCGAAACAGGTTGAGTTTCGCGATGAGCTGCCTAAAACCAATGTGGGTAAAATTTTACGCCGGGAATTGCGGGAGTCTTAAGTTCTGATAAAGCCATTACTGCAACACAACGACAGCCTGCAGCAATTTTGCGCGCAGGCTGCAACCAAACCGTTTTTGCTGCTCGATACTGAGTTTATCCGCCAGAGTACTTTGCAACCTAAACTGGGTTTAATCCAGTTGTACGATGGTGAGGAACTGGTGCTGGTGGATCCTCTGGCCATCAGCGACTGGCAGCCGCTGCGAAACCTGTTAGCCAATACCCAAGTGACCAAAGTGATGCATGCTTGCATGGAAGATTTGGATGCTTTTCAAACCATAGGTATTGAGTGCATTGCCCCTTTAATCGATACTCAAATGGCTGCGTTATTGTTGGGGCAGGGTAGTAGTGTTGGCTTTGCTGCTTTGGTAGAGCAGGTCACCGGCACCAAACTGGATAAAGGGGAGTCCAGAACCAATTGGTTGGCACGGCCGCTGCGTGATGCACAGCTTAGTTACGCCGCCAATGATGTGCTTTACTTGTTGCCGGTTTATCAGCAGCTTGAGCAGCAACTTACGGCTGAACAGTATCAATTATTGCAGCAAGAGGCGGAGCAACTGCAACTCAGACGCAGTATGCAATGGCCTGATCAGCTTCGTTTTATTGATGTGAAGAATAGCTGGCAATTAGCACCTCGTGCTTTGGCCATACTACAGCAACTGGTGGTGTGGCGGCTGGATTATGCCAGAAGCAAAGATCTGGCCTTGGGGCTGATCTTTAAAGATGCTCAGCTGTTTGATATTGCCCGCAAAGCTCCGGCCAGCTTCGCTGCCTTGCAGGCAATTCCGGGACTGCCAGAGCGCGAGCTTAAACGTCATGGCCAAATGGTGCTGCGTATCGTGGCGCAAGTCTTAGATACCGATCCGGCCTTGTGGCCACAACCGGCTTATCACCGGGAACACTTTGCCGGGTACCGGGAAGTGACCGCACAAATCCGGGATAGCGTGCAGCAGGCCGCCAGACAGCATCAACTACCGGCTGAGCTGCTTGCGACTAAACGGCAACAAACCGAGTACCTGAACTGGTGCTGGCGAGTGTCGGATGCGGAGCGTCAAAGCCTGGCAGTACCAGAAGTAGTGCGTGGCTGGCGCCAGGCATTGCTGCAGCCTTTACTGCCCTGGCCTGCACATCTGAACCAGAGTTAAACGAATTTTATACGTACAAAGGCTGAGTTGGATCAGCCTTTTTTTTGCATTATAACAAGTTAATTTTTCAACTATTTTTCATGTGATCGTCTTTTTGAATGGTGGCGTAAAGTTTGAGCAACCTCCAATCAATAAGGGTATTTATATGAAAGGAATAACACGTCTTGCTATCTCTACAGCGATAGTCACTTCATTGGCTGCATGCAACAGCAGCTCCGATCGTACTGACCCGCCGCCACCACCACCACCACCTCCGGTTGTGGATGCATCTTTACGGGTTATACACGCTGTCTCTGATGCACCAGCGGTTAACATTGTTGCCAATGGCGATGTGGCAGTGGCGGGCCTGGACTACGCCGAAAGCTCAGAGCGGTTGGCGTTGGCGCCAGCTACTTATAGCATTGCTGTCGATGCGCTGTTACCAACTGATGAAGCACTCACTGTGATTGGTCCGGTGGAGCTGGCTTTGGAAGAAGCCACCAACTACAAAGTCTTTGCTGTAGGCTCTGTGGTGGCCGATAGTATTATGCCTGTGGTCGTGACCTCGGACATCGAAGACATCGCAGAGGGCAACATTCGTCTGCAGGTGGTGCATGCCGCTGCTGCCGCTCCGGCAGTGGATATCCATGTCACAGCTCCTGATGACGATTTAACCGCTCCACTTGCAACACTGGATTTTGCTGAATTTACCGGTGCAGTCGATGTACCTGCTGGGAATTACCGGGTGCGTATTACACTGCCTGGTGAAGATACCGTGGTGTTTGATAGTGGTGCTTTGGATTTAGCTGCCGGAACCGATCTGGTAGTTGCAGCCATCAATAGCCGCTTTGCTGGTGACTCACCGGTCTCTTTGCTGGCTGTAGCACCAGATGGTACTTTTTTTGATGTGCTGGATGCGAACAGCAAGTCCGCAGTACGGGTGATCCATGGGGTATCGGATGCACCGGCTGTCGATGTGTTGGTGAATGACAGTATACGGCTGGTCGAAGATTTATCTTTCCCGGATTTCACCGGTTACCTCACTGTTGATCCAGATGAGTACAATGTCAAAGTAGTGGCTAATGCAGATAACAGCATTGAAGCCTTTGGTGCGGACCTGAACTTAGCGGCGGGTGCCTTTTACAGCGTGCATGCTCTGGGTTCCTTCGGTGAAGGAGATATATCGCCTCTGGTATTGGCAGATACGCCGCGTCGTGTAGCAACCGAGGCCAAAGTGCGCATTATTCATGGCTCTTTCCTGGCTCCAAATGTGGATATCTATGTGACACCCACTAACGATATCAGCGATGCTGAGCCAGCCTTCAGTGACGTGCCCTTCCTGGCAGAAACCGGTTATGTATCCCTGCCAGCAGGTTCCTTTGTAGTCACAGTGACACCGACTGGCACCAAAGATGCCGCTATTGGTCCGGTTACGTTGGATCTGCAAGCCAATCGTATCTATACCGCTATTGCGCGTGACGGTGTCGATTTAACGGCAGACTTTGGTTTAATCCTGATGGACGACTTTGTGCCGGAAGATTAATTCTGTGCTGGCATCCTGACTGATGTGCAGTTTGGCCCACCGTAACAAGTGGGCCTTTTTTATGCTGTGTAATAGGAACTAACGCTTTTCATCCGGGAAACTCACGTTGAGTTCAAGCACCGAAAGCTCATCGGAGCGCTGCTCCAGCGAGACTGAGATTTGATCCGCTGGGATATCAACGTATTTGCGGATCACTTCCAGAATATCACGCTCCAGTTGAGGCAGATAATCCGGACCAGAACGCCGGTTACGCTCATGCGCGACAATGATTTGTAGCCGCTCTTTGGCGGTACTGGCACTTTTTTTCTTGGTGGAACGAAAATAATCCAATAATGACATCTAGCTAACCTCCAAAAATCCGTTTTAGCAGTCCTTTTTTCTCCACTGTTAAGAAGCGGAAATCGACGGTATTGCCAAGCAGGCGGCTCACTGTATCAAGATAAGCCTGGCCGGCATCACTGTCTTGATCCAGTGTGACCGGCTGGCCAGAGTTGGATGCGTTCAGAACGGCCTGTGATTCCGGGATCACACCAATTAACGGAATGGCCAGAATTTCCTGCACATCTTCCACACTGAGCATCTCGCCTTTGGCAACCCGCTCTGGGTTGTAGCGGGTGAGTAGCAGATGTTCTTTAATGGCATCTTCACCGCGCTCGGCTCGGCGAGACTTGCTGCTGAGCATGCCTAAAATGCGATCCGAGTCGCGCACGGAAGATACTTCCGGATTGGTGACTACCACGGCTTCATCGGCAAAATACAGCGCCATCATGGCACCGGCTTCAATGCCTGCGGGTGAGTCACAAATAATGAATTCAAAGTCTTTCGCCAGCTCGTGCAAAACTTTTTCGACACCTTCTTTGGTCAGGGCGTCTTTATCACGGGTTTGTGAGGCGGGTAAAATAAACAGGTTTTCGACCCGTTTGTCTTTAATTAAGGTTTGTTTCAGATTGGCTTCACCGTTGATGACATTGACGAAGTCATAGACCACACGGCGCTCACAACCCATAATCAGATCCAGGTTGCGTAAACCAATATCAAAATCAACAATCACGGTTTTGTGGCCGCTAAGCGCCAAGCCTGTGCCAATAGCAGCGCTGGAGGTTGTTTTGCCAACTCCGCCCTTTCCTGAGGTAACCACGATAATTTTAGCCATGGTAAAAGTTCCTTCCTACAAATCGGTCAATTATTAGTACAGCTCGCTAATAGCAATGCTGTCGTCCTGCATACGAATACAGGCTGCTTTATTCCAAAAATCACCCTGCAAACTGTCACTTAGCCAATAATGGCCGGCGATGGACACCAGCTCGGCTTGCAGGTTGTGACAAAAAATACGCTTGCTGGTGTCACCACTGGCACCGGCAATAGCTTTACCGCGCAAACTGCCGTAAATATGGATATTGCCATCGGCGATCACTTCAGCGCCGGCTCCCACCGCGCCGCGTACAATCAAATCCGCACCCTTGGCATAAATCTGTTGGCCAGAGCGAATGTTTTGCTCTACCACCTTGGTATGCATAGGGACCAGCTCGGTAGGTACTTCAGCAGAGTTTTTAACGGGCTCGGTTGCGACAGCCTTGCTGTCCTGGCCCAGCCGTAACACAGCAAGCCCCGCTTGCTGTGCCTGTTGCTTTTGTTCGGTATCGGCACCTGTTACTCCGACCAATACCAGCTTTAATTGTTCAAATAGCTGTTTTAGTGCTATAAAATCAACGGCCTGATGCTCGGGTGTCAGTTGGATCACCATGGCAGCCTGATGAAAAAAACCAGGTGCCTGAGCCAGCTTTTGTTGCAGGGAAGTGCGCAGGCCAGCAACCGACAAGTCGTGGCTACGGATGACCGACAGCGGGAACAGGCTGCCTTTCAGCTCAAAGAATGGTTCGGACATAGTTTGTAATGATCATCTCAATTGGTTGAATGCAGCGCACACTCAAAGTGTTGTTTTCATTGTCATGCAAGAGCAAGGCTGGCACCGCACACAGACATGCTGGAACAGTCGATGTGGTAAGGAACACCCTTTGGGTGAATTTCATCCTGTTAACTCAGCTTCAGGGCGGGAAGCGCGGTACAAGCCAATGGCTTCATGGTATAGTTTAGCGCTGTGTTAGGCAAGTTCGATTAGAGTGATTTTACGCCATGCTGTGTGCTATCTATAAAAGTCCAAACAAAGATCAGACCTATCTCTATTTGGAACGCAGGGATGATTTTGCTGCGGTGCCTGCGGCCTTGTTGGCCAGCTTTGGCAAACCTGAATTGGTGACACTGATTAATCTGGATAATCGAACTTCTTTGGCTTTGGCGGATCTGACTAAGGTAAAGGCAGAGCTAACCAACAAAGGCTACTACCTGCAGTTGCCTCCGCCACCAGAAGATTTGCTGGCAGAGCACAAAGCATTCATGCAAACAAGATCGTAAAAGGGAGTGTTATGCGGATAAATTCCTGGTTTAAAGCCACAGCTCTGAGTGCGTTGTTGGCTTTTCCTGTCCTGGCTAAACCTAGTTTCACCGAATATGCTGAAGGGTTGCAGCAAGAAGCTGTCGAGCGTGGCTATGATGCCGCTCTGATAGAGCAGGTTTTTGCCAGCCTGCAATACCACGAGCGGGTAGTGACGGCTGATCGCAATCAGCCGGAGCGAGTAGAAACCCTGGATACCTATTTACCTAAGCGGGTCAGTGAAACCCGTATTCGTATGGCGCGGGAACGTTATCAGCGCTATGAAGAGCAACTGAAGGAAGTGGAGGCGCGCTATGGGGTGCAAGGCCGCTTTATTATTGCTTTGTGGGGGCTGGAAAGCAGTTTTGGCCGTTTTATGGGCAATCATTCGGTGCCCTCATCGCTGGCGACCCTGGCCTACGAAGGCCGGCGCGAAGCTTTTTTCCGCAGCGAGTTTTTCCATGCGCTGGATATTCTGGCCGCGGGCCATATTGAGCTGGATGAGATGAAAGGCTCCTGGGCTGGCGCTATGGGGCAAAGCCAGTTTATGCCCAGTTCCTTCTTATCCTATGCTCAGGATTTCGACGGTGATGGCCGTAAAGATATCTGGGGCAATCAGATGGATGTGTTTGCCTCCATAGCCAATTATTTGAAAAGCCTGGGGTGGGATAACAGCCAGACCTGGGGGCGGGAAGTAAAACTGCCTGAGAATTTCTCGATGGAATACACCATTCCAAGAGGCACCCCCAACCGGGCAGCCTGGTTGCGGGAGTGGGCCCGGACCGAGCGCACCCTGGCTGAATGGCAAGCATTGGGGGTACGGCGGTTGGATGGTCGCGACTTACCGGAGCGTGATATCAAAGCTGCGCTGATCTTGCCGGATAATGAAGGTGGTCGTGCTTATTTGGCCTATGATAACTACAAGACCCTAATGCACTGGAATCGATCCTATTATTTCGTTACCAGTGTTGGTTACCTGGCCGATTTAATCATAGCGGACCAATAGGTCCTTAAGCAGCGGGTGGTGTATGTACCAGCATCGAACGATTTGTGGCGATAAGATTGACTTGCCCATTGGCAAAGTGATTTGTATTGGTCAGAATTATCAGGACCATATCGCTGAAATGAAAAGCCAGGTTGCTGCTGAGGCCTTGTTTTTTATTAAACCAGCCTCTGCCCTGGCAGATTTAACGCTACCGGTAGCCATTCCTCTGCAGCACGGTGCTGTGCACAACGAAACGGAACTGGCGGTGCTGATTCAAGCCCCGCTTCGCAAAGCGGCTGTCGAGCAAGTAGCACCGGCAATTTGGGGCTACAGTCTGGCACTGGACCTGACGTTGCGGGACATTCAAACCGAGCTGAAGCGGCTGGGCCGGCCCTGGGAAATAGCCAAAGGCTTTGATGGGGCTTGTCCGGTCGGGCCTTTTTTGCCCCAGGCCCAAGTGAAGCATCCGCAGCAGTTGGATTTCAGCCTGGCGGTCAATGGCGAGCTGCGCCAATCCGGCACCACCGCCACCATGATCCGTGGTATTCATCAGATGATCAGTGAAATGTCGCACTGGTTTAGTCTGCAGCCCGGAGATATCGTGCTGACCGGAACTCCTGCAGGCGTTGGGCCTTTGCAACCAGGCGATGAGTTGCAACTGCAACTGGCCGACTTACTGACCATTTCGACCAAAGTGGTGGCGGCATGAATCTGGCAGAGCGTTTCTGGGAGCATAAATCTCTGGCGGAGATGACACCGCAGGAGTGGGAAGCGGTTTGCGATGGTTGCGCCAAATGCTGCCTGAATAAATTCATTGATGATGAGGGGCCAGAGCTGGATTTTGCGCCGACCGATCAGCTGCATGACGATGAAGAAGTGCATTACACCAACATTGCCTGCCGCTATCTGAACTCGCACAAATGCGAGTGTACCGAATACCAAAACCGAACCGTGCTGGTGCCGGATTGCATTGAACTGACCAAAGACAATCTGAAAGACATCTTTTTTATGCCGCCCTCTTGCAGCTATCGTCGCTTGCATGAAGGCAGAGGTTTACCAAGCTGGCATCCACTGCTGAACAATGGTAAAAAAAGCCTGATGCATAAAAAACAAATGTCGGTGCGCAACAAAACCATTTCGGAAGCTCAGGTCGACATGCACGACTTTGAGGATTTCATTGTGCGCTGGCCACTGAACGACCTTGATTGAGGCTAAATGCGCTTAAAGCAGATCCGGCTGGCGGGGTTTAAATCTTTCGTCGACGCAACCTCGGTGCCTTTTCCACAGCAAATGACAGCAGTGGTTGGCCCCAATGGCTGTGGTAAATCCAATGTGATTGATGCGGTGCGCTGGGTGCTGGGGGAAAGCTCGGCCAAAAACCTGCGTGGCGATGCCATGACCGATGTTATTTTCAATGGCTCGTCACAGCGCAAACCCGTGTCTCAGGCCTCGGTTGAGCTGGTCTTCGAAAACACTCAGGGCCGGGTGCAGGGATCGATGGCTGATCGCAGTGAGATAGCCATCAAGCGCTTAGTGACCCGTGATGCCCAATCCAGTTATTTCCTTAATGGCAGTAAATGCCGCCGCCGGGATATCACCGATATTTTTCTTGGCACCGGCCTTGGGCCCCGCAGTTATGCCATCATTGAACAAGGCATGATTTCGCGACTGATTGAATCCAAACCGCAAGAGCTGCGGGTGTTCATTGAAGAAGCGGCTGGTATTTCCAAATACAAAGAACGGCGGCGTGAAACCGAAAATCGCATCCGTCACACCCGGGATAACCTGGATCGCTTATCCGATGTGCGGGAAGAGCTGGGTAAAAATCTCGATAAGCTCAAGCGTCAGGCCAGTGCGGCAGAGCGTTACAAAGAGCTGAAAGCCCGTGAGCGCACTTTAAAAGCGGAGGTGACCGCTTTGCGCTGGCTTAAATTCCATCAGCTGCAAACTCAGCTGGAGCAGCAACTGGCCGCAGAAGAAACCGAGCTGGAAAAATACCAGGCTGCGCAAATGGGCGATCAGCGGGTGTTGATTGAACTGAAAGAGCAGCAGCAGGATTTGCGCCAGCAACAAGCCATCGAGCAGGAAAGCTTTTATCGGTTGGGGGCGGAAGTCAGCCGTATCGAACAACAATTGTTGCACCAACGCCAGCAGCGTCAGTTGCGCAGTACCGAGCTGGATAAAGTGCGGCTGCACTTGCAGGATGCCAAAGCCCACTTGCTGTTGGAGCAGCAACAACTGGCAGAGCAGCAGGCACTGTTGGAAGAGGTACTGCCAGAACAGGCGATCTGTGAGGAGCAGGTCTGTCAGTTGCAGCAACAGCTGGAAACGCTGGAATTGGCACAGCAAGAAGCCGACCAAGGCTGGCAAAGCTGGCAGCAACAGCAGTTTCAGTTACAGCGACAGCAACAGCAGGTGCAACTGCAACTGGCCAATGCCCAGCAGCATTACCGTCAAAGCCAGCAACGCGCAGACAAGCTGCAGCAACAGCAATACGAGCTGCAAAGCCAACTGGCCGCTCAGACAGATACTGGCTTAGAGCAGCAATGGCTGCAGGCCAAAGCAGACACGGAGCTGCACGCAATCCGGCTGGAGCAGGCCAGTCTGGGGTTGCAGCAAACACAGCAGCAGCTGCAACAACTGGAGCGCCAGCACGACCGTCTGCAGTTGCAATGTCAGCAACTCAGGCAGGAGCAGCAGCGACTGGAGCAGGCGCAACAACAGGCCAGTCAGCAGCCATTGCTTAGCCAGTTGCAGGTGGAGCCTGGCTGGGCCGAAGCTGTGAGTCTGGCGCTTGGTGCCTTGCAGCAAGCCGCTTTACGTACTGGCTGGCCAGAGAGCCTGACACAGGCGATGCTGTTAACCGAGCCCCCAGCGCAATCGTTTCGTCAGTCGTCAGGCCCTTGTCTGGCTGATAAAGTGCAGGGTACCGCGATACCCGATTATTTTTACCGTATTCTGTTGGCTGCGGATGATGCCAGTGCGCAGCAGCAACTGGTGACCTTAACCGATGGCTACACCTTGATGACTGCCGCCGGCCATTGGTATGGCCGCAATTGGTGCCTGGTCGCAGGTCTGGATGAGCAGGACAGCTATCTGGCACGGGCTGAGCGTTTAATCGAGTTAACGGCGGAACTGACCAGATCGCAACAACAGGAAGACACTTTATCCGCGGAACTGTTAGCCACTCAGCAGCAGCTAAGTCAGCAGCAGCAAACCCTTGCATCTTGCCAGCAGGCGTACAAAGAGGCCGGGCAGCAAGAGCAGGAAGCCCGTACCCAGTGGTTGTTGCAGCAACAGCAAATGCAGCAATGGCAGCATCAGCAACAGCAGTTGCAGCAGGAGTTGCAACAACTGACCGCGGAGTTGGAAGAGTCTCTGATGCAACAAGAGGGGCTGACTGAACAGTTGCTGCACCATGAAGATGAGCTGCAGCAGCATCAACGCAATGAACAGCCGCTGGAATTGAAACGGCAGACA
This sequence comes from Alkalimonas mucilaginosa, assembly GCF_036327005.1. Classification (NCBI taxonomy): domain Bacteria; kingdom Pseudomonadati; phylum Pseudomonadota; class Gammaproteobacteria; genus Alkalimonas; species Alkalimonas mucilaginosa. The sequence continues at coordinate 99,551 of NZ_JAUGZK010000007.1, forward strand.
GTGCAGCACCAATTACGCCAGCATCGATCAGGGCTCGAACAGCAGCAACAACAGTTGCAGCAACTGAATGTGCAACTGGCCAGCAGCCAGCGTCAGCTGCAACTGCTTGAGCAAAGCCTGGTGCGCAGTCGTCAGCAACAGCAGCACTTACTGGAGCAAGAGCAGCAGTTGCTGTTGCACAGTGAGGATGACGAACCCGATATAGCACTGCACGAGGCGTTGCAGGAGACTTTATTGCAGCGTGAAGCCGTGGAGTTGCAGTTGCAACAGCTGCAAAATCAGTTATCGGATTGTGAGCAGCGCAGCCGGGAACTGGAGCAGGGGCAGCACAGTATTCTGCAACTGGTGAACCAAAAGCGTCAGCAGTTGGAGTCATTGAAGCTGGATGCGGAAGGGCATCGCATTCGTGCCAACAACATGCTGGAGCTGTTGCAAGAACAGCAGGTGCAGTTAAAGCAAGTACTGGAGCAACTGGCCACCGATGCGGATGAGAAATCCCTGCAGACGGAGCTGGATAAAACCAGCGATGCGATAGCGCGCTTAGGGGCTATTAACCTGGCCGCTATTGACGAGTACCAGCAGCAGGCCGAGCGAAAAAGTTATCTGGACAGCCAGCATCAGGACTTAACCGATGCACTGGAAACACTGGAAACGGCTATTCGGAAAATTGATCGGGAAACCCGTCAGCGGTTTAAAGACACTTTTGAGCGAGTGGATCAGGGGCTTCGTACCTTGTTTCCTAAAGTATTTGGCGGTGGCAGTGCCTATCTGGAGCTGACAGATGATGACTTGCTGGAAACCGGCGTCAGCATCATGGCAAGGCCTCCCGGGAAAAAAAACAGCACCATTCATTTGCTATCGGGTGGTGAAAAGGCGCTAACCGCATTATCATTGGTGTTTTCGATTTTTCAGCTGAATCCAGCCCCTTTTTGCATGCTGGACGAAGTGGATGCGCCCTTGGACGATGCCAATGTCGGGCGTTTCTGTAATCTTGTACGAGAGATGTCGGAAACGGTACAATTTATCTATATTAGTCATAACAAAATAGCCATGGAGATGGCAGCTCAACTGATGGGCGTGACCATGCAGGAGCCTGGCGTGTCCAGGGTGGTTGCAGTCGATGTTGATGATGCAGTAAAAATGGCTGAAGCCTCTTAGAATCAAAAGGATCCGGGAATGGCGAGTGAATTACGTATAGCGCTTTTTATTTTGATAGCCCTGGCCATCGGGGCTTTGTTGTTGCATGGGTTGTGGACGGTTCGCAAAAATGCCAGCCAGAAACACCGTTTTTATCCCGGTCGGGATGACAGCACGGCCAACGGATCTTCCGATGCAGCCGATGGTTTTGACGAGTTTGGTGTCGGCAAAGTTCGGGTGATTAAAAAAGCTCAACCGGAATCGAGTCCGCAGCAAGCGGCAGTGCAAAGCAGCGAGGATGAGCGGTCTGAAACTCAGAGTGAGTTTGATTTTCAGGAGCCAGCAGAGCCACAATTGAATTTCAGTGCTCTGGATGAAAACGATGAACCGCCGGTTCGTGCTGCGCCTGTTGCCAGCAGCAACTCTGAGTCGTCAGAGCCGGCAGATGAAAGCCAGTCCAAAGCAGAGTCGGCACCTTCTGAAGTGCTGATCCTCTATGTGTTGCTGCCAGAAGGGCGGGAAATCAAAGGTCAGGATCTGCTGCCTTTGTTACTGACGCTTGGTTTTAAGTTTGGCGAAATGGATATTTTTCACCGGCATCAGGACAGTGCGGGCTCGGGTGAAGTACTGTTTAGTCTGGCCAATATGTTTAATCCGGGTACCTTTGATATTGAGCAGATGGATAAAATCAGCACCCGCGGGATTAGCCTGTTTATGGCTTTGCCGGGGCCAGGTGAGCCGTTGCAAAACTTTAACCTGATGAACAATGCAGCCAAGAAAATTGCTGAAGAATTCTCCGGTCAGGTGTTGGATGGCCAGCGCAGTGTACTTACCGTGCAGACGGTACGCCATTATGTCGAGCGAATTCGTGAATTTCAGCGTCAGCAATTGATCCGCGGCGCCCGTTAACTTGCCACAGGCAGCCCAACGGGCTGCCTGTTTTATGCCTGGCTTTATAAGAGTGATCTTCCTGTCATGACAACTCCGACGCAGTTCGATGTCGAGCAATTGCAGCAGCAATTGAATCAATACAGTTATGAATATTATGTGCTGGATCAGCCGAGTGTGCCGGATGCCGAGTACGATCGATTGTTTCGACAACTGCAAAGCTGGGAACAGCACCACCCTGAGTGGGTGCGGCCAGATTCGCCGACCCAACGGGTTGGTGAAAAGCCGCTGGGGCAATTTGCTCAGGTGCAGCATCAGGTACCTATGTTGTCACTCGACAATGCTTTCGCGGATGAGGACTTTCACGCTTTTTGCAAGCGAATGGCAGACCGGTTGGATTACAGCGGCGACTTTCGCTTTTGCTGTGAGCCTAAGCTGGATGGCCTGGCGGTCAGTATACGTTACGAGCAAGGGCAATTGGTGCAGGCCGCCACCCGTGGGGATGGCAGTACCGGCGAAGATATCACCAGTAATGTCAAAACCATTCGGGCAGTACCACTGATGCTACGGGGTAAGGATTGGCCGCCAGTACTGGAAGTGCGTGGCGAAGTCTTTATGCCGCTGGCTGGCTTTGAGCGCATGAATGACATTGCCAGGCGCCAGGCGGACAAAGTCTTTGCCAACCCGCGCAATGCTGCTGCCGGTAGCTTGCGGCAGCTGGACCCGAAAATAACCGCCAGCCGGCCTTTGATGTTTTATGCTTACGGCATCGGTGATGTGCAGGATCCGGCAGCATGGCTGGATAGCCGCAGTCACTACCAGCGGCTGCAACAGCTCAAAGGCTGGGGATTTCCGGTTTGCCCTGAAATTGCTGAAGTGCAAGGGGCTGCTGACGTATTGGCCTATTATCAGCGAATTGCTGAGCGACGGGCTGAGTTGCCCTACGAAATTGATGGCGTGGTGATCAAGGTCGATAGTTTGGCACAGCAACAGGCGTTGGGTTTTGTCGCCCGGGCACCACGTTGGGCCATAGCCTTTAAATTTCCGGCTCAGGAACAACTGACCACCTTACTGGATGTGGAGTTTCAGGTAGGGCGCACCGGCGCCATCACCCCGGTGGCCCGGTTGGCACCTGTGCTGGTGGGGGGCGTCACCGTCAGCAATGCAACCTTGCACAACCAGGATGAAATCAATCGTCTGGGCGTGCGGATAGGCGATACTGTTACGGTACGTCGTGCTGGTGATGTGATTCCGCAACTTGTATCGGTATTGACTGAGCGTCGTCCAGCCAACAGCCAGCCGATTGTATTCCCAACCGAATGCCCGGTTTGTCAATCCAAAGTGGAGCGGGTTGAAGGCGAAGCTGTCGCGCGCTGTACCGGTGGCCTTTACTGTGGTGCCCAGCGGAAAGAAGCACTCAAGCACTTTGTTGCCCGTAAAGCACTGGATATTGATGGCATGGGCGATAAGTTGGTTGAGCAATTGGTCGATCAACAACTGGTGCAAACACCGGCCGATATTTTCAGGCTGGACCTGCCGGCGCTGGTTGGGCTGGAGCGGATGGCTGAAAAGTCGGCCAGCAAATTACTGCAGGCGATAGAAGCGGCCAAGCAGACAACCTTGCCCCGTTTTATTTATGCCTTGGGAATTCGTGAAGTAGGCGAAGCCACTGCACTTAACCTGGCGCAACACTTTGGTGAGTTAAGCGCCATCATGCAGGCCGATGAAGTCGCCTTGCAAGCGGTGCCGGATGTTGGCAGTGTGGTGGCACAGCATCTGGTGGCTTTTTTCCAGGAACCACATAATCAGCAAGTAATTGCTGCACTGCTGGCAGCAGGGGTGCACTGGCCGGTTATTCGTGTGCAAGCAGTCGGTGAGCAACCCTTGGCAGGGCAGACTTTGGTGCTTACCGGCACACTCAGCAGCATGGGGCGGGATGATGCCAAGGCACGCTTGCAACGCTTAGGCGCTAAAGTATCCGGCTCGGTCTCGAAAAAGACCTATGCGGTGATTGCGGGTGAAAATGCGGGCTCCAAGCTCAGCAAAGCGGAAGAGTTGGGCGTTGACGTCTGGGATGAAACCCGGATGCAGGCTTTGTTTGAACAATACGGAGTGCTTTGATGGATTGGTTGCAAGAGATGTTGTTGCAATGGGGCGCTTTGTTTCGTCCTTATGTGCGGGATATTGCGTTGGCCATGGTGGCAACATGCCTGGTGGTGTTTGGTGATGATATCAACCGCTTTATTCGGCGTCAGATCCATAGTCTGCACTTTATCTGGCGTACACTGATTTTTGTACTGGTTTGTGCTTTTGGCTATGGCGCCGTGACCCTGTTTTTGACGCCTATTGTTGCCAAACAGCTGGCAGGGCTCAGTAATCTGTGGTTGCCCTGGGTGACCCTGGGTATCTTTACCTTGCTGGGTATCCTGGCACAGCGCAGGCGTCAGGCCTGATGCCGTCACAGCCCCACTTATGGCCACTGGATGAAGACGGTTTGGTGGTCATTCCGTTGCGGCTCTATTTACTGATTTTGTTGTTGTTACGCCCTATAGTGAGTTGGGTGCTGGCATTGACTATGCCAGAGCAGAAAGGCGAGATGCTGGCTTTCTTTTACCCCGAGCAGCAGCAATTCTGGCTGGCTTGCCTGTTAGCCATACCAACGGTTCTGCTCTGTGTCGCTCTGACGCAGCGACGGCCAAAAGGTCAAGCCGGCTGGTTTCGTCTCTGGCGCTGGGGGAAATGGTTATTATTGCTTAATTTAATCCCTGATTTGCTGTTAACTATCCGTGCTTTACCCCCTTATGTTGCTGTCGAGCAGCCCTGGTTACTGCTGGCACCATCCTTGTTGTTTGTTGCTGGTCTCTGGCTGGTACGAAGCCGCCGTTTACCCCTTATCTTCTCCGAATGGCCAGAGCCTGCCGGCGCAAAGCACTAGCTTTTTTGCATCTTTCTTAGCGACAACTAAACTAAGAGTCTCAGGTCCGATACAGGATGTAGAGGTGAGCACTGCCATTGCTAACACCGATAAAACACTCTTTCAACTGGTTGCCAGGCTTTCTGCTGCATTAACCGGTGCCAGCAGCGCCCGGATGGATGAAGCCATTGAGCTGGCACTGGCAGCTATTGGCGACTATTTTTCTGCTGATCGCAGTTACCTGTTTGCCTTTAGTGCAGATCTGAAGTTGGCAAGAAATACCCACGAATGGTGTGCTGTTGGTGTGTGCAGCCAAAAGGCCGAGTTACAGCAACTGGATACTGCGCTCTTTGCCAGTTGGATGCATCAGATGCAGCAAGGGCTACCTGTAGCAATTGATGATGTGAGCCGCCTGTTACCCCAAAGTGCGGAGCGCTTGCTGCTGGAATCACAACATATCCAGTCGGTCATAATGTTGCCGATGATGGCGGCAGATCAGCTACTTGGTATCTTTGGTCTGGATATTGTTCGCAGCAGAGTGCAGTGGCCCCAGGAAACCATTGCTGCCTTACAGCTTATTGCTGGGAATATTGCCGGTGGTCTGATGCGTCAACAAGTGGAAACCAAAGCTGAGCGACTGGCTTTTTACGACGAGCTGACAGCTTTGCCAAACCGGCGGTTGTTGCATGAACTGGTGCAGCAAATGCTGGCAAGTTCAGCCCGTTCTGGTCAGTATGGTGCATTATTGCTGGTTGATCTGGATCATTTCAAGCGCCTGAATGAGAGCCATGGCCATCAGTCGGGGAATCAGTATTTACAAAGAGTGGCCGAGGTTATTCGTCACAGCGTACGCGACAGTGACGTGTTGGCACGTAGTGGGGGAGATGAGTTTGTTCTGGCTCTCAGTGAGTTGGGTGACACCAGCCAGGATGCAGCTTTGCATGCACGCAAAGTAGCTGATCAGTTGCTTAGCAGCATTAACTGCCCACTGCCGTTGCAGAACCATCGATATCAGGCTTCGGTAAGTATTGGTATCAGCCTATTTCAGGGCGACAAGGGCGGTGTGGATGAGCTGTTGAAACAGGTTGAAATGGCAATGTACCGGGCAAAAGCGGCTGGCAGAAATAGTGTCGAGTTTTTTGATAGCGATATGCAACGGCTGGCACAACAGCGTGGCCAGTTGGCGCAGGATTTACACCAGGCTATTCGGCAGCAGCAATTTCATTTAGTGTATCAACCGATTATCAGGCAACAACAGCTTGCCGGGGTCGAAGCCTTGATCCGCTGGCATCATCCAGAGCAAGGTTTTATTTCACCCGGAGTATTTATTCCATTTGCCGAGCAAACCGGCCTGATTGTTGCGATTGGTGACTGGGTGATGAAAGAGGCCTGTTTACAGCTGGTGCGCTGGCAACAGGATCGGCGTTTACGGCATCTTAACTGTGCCGTGAACATCAGTGCCTTTCAATTTGCACAGGATAATTTTGTCGAGAAAATGATTCAGTGCATGTTGGAGACTGGGGTGAATCCTGAGCGCTTGAAGTTGGAGTTAACCGAAGGCATGCTGGTGAATGATATTGAGGGCACCCGCGCGAAAATGGGTAAGTTGCAGACTCTGGGGGTAACATTTTCGTTGGATGATTTTGGTACAGGTTACTCATCACTAAGTTACTTGCATAAATTGCCACTCAGCCAGTTGAAAATTGACCAGCAATTTATTCGTCATATCGACACCAATGTGCAGAATAAAGCGATCACCAAAGCCATTATTGCACTTGCTACTAGTCTGGAGTTGGAGGTGGTGGCTGAAGGGGTAGAAACCCAGGCCGAACTGACTCAACTACAAGCCTTTGGCTGTGCATCATTTCAAGGGTTCTTGTTTAGCCGGCCACTTAGTCAGGGGGCCATTGCTGCATTGAGCCCATACGCTTTGGCTAAGGTCTTTGCGTAAGAAGGCTGTGGCTATCTATGAATTTAATGGGGTTGATTCCCCAAAGCGGTCCGGGTGCTTTTCTTTAAGTTTTTGGAAGCGTTTTAGCTGCTCAGGATTCAGCTTGCCTTGTTCAATAATATCCAGGCAACGCAGGATCAAGGTTTCCTGCTGGTTTTCGTTCAAGCCAGGTCGCCTGGGTGCAGATAAGATGGTTTGCAGTAAGTTAAGCGAGATAGCAGCACTTTTCGGCATAACCCGCAGCGCCAACTCAAAGGCTTTAAAGGCTTCCTGCCAGTTGCCATGCTGATACAGGTGTACGGCATTGTTGTTCAGCTCGCGTGCGCCATAAGGCATTCTGGCACGTTCCTGTTGTTCTTGCTGCAGGTAGGTACTGAAATAAGGATCAGCGCCTTCTCGCTGGCAGCGTTGGCTGATCTGGCGAAATAGTTTGTTAGCGGCTTCGCTCAGGCCAACTTCATGCAATGCTTTGGCTCTATCCAGCGCATCTTCTATCGAGTCATTATCCGGTACCTTTTGCTGCAGATCTTTTAGCAGTTGCTGCGCTTTATCTTTGTTATCTTTCAGGTACAGCAAACGTGCCTGAATAACTTCCTGCTGAAAGGCTTTATTGTTATCGGCAAACTGTTGGCGAATGGTGCTCAGGCACTGAGTGATTTGACGGTTCAACCGCATGTTTTGCTCATCATCTTGCTCCAGTGTCAGCGCAAAATCAATGCCAGCCCGAGCCATGTTCAAATACAGATCGGGTTGTTCGTGCATGGAATTACGAGAAAACTTCACCATACTCTTTGCTGCCTGGTATTGGGTTTCGTAATCGTGGTTGATGCGGGATAACTGCTGCAACTTTTGCTGACGAAGTAAGTTGCGGGGAGCCAAACTACTGGCTTGCTGTAAATACTGCTGAGCCGTATCAAATTGTTGTTGCCGAAACTCCAGCTCTGCCATGCAATCCAGTGCCTCAAGCCGGGTTTCAGGGCGCTTTGCTAACTGGTGCAGCAAGCCGATGGCTTGTGAGTCTTTATGTTGCAATAACAGTGCCCGCGCTAAGCCAATCCGGGCCCAGGGGAAAGGCTGGATATCCAACATGGAGTTGAAGAACTGTTCTGCGGCTTCAAGCTGGTCCAATTGCAACAATAAATCGCCTTTGACTTTAAGCAGCAGTGGATAAAAAGTACTGTTTGCTGATTTCGCCAGATCGTCGTTGATGCTATCCAGAGCTCGTTCAGGCTGGCCACTATCCAGCAACTGGTAGATAGGTTTAAGCCGTTGTTTGCGTTTTAACACACGCTCGATACGCACTTCCAAATCGCCGATAACAAAAGGTTTGGCTAAAAAGTCGTCTGGCTGCAATTCAATGACACTGTAAACCAGGGAGGGATCTGTATCGGCGCTGATAAAAATAAACCCGGTACTGAGTTTATGCAATCCACGGGTTTTTAACTCTTCGTACAACTGAAAACCATCTTTGCCTTTTTGCAGGTTATGGGCACAAATAATCAAGTCGTAGTGGCGGGTTTTGCACAACTGAATCGCATCCTGAGCCCGGTCTGCCACACTGATTTGTTGATAACCTAACCTTTCCAAAGCAAACTTCAGGTAGCTTTGTGCCAGCGATTGTTCATCAATGATTAGGATCTGCACATCTTGTGAAATTGTGTCTACCATGAAGTTATTAACATCCGGCCAGGAAGAGCAAGGCATGGATCAACTATAGCAAGAGATCGGTAAAGTATTGAAGCAAAAAGATGGTCTGGCTGATAATAAAAAGGTAATAAAAATGGGAAAAGTTCAGCTGCACATTAGGTTGAGAAATAGTGTATTTTAAAATTCGTCATGCGGGAAAAAAGAAAACTGCTTCCCTTGCGTGGGCAGTAGGCATGCGAGAAATGGTTGAGTACAGATAATCTGAAGGTGGTGCATGCTTGCAGTTGAAATGGTGGATGATACTGGGTTCGAACCAGTGACCCCCGCCTTGTAAGGGCGGTGCTCTCCCAGCTGAGCTAATCATCCACTCTGAGAGAAAACTAACGAATTGATGATGGTGGATGATACTGGGTTCGAACCAGTGACCCCCGCCTTGTAAGGGCGGTGCTCTCCCAGCTGAGCTAATCATCCGCTGCATCAATGGCGCTCATTATAGAGTTCGCTGATTGAGTGTCAACAGGAAATTTTGAAATACGAAGCGGTTGCTGTAAAAAGCGTCACTTTGCTGTCATAAAGCACAATTGACTGCTGCGTGAGGTCAAAATGGCTGCGCTGTTGGCAGCAAAACTTGCTACAATAACGCCATTTCATATTGTTTACAGGAATGCGTTATGTCGATTGTTACCCGTTTTGCTCCAAGCCCTACCGGTTATTTGCATGTTGGTGGAGCACGAACTGCGTTGTACAGCTGGTTATACAGCAAAAAAATGGGTGGCAAGTTTATACTGCGCATTGAAGATACCGATCTGGAGCGTTCTACCCAGGCATCGGTTGACGCCATTTTGCAGGGGATGGATTGGTTAGGACTGGATTGGGATGATGGCCCTTACTACCAGACCAAGCGTTTCGATTTGTACAAAGAGGTGATCCAGCAGTTGCTGGATGCCGGTAAAGCTTATAAATGTTTTTGCACCATTGAAGAGCTGGACCAGATGCGCGAAGCGCAGATGGCAGCCGGTGAAAAACCACGCTACAACGGCATGTGGCGAGACAGAACCGATCATCCAACCGATAAGCCTTACGTGATCCGCTTTAAGAACCCGCAGGATGGCACTGTGGTGATTGATGATTTGATCAAAGGCCGCATTGAAATCGCGAACAAAGAACTGGATGATTTAATTATTGCCCGCACCGATGGCTCACCCACCTACAACCTGACGGTGGTAGTCGATGATTGGAAAATGGGCATTACCCACGTGATCCGTGGTGATGATCATGTCAACAATACGCCGCGACAGATGAATATTCTGGCGGCGCTTGGTGCACAGATCCCGCATTATGCGCATGTCCCTATGATATTGGGTGATGATGGCAAGCGCTTGTCCAAACGCCATGGCGCTGTTGGGGTCATGCAATACCGTGATAATGGCTTTTTGCCGGAAGCTCTGCTCAATTACCTGGTACGCCTTGGCTGGTCGCACGGTGATCAGGAAATTTTCAGCAAAGCCGAGCTGGTAGAACTGTTTGATCTGAAAAACTGCAATCGGGCGCCTTCCGCTTTTAATACCGAAAAACTGATTTGGCTGAATCAGCACTACATCAAAACACTGCCTGCCGAGCGGGTGGCAGAGGAGCTTGCCTGGCACCTTAACGATCAACAACTGGATACCAGTAAGGGGCCAGCCATTACCGAAGTGATTAAAGTACAGGCCGATCGGGTAAAAACCTTAAAAGAGCTGGTCCAGGTAAGCCGCTATTTCTACGAAGATTTCCGTAGCTTTGAAGAAACAGCAGCCAAGAAACACTTACGGCCGGTTGCGGCAGAAGCGCTACAACTGGTGCAGCAAAAGCTCACAGCTTTAACTGACTGGACCAGTGAAGCCATTCAGCAGGCAATTCACACTGCCGCAGAAGAGTTGGGGCTTGGTATGGGAAAAGTCGGCATGCCATTACGGGTCGCCGTCAGTGGTGCTGGCAATTCACCATCCCTCGACCTTACCCTGGCACTGGTGGGTCGTGAGCGCACCCTGGCTCGTCTTGATATGGCGCTGTCCTTTATTGCTGAGCGGGCAGAGCAATCCTAATCTGCAAGGGCCGGTATGCCCAAAGTGTGCCGGCCTGCTTATCTTTCAGCCAATATAATTGGCAATTCATCGGTTCGTCAGCAAATTACGGAACCCTGGTGTTGGCGTACTGTCTGAAAAGCTTTACAATATTTCCCTTTTCAGTGGCAAGGATTTCAGGTGGTAGCAGTGCGTAATGTTGCTTTGGCAACAGTGTATATTTTGGGTGCGTTTTCTTTTGCAGTACAGGCTGCAACTGAGCTATCACAAACCGACCAGGCCATGTTGCAACCTAAGCTGGGTGGCGATGTTGAGTTGGGGTTGCTGTACAGCAGTGGTAACACCAAAGCGACTTCGGTCCGTCTAAACACTGAGCTGGTGCATGAAATCCCTTATTTTCGTAACCGCTATCAGGTTCAGGGCTTAACCCGAACCAGCAAGGTGCGTAATGCCGATGACGGTGGCTATAATCGCATTACCTCTGGTCAACGCATAGGTCTCACCGGCCAGAGCAACTACAAGTTTGCTGCCAGTAATCAAAGTGGCTTTGGCCGGGCTGCCTATTTAAATGATCGCTTTGGTGCTTTCCGGGAGCAGGCATCCATCGCGCTTGGCTACGCCAACCGGGTGTTTGACCAAAGTCCCAGTTATCTGGATCTGGAAACCGGCCCGGGTCTTGGCTATCAGCGTCGGCAAAATGGTGACAGTGAAGGCGGCCTGATTTGGTTTGCGGCGGCCAACCTGGAATACAAAGTGTACCAAGGCACCCGCTTCCGCCAGGCGCTGGAAACGATTCTTTCGCTGGATGGTGAAAGCTCCAGCGTACTTAGCCGAAGCAGTTTAACTGCCCAACTAAATGGCCGCTTGTCGATGCGCTTTAACTTTGTGGTGAAGTACGACTCTAAACCCGATCCGGGCCGCTTTAAAACCGATACCGAAACCTCTGCATCGGTGGTCTATTCCTTTTAAAACAATAAAACCGGCGCTGCAGCCGGTTTTATTGTTTAAGCATGTCACTTGTCACTTGTCACTTGTCGCAGCTCTCAATGCAATACCCGCGCCCGCAGGGTGCCTGGAATGGCTTTCAGTTCAGCCAGTGCCAGCTCATAATCAGCCGAGTCAATATCAATCACCACATAACCGATATCAGCGCTGGTTTGCAGGTACTGACCGGCAATGTTGATCTGATGACGGGCAAAGCTTTCGTTGATCTTGGTGAGCATACCAGGCTGGTTTTTGTGAATATGCAGTAAACGGTGGCGGCCGGTATGCTCTGGCAACGACACTTCCGGGAAGTTGACCGCCGACAGGGTGGAACCATTGTCACTGTATTTCACCAGCTTACCAGCTACTTCGTAGCCGATGTTTTCCTGTGCTTCCTGGGTTGAGCCGCCAATGTGTGGGGTTAGCAGTACATTGTCAAAAGCCCGCAGTGGTGAGCTAAACTCTTCGCTGTTGCTTTTAGGTTCAACCGGGAATACATCAATAGCGGCACCGTTCAGTTTTTTACTCTCCAGAGCCTGCGCCAGTGCCGGGATATCCACCACAGTACCACGGGAAGCATTGATCAGAATGGCGCCTTGCTTCATCAAGTCCAGTTCGGCTTCGCCAATCATGTTTTTGGTTTGTGGTGTTTCCGGCACATGCAGGCTGATCACATCGGAGGTTTTCAGCAGGGTAGAAAAATCCACCTGGGTGGCATTACCCAGCACCAGCTTGTCTTCAATATCGTAAAACTGCACCCGCATGCCTAAATGCTCGGCCATAATGCTCAGCTGGGTACCAATGTGGCCATAGCCGATAATACCCAGAGTTTTACCGCGGGCTTCATAGGAGTTGTTGGCGGTCTTTTGCCACTCACCACGATGGGCGGCAGCATTTCGGCCGGGGATACCACGCAGCAGCATAATAATTTCACCCAATACCAACTCAGCGACCGAACGGGTATTTGAGAAGGGGGCGTTAAAGACCGGAATACCACGCTCCAACGCCGCTGTCAGGTTCACCTGATTGGTGCCGATGCAAAAGCAGCCAATGGCCGTCAGCTTTTCGGCTGCGGCCAGCACCTTTTCGCTGAGCTGGGTACGGGAGCGAATGCCAATAAAGTGCACATCGCGGATTTTCTCAATCAGCTCGTCTTCAGGCAGGGAAGTTTTCAGGTACTCAATGTTGCTGTAGCCCTGGTTTTTAAAGCTTTGCACTGCACTTTGGTGCAGACCTTCCAGCAGTAAAATCTTGATTTTGTCTTTCGCCAGCGAAAATTTTTCCATGTTTTAGTCTCTTGTTGCAAAGTGCCTGTGGATGCAGACCCGCGGTTATTTACCCATACTGGCGTTAGCGGTGATGGGTATCATTTATTATTATTTTAAAATCGTGGTGCCGGCAGGGGTGCCCACCAACACTTTATCGGCAGCGCGAATGGCAAAAATGCCATTGGTTACTACCCCGACGATATTGTTTATTTGAGCTTCCAGCTGAATAGGGTGGCGAATCTCCAGATCATGCACATCCAGAATCACATTGCCATTATCGGTAGTGACACCGGCACGCAGCACGGCACGGCCACCAATTTTATTCAGCTCGCGGGCGACATAACTGCTGGCCATCGGAATCACTTCCACCGGCAGTGGAAAGCGCCCCAGCACCGGCACTTGCTTGCTCTCGTCGACGATACAGATAAAGGTCTCAGCCACAGCTGCCACGATTTTCTCGCGGGTCAGAGCGGCGCCGCCGCCTTTGATCATGTGTTTATCCGGGTTGATTTCATCGGCACCATCTACATAGACGGAAAAGCGGTCAATGCTATTCAGATCCAACACCGGAATGCCTAAGTCTTTTAGCTTGGCTGTCGATTGCTCGGAGCTGGAAACAGCTCCTTTGATCTCATGCTTGATGGTTGCCAGGGCATCAATAAAGTGATTGACGGTCGAGCCGGTACCAACGCCGACTACGGTATGGCGGGGGATAAATTCAAGCGCCGCCCAGGCCGCTTTGCGCTTCATATCATCAAGCATAAGGACACCTTAATTAGCCGTACAGATGGATATTTTTTAACTGGGCTATTATAGCGAACTGCGCGTCAGACAACAGCAGAATCGGGTCGATTATCGTAGAAAAATTGCATCCGGGGTACAAATGGCTGGCAAAGGAACATCCCAGGGTTCACTGGGGACAGCTGCTACTTGCTGACAGCTGTGGGCCAGGCCAATCAGCTTTGGCCGCTTATGGTTGCTCTGGTCATCGCTGTTTTGGGTAGGGTAATGTGCCAGGGTACGGTCATAAAAGCCGCCGCCCATACCCAGACGATTGCCAAGGGCATCGAAGGCAACCAGTGGGGTGCAAATCAGATCCAGTTGCGCCACCGGGCGTACATCCGGACAGCTCCAGTCTGGCTCTGGAATACCAAAACGGTTGGCACGCATGGGAGTATTGGCCTGAAAATACTGAAAAATAAGGTGACCGGATGTAAAAGGATGCAGCAATGGCAGGTACAGCTGTTTGCCTCGTTGCCACAAGGCATGGATCAGTGGCCAGGTATCGAGCTCACCATCATTGCTTAAATACAGGGCAATATGCTGACAGTCGGGCAAAAAAGACAAGCCACAAAAGCGTTCTGCCAGCTGATGCGCTGCCTGCTGCTGCTGTATGGTACTGAGTTGTTGGCGCCGCTGGCGGATCAGTTGGCGGAGTTCATGGCGACTTGGCACCCTTTGCTTCCCTGAAATTGCGAAGGTTATGTTCTCCGAAGCTGCCGTGTCGGATGGTAGCCCTTGAACCCTGGGTTCAAGGCGGGAGTCTGATGCCGCCGTAGGCTTCCCGGTACGGGCCGGGCTTGCACAAAAGCGACAAGGTGAATCCCTTGGCAATCTGAATATCGGCTCAGGGACGTCGATCCAATCACCAACAGCTCAGAGAACAATTCCAGTATAGCACTGGCTATGGTGACTACGAAAGGGGAGGGGGCTGAAAAGCTGTGCAATTAACAGTGACTTTTGGCAAGACTCTACGGAGCTAACTGAGTGTATTCACTTTGCCTTCGCGTGGTATGCTAGTAAGCTCGGTGTAGCATTACGACTGTGGAGTCAAACACTGCACCAATGTTTGACGGGGTAGCAGAATGAAATGGAAAGCGGGCTTTCGCACTATCCGGCTGCAATCAACTGGGTTAGCGACCTTGCAAGTAAATCAGGTACACACTTTAAAACCTCTTAAGTTAGGGATCCCTCAGGTAATTCACGATGAATGAACTACAGGTTATTGTGCTATCCATCCATTGTAATTTGGCCAGTCTTAATGTTCTGGTGAATGAGATCCCTTTGTATCAATCGTCTCCTTCCGAGCATAAGTTTTATGCGTCTTTTGTTCTGAACCCCCATCTGAAAGAGCATACAAATAGCCTGACCTTGACGGTTAAAAACGACTGGAGCGAGCCGGAGCGTGTCCATGCATTTTGCGCTATCGAGCTAATTGAGCAAATTGGTGACTCGACTAAGGTGCTGGAGACATGGCGTTACGCTGAGCTGGAAAGATCCATAAACTTTAAACCATTGACGGAAACCCTTACGTTTTCAACCGACACGGAAGTGTCCTCACTTTCGGTTGAAAGTATCTCAGCGGACAGCATTGACTTACTAATAGATGGCATAGCCGCTGCGATTGAAAGAAAAGATATTGATTTACTTTTAAATGGCTACCTGATTTCCGGGCTTTACAGTAAGTATCATCACTCTGGCTTAACATCTTCTCAATGGATGACCGCTGAAACTGCCTTATGGCGACATTGGCTAAGCGAACCCTTTAGCCTTGTGCAGAGCCGGGATACAAGGCTTGATTTCAGCCATGGCTTTTACACCCGGGTTGCTGGCGAAAATGGCAAAGAGCCGATTGTCTTGCAGTTTGATTGGGGAGCCATTGGTCTTGGCTTTATTACAAGCATGGACCATGATGCGCATCGTATCATCCGGCTTGATTACGCCATTACAGAGATTTGGAAAAAATGACAACAAAATTACTGATGGTTGTTTGTTTGCTCCTGATCACCCTGTTGGGGTTTTATGTCTGGCTATATTCTTTAAAAAACACAACTGTTCAGCTGGATAATTACGTCAAAACAAGCGGCTTGATTGTGTCGGTGACACTCTATCAGGAAGCCATTCAGAATCAGCTTCGTTCCTTTAACAGTGGTATCGCCCAAACCTCAACAACAGCGCACTGGAAGCTTACAGTAACGTATTCATACGACGTGAACGGTGACACTTTTTTCGCAGTCAAGACGATAATGGCCAATGAGTTAACCAACGCTTTAGTTAAAAAAGTGCTTGGAAAACCTGACGTTCGTGAGCTACAGCAGAAGATGTTGGCTTACACCCCGGGTTCTGCAATAGATGTGTATTACCGTTCAAACTGCAGCAAGACCTCGTACTTGCCGGGTATGGGCCAGCCGGTGTCAGCCAGGCAGGCGTCATTTTAATTTTTAGCTGCCTTGGCCTGACTAGTGCTCAAGTGGTAGGATAAGGCCATGCAAGCTTTTAGGTGATGTCAAAATGCCAACCCCTTATGTGTTGCCGTACGAGCAGTGGCTGCTTCGGATGGAAGAATCGCAGCTAATGGCCTCCCCAGCCGAGTTGCATGGCTTGGTCAGTGGTTTGTTGTCGGCCGGAGTACAGGCCGAGCAAAAGCAAATTCTGCCGGTATTGTACGATTTCCTCAACGACAGCCAGGCGGTACCGGTCGCGGTGCAAAAGCAGATTGTCGAGCTGATTGAAAAAACAGCCGAGCAATTGCAACACAGCGATTATTCTTTTGCCTTGCTGCTGCCAAGCGATGACGACAGTCTGATCGAGCGGTTGGAAGCGGTGGTGGAGTGGTGTCAGGCCTTTTTGGTGGGCTTTGCTGTACTGCAAACCGACTTATCGCTGGTGCCGGAGGATATTCGCGAAGCCATCGACCAACTGACCGAAATCACCCGGCTCGATGTGCACAGCAGCAGCGACTTTTCCGAGCAGGAAAACGAAGAGTCCTACTACCTGGTGCTGGAGCATATCCGCATTCTGGCGCTAAATTGCTTTCACGAAGTCGGCCTGAAGTACCAGCAAGGTGCGGCGCCGAAAAAGACCCTGCACTGAGCCGGCACTTATACCGGTGCTAAGGAAGAACCATGAACAGGCCCCAGGCTGAGCGTCGCCAGCGATTGCTGGCTGAGTTACCTGCCTCCTCGGTCGCGGTAATTGCCGCTGGCCATGAACAGACTCGTAGTCGCGATACAGAGTATCCCTTTCGTAGCAACAGTGACTTTTGGTACCTGACCGGTTTCCCGGAGCCTGATGCGCTGCTGATTTTAGCCAAAGATGCGGCCGGGAAGGGCAGCGAGCTGTTAGTGTGCCGCGATAAAGATGTAGAAAAAGAAGTCTGGCAGGGCCGGCGTTTTGGCCCCGAGCAGGCAGAGCAGCAATTTGGCATCGCGGCAGCCTCCATCAGCGAGCAGCAGGCGCAGTTAGTGGCTGCGATGAAAGGCAAACAGCAGTTGTGGTTTTGTTTTGGCGACGATCAAGCACTGATACACTTGCTGAACGAATGCCAGCAGCAGATCCGTACTACGCCACGCCAAAGCGAGCTGGCACCCCAACAACAGTGTAATTTACGGCCGCTATTGAGCGAGCTGCGGCTGTTTAAAGATGAACACGAAATCAAGCTGATGCAGCAGGCCGCCAGCATCAGCGCAGCCGCGCACCAGGCTGCTATGCAGTTGTGTAAGCCCGGCATGCAGGAATACCAACTAGAGGCCTGCATACAGTACCACTGCGCTATGCAAGGCGCTCGTCACCAAGCCTACAACGCTATTGTTGGCGGAGGCGAGAATGCCTGCATTTTGCATTACACCGAAAATAACGCCGAGCTTCGCGCTGGCGATTTGGTGCTGATAGACGCCGGCTGTGAATTTGGCGGCTATGCCGCCGACATTACCCGTACTTTTCCGGTGAATGGCCGCTTTAGTACTGAGCAGGCTGCACTCTATCAATTGGTGCTGGATGCTCAACTGGCTGCGCTGGCTGAGATTAAGCCCGGCAGCAGTTTTGCTCTGGCGACCAAAGCCTGTTACCAGATATTGACCGAAGGCCTGCATCGGCTTGGCATTCTTCAAGGCGAGCTGACGGAGTTAATCGAGGCCGAAGCCGCCAAACCCTGGATGATCCACAGCCTGGGCCATTGGCTGGGGCTGGATGTGCACGATGTTGGTTCTTATCAACCCAAAGGAGCCACGCCAGAGCCCGGCGCAAAAAACCGCCTCTTTGAGCCAGGTATGGTGCTGACGGTAGAACCCGGCCTGTACATTCCTAAAGGCAGTGATACCGATCCCAAATGGTGGGGCATCGGCATTCGCATTGAAGACGATGTGCTGGTCACCGCAGAAGGCCATCGCAATCTCACTGTCGCTGTGCCTAAAACCATCGCTGAGATTGAAGCCCTGATGGCCATGAATACCGCAGACGCAGGAAAGCAGTATGGCCAGTTTGACTGAGACTGCTGTGGCTGGAGCTGCCGTGTCGGAGGATATTGGTTCGAAAGTCGATATCGCCATCGCTGGTGGTGGTATGGCGGGGCTGACGCTGGCCTGGGCCTTGTTGCAGGCCCGGCCGACGCTGCGTATTGCGGTGATTGAGCAGCAGGCGGCGGTAGAGCGCTCGGTCAGTTTCGATAGTCGCAGCATTGCGCTGGCTGCCGCCAGTGTGCAGCAATTACAGGCCTGGCAACTCTGGCCGGAGCTTGGAGCCAAAGCCTGTGCCATTCGCCATATTCATGTATCGGATCGAGGGCACTTTGGTAAATGCTACCTGCAAGCCGACCAGTTTGGGTTAACCGAGTTTGGGGCTGTGCTCGAAGTCGAGCATCTTGGCCAGTTGCTGCAGCAGCGCTTGCGTACTGTGCCTACACAGCAACTTTTGATGCTGCAACCGGATCAGATAGCATCCTTGCAGCAACACAAAGACCAGGTAGAGCTGCAACTGGCCAGTGGCAAACAGCTGGCTGCCAGGCTTTTGGTGGTGTGCGAAGGCGGTCTGTCGCCCACCCGGCAACTGGCCGGCTTTACTCTTCGCAGCGAATACTACGAGCAAACCGCAGTCATTGCCAATCTGGCGCTGGCCGAGCCGCATCAGGAGCGTGCCTATGAGCGCTTTACCGCCGATGGCCCGATAGCGCTGTTGCCACTGCCTGGCAAGCGCTACTCGCTGGTCTGGACCAGCAGCCCGGTCCAGGCTGCCAGCCTGATGCAGCTAAGCGATGATAAATTTACCGCCGCCGCCCAGCAGGCTTTTGGCTACCGGGCCGGTGTTTTTGTCAAAAGCGGTGCCCGTGCCAGTTACCCGTTAACGCTGCGGCGCAGCGACAGCCCGGTGCGTCATCGCATCGCGCTGCTTGGCAACAGTCTGCACAGCCTGCATCCCATCGCCGGTCAGGGCTTTAATCTGGCACTGCGCGATATCGTGGCTTTGGTGCAGCTGGTGAAGCAGATGCCTGCAGCCGTGGGCGATTACGCCATGCTACGGCAGTACCAGCTGGTGCGCGAGGCCGATATGCAGCAGGTGATGACCCTGACCGATGGGTTGGTGCGGCTGTTTTCCAATCGCTCCCGGCTGGTGGCACTTGGCCGTAACCTGGGTTTGCTGGGGATGTTATTGAGCGATGATTTACAACAACCACTGGCCCGTCAGGCCATGGGCTACAGCGCTATGCAGCGGATGCAGGCGCAGCTGAAGGAGTACTCAAACGATGCAGCATTGTGATATCACCATCGTTGGTGCTGGCAGTGCCGGCCTTACCCTGGCGTTGTTGCTGGCTCCGCTGAAGCTGTCCATCCAACTGGTAGAAAAAGGCCCGGCTCCGGAACCTGCCGCTGCTGAGTTTCAGCGGGTCAGTGCGCTGAATCTGGCATCGCAGCGCCTGTTTGCCGAACTGGGGATCTGGCCGGGGCTCAGCGAACAGCTGGCCGCTTACCAGCAAATGGACGTCTGGCAAGCCGATAGCTTTGGCCGGATTGGTTTTTCCGCCGAAGAGCAGCAATTGCCAGCCCTTGGCTGGATCTGCGACAACGAACAGATTCGCCAGCAGCTATACCAGCGCGTTAGGCAAGCGCCGAATGTGCAGTGTCATTTCAACAGCCGTATTCAGCGCATCAGCCAGGGCGAGCAGAATGTAGCGTTGCAGCTTGATAGTGGTGAACTGCTGCTAAGCCGGTTGCTGGTGGCGGCCGATGGTGCCAACTCCTTTGTCCGTGAATCGCTGCAGTTGCCGCTGACGCACTGGGATTATCAGCACCATGCGCTGGTGGCGACCTTAACCAGCACCGAGCCGCACCAGGCCACGGCCCGTCAGGTATTCTGGCCGGATGGCCCACTGGCGTTGTTACCACTGCCGGATAGCCGCCAGGTGTCCATTGTCTGGAGTGTACCGCCCGCGCGGGCCCAGGAACTTCAGGCACTGCCAGCCGATGACTTTGCCAGGGCAGTCACTGCTGCCAGCCAATCGGTGTTGGGGCCGCTGCAGCTTGCCAGCACCCGGCAGTTGATCCCGCTGCGGATGCGCTACGCCAATCAGTGGGTGCAGGGCAGGGTGGTGCTGGTGGCCGATGCAGCGCACAGCATTCACCCGCTGGCCGGTCAGGGTATGAATCTGGGACTGATGGATGTGGCTGCATTAGCAGAACTAATCTCAGAGCAACTGGAGCAGCAGCTTGAATTCGATTGCCCACGCATGCTGGCCCGTTATCAGCGTTGGCGAAAATCTGAGGCACAAAGCCTGATCCTGGCGATGGAATCCTTTAAGCGGGGCTTTAGCGGTGCCGCCATGCTGCCGAAATTACTGCGGTCTGTCGGTATGACCTTGCTGGATCAGCAAGGCGGCCTGAAACAACGCATAATGGCGCTGGCCCTTGGTAATCAAGGCGATCTGCCCAAGTGCGTCCGGCCAGGTTTACGCCCGGCCAGCGGAGCCGTCAACCAGAGTAGGGCCCTTTGAGTAGATGCATTATAAAATCTAATTAAAAAGGGGCTGTTGGCACCTGGCTGCATCCGCTATAATCGGTGCATTCTTAGTCGGTCTGGCTGCATAAGCGGTTGCTATGCTGCCTTGATACCGCCGCTGCGATACCAAGCACAGGGAGCATCGAATGTCACAACAAGCTGCATCACAACACACCGTATTACACGCCAAGCATCTGGAAGCCGGTGCCAAGATGGTGGACTTTTTCGGTTGGCACATGCCAATCAACTACGGCTCTCAGATTGAAGAGCATCATGCAGTGCGCCAGGATGCCGGTATGTTCGATGTATCGCACATGACCATTGTCGATTTAACCGGTGCCCGTACCCGTGATTTCCTGCGTTTTTTGCTGGCCAACGATGTCGCTAAGCTGACGGTGCCTGGCAAAGCCCTGTACACCGCCATGCTGAATGAAGCCGGTGGTGTGATTGACGATTTAATTGTCTACTTCCTGCAAGAAGATTACTTCCGCATTGTAGTGAACTCCGCTACCCGTGCAAAAGATTTGGCCTGGCTGGACCAGCATGCGCCTGCTTTTGAGGTGACTGTGACCGAGCGGCCAGAGCTGGCACTGATTGCTGTGCAGGGCCCCAATGCCAAGGCCAAAGTGGCCACCTTACTGGATGCCGATCAACAGGCAGCTGTGGCCGGCATGAAGCCGTTCTTTGGCGTACAAAGCGGTGATTTGTTTATCGCCACTACTGGCTACACCGGTGAAGACGGTTACGAAATTGCTATGCCGGAAGGGCAGGCAGCCGATTTTTGGCAGCAACTGCTGGATGCCGGGGTAAAACCGGCAGGCCTGGGTGCCCGTGATACGCTGCGCCTGGAAGCCGGTATGAATTTGTACGGCCAGGATATGGACGAAAGCGTATCGCCCCTGGCGGCCAATATGGGCTGGACCATTGCTTGGGAGCCAGCCGATCGCAACTTTATTGGCCGTACTGCGCTCGAGCAGCAAAAAGCCGCCGGCAGCGACAAGCTGGTTGGTCTGGTGATGGAGCAAAAAGGCGTGTTGCGTCATGGCCAGCGTGTGGTGGTTGAAGGCGGGGAAGGCATCATTACGTCCGGTACTTTTTCACCCACTCTGGGCTTTAGCATTGCGATGGCGCGGGTTCCGGCCAGTACTGGCGACAGCGCCGAGGTGGATATCCGAGGCAAGCTGATACCGGTCAAGGTGATAAAACCGGCTTTTGTTCGCATGGGCAAAAAACTTATCTAAACTAACAAGTGGTTGTTTGTACAAAAGCTGTACAAGCAACCGCCTGCTGTATCACAATAACACTGAAACCGTCTGTGTACGCGGACAAACGACTAAAAGAACAACGTCAGGTAAGGAATTAAACATGAGCTCTATCCCTACAGAATTAAAATACGCTTCTTCGCATGAGTGGGTGCGTCACGAAGGCGATGGCATCTACAGCGTTGGCATTTCTGAGCATGCGCAGGAGTTGCTGGGTGATATGGTGTTTGTGGAGCTGCCGGAAGTCGGTGATACCGTCTCGCAGGGCGATGACTGTGCGGTTGCTGAGTCGGTAAAAGCGGCTTCGGATATCTATGCGCCGCTGTCTGGCGAAGTGGTTGAAGTGAATGAATCGCTGGCCGATGCGCCAGAGCAAGTGAACGCCAGCCCGTACCACGATGGCTGGATGTTCAAAATCAAAGCCTCTGATCAGGCCGAGCTGGATGAGCTGCTGGATGCTGAAGGCTACCAGAACCTTATCGACGAAGAGTAAAACCAATCTGTTACTGCGTAAGCCCCGTATAGTTCGGGGCTTACCTTTATTACGCTGTACATTTTTTGTCGCCATTGTATTTATAGGACACATCAAGCATGAGCAACCCTGCTGCTAAAACGCTGTCGCAACTTGCGAATCACCAGGAATTCATTCAACGTCATATTGGCCCGGATGCCAATGAAACCGCCGCCATGCTGGCCGAGCTGAATGTCGGTTCGGTGGAAGAGCTGATTGCGCAAACCATTCCGGCCGATATCCGTTTACCAAAGCCGCTTGCCATTGGAGACAGCCGCAGCGAGGCCGAAGCCCTTGCTTATTTGAAGTCCGTTGCTGCCAAGAACAAAATTTTTAAATCCTACATTGGTATGGGCTATCACCCGACACTGACGCCGAACGTGATCCTGCGCAATGTGCTGGAAAACCCGGGCTGGTACACCGCTTACACCCCGTATCAGCCGGAAATCGCTCAGGGCCGTTTGGAAGCACTGCTGAACTTCCAGCACCTGACGCTGGATTTAACCGGCCTGGAGCTGGCCAGTGCGTCTTTGCTGGATGAAGCCACCGCCGCTGCCGAAGCCATGGCGCTGGCCAAGCGGGTGTCGAAAAACAAAAAATCCAACAGCTACTTTATTGCCAACGATGTGCACCCACAAACACTGGACGTGGTGAAAACCCGTGCCGAGATGTTTGGCTTTGATATCGTCACCGGCCCGGCCAGCGACGCTGCCAAGCACGATGTGTTCGGTGCCTTGCTGCAATACCCAAGCAGCAGCGGTGAAGTCCGCGACGATACTGCCCTGATTGCCGATTTGCAGGCCAATAAAGCCATCGTTGCGGTTGCCACTGATATTATGGCGCTGGTACTGATGAAATCCCCGGGTCAACTGGGCGCCGATGTGGTGCTGGGCTCGGCGCAGCGTTTTGGGGTGCCGATGGGTTACGGCGGCCCGCACGCCGCTTTCTTTGCCACCCGCGATGCGTACAAGCGCTCGATGCCAGGCCGTATTATCGGTGTGTCGAAAGACCGGCTCGATAACAACGCCCTGCGGATGGCGATGCAAACCCGCGAGCAGCATATCCGCCGCGAAAAAGCCAACTCCAACATCTGTACCGCTCAGGTACTGCTGGCCAATATGGCGTCCTTCTACGCCGTCTACCATGGCCCGGAAGGCCTGAAAACCATTGCCGAGCGCATTCACCGCTCCGCCGATATTTTTGCTGCTGGCCTCAAAGCCAAAGGCGTTGAGCTTTTGCACAACCACTGGTTCGATACCATCAGCTTTAAAGTAGCCGATCGCGCTGCCGTTATTGCCCGCGCACTGGCCAAAGAAGTGAATTTGCGCACTGATCTGAGCGATAGCCTGTCAGTCAGCTTCCACGAACTGACCACAGCGGCTGATATCGCTGAACTCTTTGCCATTGTGCTGGGCGATAGCCATGGTCTGGATGTGGCGGCATTGGATGCTGAGCTGGTGCAACAGGGTTCTAGCTCAATTCCTGCCAGCCTGCTGCGTCACGATGCGATTTTGCAGCACCCGGTGTTTAATCAGTACCACTCAGAAACTGAGATGCTGCGTTACATCAAAAAGCTGGAAAACAAAGATCTGGCATTGAACCATTCGATGATTTCTCTGGGCTCCTGCACCATGAAGCTGAACGCCACCGCCGAGATGATCCCGGTCACCTGGCCGGAATTTGGCGCGCTGCACCCGTTCTGCCCACTTGATCAGGCACAAGGGTATGGCCAGATGATCACCGAGCTGGGCGACTGGCTGGTCAATATCACCGGTTACGACAACATCTCGATGCAGCCGAACTCCGGTGCTCAGGGCGAATACGCTGGCATGATTGCCATTCGCAAGTACCACGAAAGCCGTGGCGAAGGTCACCGCAATGTCTGTCTGATCCCGGTTTCTGCCCACGGTACTAATCCGGCGACAGCGGCCATGGCCAACTTTGAAGTGGTGCTGGTCGATTGCGACAAGTCCGGCAACATCGATATGGCCGATTTAAAAGCCAAGGCCGAGGAAGTATCGGATCGGCTGGCGGCCATTATGGTGACCTACCCATCGACCCATGGCGTGTTTGAAGCCAGCATTCGTGAACTGTGCGAGATCGTGCATGCGCACGGTGGTCAGGTCTATATGGACGGTGCCAATATGAATGCTCAGGTGGGGTTAACTTCACCAGGCTTTATCGGCTCGGACGTGTCGCATTTGAACCTGCACAAAACCTTCTGCATTCCGCACGGCGGCGGCGGCCCTGGCATGGGCCCCATTGGTGTGAAAAGCCATCTGGCACCGTTTTTACCGAATCACCCGGTGGTGAAAATCCCAGGTACCGGTGCGCAAAACGGTTCAGTATCGGCCGCGCCTTACGGCAGCGCTGGTATTTTACCGATCAGCTGGATGTACATCGCCATGATGGGCAGCGAGGGCTTAAAGCAAGCTACATCCATGGCTATTCTGAGCGCCAACTACATGGCGAAGAAGCTGGATCCGCACTTCCCGGTACTGTACCGCGGCAGCAACGGCCGGGTGGCGCACGAGTGCATCATTGATATCCGTCCACTGAAAGAAGCCAGTGGCGTTACCGAGATGGACATCGCCAAGCGTCTGATGGACTTTGGTTACCACTCACCGACCATGAGCTTCCCGGTCGCTGGTACCCTGATGATTGAACCCACCGAGTCGGAAAGCAAAGCCGAGCTGGATAAGTTCATCGAAGCCATGACCACCATTCGCGCGGAGATCGCCAAGGTGGAGTCCGGTGAATGGGCGCTGGACAACAACCCGCTGCACTTTGCCCCGCACAGCATGCAGGATGTGTTCAGCAACGACTGGAACCGTGCCTACGACCGTCAGGTTGCTGCCTTCCCGGCCGCCTTTGTCGCCGAGAACAAGTTCTGGCCAACGGTGACCCGTATCGACGATGTTTACGGTGACCGCAACTTGATCTGCGCTTGTCCTAGCCCGGAGGCTTATCGTTAATTCCGGCTTGCCTGTTGTTCCCATGAAATAAGTCGTTTAATGGGAATAAATAAGTCGTTTAAAAGCCCACTTCGAGTGGGCTTTTCGTTAGGTGAATTTAACTCGAAGGCTTTACAGTAAATAAGAGCTATTCAGCGGTTGCTTGATGCGGCAGAGAGAAATCCGCAAAATCCCCGTAAAGCAGATTTTCTTTGCATGGAGCGGCGATTGGCCTGAATATAGCACCATAATTTTCTGTCCGGATACCACCATGACTGAGTTAAATGAACTGCTGGATTTGCTGAAAATATTGATCCGCGAGCCTAGTGTGGTGGGCGCAGAGCATAGTTTTTTCAGGGTGCTGCAACGGGAACTGGAGGAGCGCGGCGCAAAGGTTACCTGGTATGAAGGCTTACTGGTCGCACAGGGCAATGCCCCCTTCAGCACCATGTTTTCTGCACATATTGATCGGCATGGGCTTATCTGCACGGGTCCCGATGAATTTCAGTACGCTGCTTTTGTGGCAGGAAACCGCTCCGATTTGCTGGGAAACTCCGTATCCGAGCAGTTGATCAATAAAATTGTTGATCGCTTTGATACTACGCCAGTGATGGCGTATGAGCCCTGGTCCGGTGCCTACCGCGGTAGCGGTAAAATTGCCTCAAGTTATGTCTGTGAGCGGCGTAACAACCTGATTTTCACCCTTGAGGGAATGTCCCATTTGGTCGCCGGTACGCCGGTGGCTTTCGCCGACAAACTCAGAATTGGTGCTGACAGCATCAGTGGTCAGCTGGATAACGTGCTCACTGCGGCCTATTTGGTGCATTTGTTCAGTTTAGGTTTTCAGGGCACCGCCTTTTTTACGGCACAGGAAGAGGCAGGGAAGAGCTGGCGCTATCTGCTGGAATGGTTCCGGCGCTTTGGCAACACCACCAACCGGCTGGTCGTGGTGGATACCAGCCCCTACCCGGACAGAAAGGAGGCAGATCGCCAGCAACTGGTATTGCGACACAAAGACGCCAACGCCAGTTTCGATGCGCAACTGACCGATACACTGGCCGCTTTGTGCCAGACAGCAGGAGTTAGTTACAGCTTCAAAGATGAATACATTGAACAGAAAAATGCGTTGTTAGCACCTGGGCAATCTGCTCAGTCACTTGGCAGCACCGAAATGGGCAGGATTATCGCCGCCTCAGCGGGCGCAGTCACCGGTACCACACTGCAGATCCCAACGACCGGCTACCACACCATGGAAGAAACCGCGTCAATGACATCCTGCGAGGGATTTCTGATCCTGCTTAAGCGTCTGGCCGGCCTGGCTTCGTGAATTTCTGACCCTATCGAAAACATACAGCGCAAAGCCAAGGGGGCAGAATGATGTATTCCGGGGGGCAGTGTACGTTAAGTCCCCGGAACAGGAGGGGACAGCTATTAAAGCAGCTTTAATAGCTGCTGCTCTATGGCAAATACATGCTCGTCCTGCTCATCCATCTCCCTCAGTGCTTGTGCCAGTTGCAAAAGGTAGTCGCTGTTGGGGCCACTTGGGCCTTCGCTGCTGGCAATATGGGCGGCAATAGCGGCGTCTGTGTCCGGGCCAAGGTAAGCCTCATTATCGGCGCTGGCTAAATACACCAGGCCTTGCGTTTGCCCTGGCTCGTCCAGCCAATGCAACTCAGTAAATACCCGCAGGTAGCCGTTTTTTTCACGGTGATCAAGGTGCTCAAAGGTATCGGGTGTTACTTCATAGGCCATGCCAGCGCAGCGGGCGCCTGGAGCCTCAATCAGGGTGAGCACCCGGCCTGGCGCCTGTGGCGTGCCACGATGATCATGCGAGCCCTGCCAGAAACGGCGTTGCCAGCCATAAATACAGGCGGGTTTGCACTGCAGGTAAGGAAAATCCGCCTTGTAAATCAGCGAGCCATAACCAAACAACCAGACGGAATCAAGGTGATCCAATGGCTGTAGCTGTTTGTTCAGGGCAATGGTGTTGTGCGACATAAAGCTCCACTCTGGCAGACAAAATCATGGCTGGTGCCTGACATAGTAACAATTTTATCGCCGGTCGTGATCATGCAGCTGCATTGCTGGTTAAAAACACTTTTAAAAACAATCGAACAGGGTTACTTTAGATCGATACTTTTCTATGGATGCACCTCAATGGATGCACCGAACAAGGACTAGGGTATGCTCACTAAGTTCGCTCGTTTAAGCCTGTTGTTGCTGGCCAGCCAGGTCAGCTTTATTGCCTCGGCCGATATCAGCCAGGCGCTGCAGCACGAAGTGCGCAGCGAAGCCAATAAAGTGCGGGACGAAGCTCGCAAACCAGAACAAACCCTGCGCTTTTTTGGTGTGACGCCGCAAAGCACCGTGGTGGAAATATGGCCGGGTGCTGGCTGGTATACCGAGGTGCTGGCGCCCTTGTTGGCAGAGCAGGGTAAACTATACGCAGCGCACTTCTCAGATGCTTTTACCTTGCTGAGCTCCAATTACATGCAAAGCGTTCGTTCGGACTACAGCAAGAAGCTGGCCAGCCACCCGGTGTATCAAAATGTCACCCTTACTGAGTTTGCGCCCATCGCCGATATGACGATAGCGCCGCCTGAAAGCGCTGATTTTGTGCTGTCTATCCGCAATCAGTTTTATATCTTTGAAGGCGAGCAGTCGCTGCGCCATGGCCTGGCCAGTTTTTACCAGGCACTAAAGCCGGGTGGGGTGCTGGGGGTGGTGGCACCGCTATTACCAGAAGATAAACTGGAAACCGATTGGCAAGGCTCTGGTTATGTGCCTAAACAGCTATGGCTGGATTTGGCGGCAGAAGCCGGTTTTCATTTCGAGGCCAGCAGCGACTTACTGCACAACCCGAAAGATACCGCCGACCACCCGGACGGGATCTGGTCACTGCCACCGGCTTTAGCGGGTGGTGAAACCGATAGAGAAAAATACCTGGCTATTGGTGAGGCTCACCAGATGGTGTTGCGGTTTAGAAAGCCTGTTGGTTAGGCGGTGGGAGGCACTATTAGGGATAAGATTAATTTTTTTCTGACCCCAAAATTAGAAACCGCCAAAATCAACGGACTGGAGCCCTACGATTACCTGTGCCGGTTACTGACTGAGCTGCCTAAGGTGACTGACAGCGAGCAACTGCAGAAACTCCTGCCTTACTGATCCGCAAAACCAATCACACCGCAGGTGTGGTTGGTGTTACGCTTACTGATCAAATTGAAAAAGAGCTGATACTATGAGCTTTAAATTCGTGGGGATCCCTCAGGTGAATATCAATCATTATTAAGTCTGAAAGGGTGATCACACGGAACTTGGCGTAATTTATAAGCTTTATCTATTTGATCATGATAGTGCTCATCTACGCTCATTAGCGGCCAGTTGCTCTCTTTTATTAGTTCAAGTTCATCAAGGGCACATGAAATTCGGGAGTTCAGTATAAGAACAATCTCATCATAAGATCTTTGACGTGACGCCACCACATAATAATCGACTGAGTTATTTACCGCATAAATTGTCTGAGTAACCATCAGCCTAGCAACAAAATAATAAGTAGTGGCTCCCCATGCCAAAAAAGCGCCTAATACAAATGCCACTACAAGTTTAAATTTTGATGTTATATTCATTTTTTACTCACTATGTTTGTAGATTGCCCCAATTAACTTAGTGCAAGTTAAATACAAATTAAATATCGGGGTCAAATTAAATATCGGGGTAAAATATCGGGGTAAATATCGGGGTCAGATAAAAATTAACCTCTTAGCTGTTCTTTAGGCCCGCAGGCCTAACTCAGGAATCGAGGTTAAGCTGCTTTTTGGCTGAGAATCTTTTGCAGTAGGGTGGCGGTTTATTTTCAACCTATTAATCCTACTGGATTAGGATGTATAGCAGCATTCACACTTAAATATCAGTTAATCCCACTGCAGTAGGATTTATCGATTCGACAGGTTAATCAAAACACTAACATCGAAGTACAAACATCTGATAAGCAAACTCAGCGCCGTACTGCCGGTAGATGTTGATTTCTTGCTGGGTATCCAGCAAAGCCCTTGAATTTGGTAGCTGCGGCTTCATCGCATCAATACGCTCTTGCAGCGGCTGGTAGTAATTCTGCCAGGCCTGGTCGCTGAGTGAGAACTGATCCACCAGCTGATAGCCTGCCTCCTGTATTCGTTTGATGCAGCAGGCGATGTTTCGCATATCCGGGTAGCCTTGCTGCCAGAAATCACGCGCTTCCGGGCTTGGTGTATCCGTTAGCCAGACCAGCTCACTAAGCACCAGATAACCGCCAGGCTTTAAGAATGTCTTCCAATAGCGCAGCGCCTGCACCAGCCCCATGATGTAGGCAGAACCTTCCGACCAAATCGCATCAAAGCTTTGTTTTGCAAAAGGCAGCTCCGTCATGCTGGCGCAAAGGACTGACACCCGTTTGGTGAACCCCAGCACTTCCAGTTGCTGCTGCAAAGCCTCCAGAGCCGTAGGCTCGTTGTCGATTGCGGTGATGCTGGCAGTGCTATGCTCAGCCAACAGGGTGGTGGCGATGCCCTTGCCGCAGCCAATTTCCAGCAGGGTAGCCGGTGGCGGTGTCAGCAGTGCCAGTGCCCGCAGGGTATCTTCTGCACTGCCTGGCGCCCAATACTTTAAGCCCTGGTAGACGGCCATAAAGTCCGCCATGTACTGTTCGTGTTCGTTCATATCGTGTGATAACCATTTTAAGCGCAAGGCTTCTTTTTCAGTGAAGCCCTGCTGTTTCAGCCAGGATAAATGAGCATCCGGTGCTGCTTTATCAACGGCCTGATGCCAGGCCCGCAGCGTAGAGTGCCCTAACAAGCTAGCCAGCAAATGCCGCGCCTGCTGTTTTTGCGCTATTTCGTGATCCAGTTTCTGCAGGCGGGCCTGCAGCAAACTCTGGTTTAACTTGGCATCGAGACAGGCTTTGCACTCGCTAAGCGATAAGCCACCCGCCTGCAGTTGTTGCAGCAAATACAGTCGCTGCCTGTCTTGCTCGCTATAGAGCCGATAGCCATTGCTTTGGCGTTGCGCGCGCAGCAATCCCTGCTTTTCGTAATACAACAAAGCGGTACGCGATAGTCCGGCCAGTTCAGATATTCGATACATCGCCGGTTCCTTTACCAAAGAAATTGCAGCATAAACTATAAAGTTATAGACAGGTCAAGCCATGATGTGTGTTTAGTAGTGCAGCAGCTGGCAATGAACGGCACTACTGACCATAATTTTACAAATTGGTCGGACTAAGTTGTGGCTTGGCCGGGTGAGTTCACACGATTACCGGAGGAAATCATGAGCGATTATCAAAAAGCACAAACACGGCTGGAGCTAACCACTGGTGACTCGGTGCGGATCCTTGCACCGCGTTAGCGTCCGCCCTTCAGGACGGACACTAGCTAAGCCCAAAAACATCCCGGTATTTGCTTTCTATTGCTTGCACCTCACTATCAGATAACGCAGCAAACTCCTTGCTTCTTGCCCGCTTCGATAGAGTGCCATTGCCTTGCCTTAAGAAGTTCAGTAGCAAGCTCAGACTCTTGTGAGGAAAGTCAAACCGATTATTTATGTATTCCCATACCTCGTCATATCTGGCAAGATACTGAACTTCTTCAGGAAGTACGGTTTCTACCGTATCTTTTATGCATTCAAATAAGAATACCACTTGATTAGTCATGTCGCCGTAGCGATAAAGATCAATGGTTTCGTTAGTCACATGAACATTATTGTCTGGAGTTGGGTGCCATTCAATGTAGTTTAAACGCGGTTTTGTAAACTGCTCCAACACAGCCTTGTATTCTTGTATTCGTTGTAAAATAACTGACGATACAGGGAAAACTACACCTTTTGGTGTAAATCCATTTTCAGCCAAAACATGATGGATCAGATAGCGATGAATTCGTCCATTACCATCCTCTAGCGGGTGAATAAATACAAATGAAAAAGCGATTGTTGTAGCCGCTAATACTGGATGAAAACCAGATTTCTTCATCAACTCATAGGTTTCGAAAAGCGCAGCTAGTAGTTTATCCAGATCTTCCGGCTTTGCTGATATATGCTCTGGTATTGGAATATTTGTTATTCTGTCATGCTCACCAACAAAGCCTCCAACACAGCGAATTCCTGGTACAATAAATCGACTATCTGGTATGACAACTTGTTGTAATCGCTCAATCTCCTCAACGGTTAACCTTTGCTGACCTGCTTGACCGATAATTTTCCCCCACCGCTCTATGCGGTTGTGGGGGGGGGCTTCTCCTTCAATCGTGTAAGAAGCCTTTGAATCTGACAGCAGCAAAAAAGCAGCAGCTCTTGCTATCAAATCACTATGTACATTGCCAAGATGTTGAGCAGCTGTCTCGTTAAAGCCTTGCTCTATAAAGTGGATAATTGCATCAGTTTTCCTAATCAAAGGGCAAAAACCACGAACACCCGGCAAGTTATTATTGATTCTTTGGCGCGGAACTTTTGTTGCGGAGCAACCGAACTGAAGCTTTTCATTTAGCGCGTCAACATAATTACCCGTGGTAACATCATCGATTGGCAGTAATTTTTCAGTAAGCCATTCATAGAAAAACCAAATTCTCCGACTATAAGAACCCGTAATTTCGCCCTCAATAGAATGCCTTATATCATCTTCTGCTAATGCATTAAATAAGCTTCTGATAACCGCTAAATCGACCCCTTCATATTTTAATGCGAATACTAATTGTGAAAACCAGTGGGGTTCTGGTTGATAGCGGCTCCCCAATAACTGCCACCTACCTTTACTGCGCTTGGCGCTTTTAGCCGCAACAATGGCATAGATGCTTTCCGGGGAGGGAACATTGAGTTGATATTCGCATATAAGCCATGAGTATCCTGCCAGCTCTGCGTTAGGCTCAGGAAATACCTCGCCATCAAAAAATTTTATTTCTTTATCGAATACCATAGTGCTCACGTGAAAAGCGATTAATGACCATGAAAATTAATTATTTTATCCTACATCACGTGAATATTGATTACAAGGGGGCGGGTAGTCTCAAATTGGTGGCATGAAAAAGTCTTACTGATCATGAAAAACGATTATTATTAATAGGTTCTCGTAATAAATGGTTATTTGCGGAGTTTTCAAGGTGGAGTGCTATTAAAATTGCGGGTGTATCAAAATAAAACCAGCAAATCGCAAGCTTCCCTGGAGTATTAGAGCAATTCAGCGGCAGAGGTGAGGGAACTGCCTGTGCGCCGTCGCTGAAGGTGATGGCTTCGCCGTTGTAGACCACTGCACTTTGCTTGAGGGCGGTATTGAATGCTAAGAAACGTTTTAATTTTTGTGTAAAACGGAAGTTGTATTTCACATTTACACGAATTCAGTTGGGATGCAAAGGTATTTCAGTCTTTAAGCCAACTGCTGATATTGCTGCAAAAAGTCGACAAAAGCGGTGACCCTGGCCGGGCGAAACCTGCCCGGTGGATAGACCGCATAGATACCGCCTTGCGCTAAGCGCCAGTGGGGCAGCAGCCTGACTAATTGGCCACTGTTGACCAGCTCGCGGGCGCTGTAGTCGGGCAGTATGCCGATGCCGGCTCCGGCCAGCATCAATGCGGTGATCGTTTGGGTCGAGCTGGTTTTAAAGGGCGCCTGCAAATACTGACTGTGTTGCACCGTCGCACCGCTCTTTGGATCGGTGTGACTAAAGCGCCACTGCTGTGGTTGCTGTAATGGCGTAAAGGCAATAAAGCGCAAGTCAGCCAATTCGGCCGGGTGCTGCGGTATGCCGGTTTGTGCCAGATAGGCCGGGGCGGCCAATAACCACTGCTCAAAACTGCCGAGTTTTCTGGCCTGCTGGCTGGAGTCTTTTAACCAGCCGGCGCGAATGGTTAAATCTATCCCTTCTTTAATCAGATCTTTCACCTGATCGCTGCTGCGAAACTCTACCTCCAGCGCCGGGTGCTGCGCCATAAACGCAACCACTGCTGGTGCCAGAATGCGGTTGTTGTAATCTTCCGGTGCACTGAGCACCAGCCTGCCTTGCAACACCTTGTCGCTGCTTTGCAACTGTTGCAAGGCCTGTTGCAGCTCATCGAGCAGGGGCAGGCAGTCGTGCAGCAGCTGCTCGCCGGCCTGGGTCAGGCTAAGTTGGCGCGTCGTGCGCCGAAACAACGCCACCCCTAATTGTTGCTCCAGCGCTTTTAACTGCAGGCTGATCGTGGTTTTGCTGCAGCCAAGCTGCTCGGCTGCCGCGGTAAAGCTCCCGGCCAGGTGAAGCTGCTGCACCAGTTGTAGGCTATTTAAATCGGCGTGATCCATGCTTATTGTTTTAATTAACCAAACAGTGATTTTAATATTAGGCTATTTTTCTGCGTTAATCGAGTGGGCATACTAGCGGCACACTGAAGGTGAATCACAAAGTAACGTTAGGAGCACAGTATGGAATTAGTCATTTTAGGCGCATCAGGCTTTATCGGCTCGGCCATTACGGCAGAGGCATTAAGCCGCGGCCATCAGGTAACCGCAGTGGTGAGCCGACCCGAGCGGCTTGAACCCAAAGCGGGCTTAACAGTGGTCGGGTTGGATATAAACGACACCGCAGCCTTAACGGCGTTATTGCGCGGCAAAGATGTGGTGATCAGCGCCTTTAGCGGCCATGCCCAGCAGGATGTAAAAGGCTACTATGTAAAAGCATTTCAGTCCGTATTTACTGCCGCAAGCACTGCCAAAGTAGGCCGTTTGCTGGTGGTCGGTGGCGCTGCTACCTTAACCCTGCCCGATGGCAGTCGCCTGCTGGATAGCCCGGATTTCCCGGCAGAATACCGCGCTACCGCTGAAGGTGCGGCAGAGGTATTGCAGCAATTACGTAGCCAGAGCACCCTGAGCTGGAGCTTTTTATCGCCGGCCGCCGATATTTTCCCGGGCGAAAAAACCGGAAGCTTCCGCCTGGGATTGGATGCTTTACTGACCGACAGTCAGGGGCAAAGTCGCATTTCTAATGGCGATTATGCGGTGGCGATGCTAAATGAAGTGGAGCAGCCACAGCATAGTAACCAACGTTTTTGTGTGGCCTATTAGAATTTGGCCAGGTAGAAATTAACCTCCCTCTCGGGTGCTGAATGGCGACATGAACAACAGCGAGCAACGGCTGGTTGCTGTCAGTCGAAAGGAGGCAAAACAAGCGCCATAGACTCAGAGATTGAGTATATAATGCTGGTTTTTCCTCCTCAGGTCGTTTTGTTGTGACTAGTCTTGAAAAAACAGTGGATTTGCCGCCCTCGCCGATAGCAACACCTTCGCCAATTTCTACGCCTGCGATAATGGTAGTGCCGGTGGTTGGTGCAGTGAGTGTGGTGCACTTGCTCAACGATCTGATCCAGGCGGTATTGCCAGCCATTTATCCGATGCTAAAACAGGATTATGCGCTCAGCTTTACCCAGATTGGCCTGATCACGCTGATTTTTCAGCTGACCGCTTCTGTGCTGCAACCTGCTGTGGGTTTTTACACCGACAAACACCCCAAGCCCGCTTTGCTGCCACTTGGCATGGTGTTTACTCTGCTGGGGCTGGCGCTGCTTAGTCTGGCCCAGCGTTATGATATGCTGCTGTTGGCATCGGCGATGATAGGGCTGGGCTCCTCAACCTTTCACCCCGAAGCCTCCCGGGTTGCACGGATGGCATCCGGTGGGCGCTATGGTTTGGCGCAGGCGATGTTTCAGGTAGGGGGCAATGCCGGCTCGGCGCTCGGGCCTTTGCTGGCTGCGATGATCATTATCCCGCGCGGCCAGGGCAGCATCGGCTGGTTTTGCCTGTTTGCCATTGCCGGCATTATGCTGCTGGCGTGGGTCAGCCGCTGGGTGGTGCAATCCAATGCCAGGCAACGGCTAGGCAATGCCGCGAGAAAGGGCAATGGCTTAAGCACCCGCCAAACCCGCCAGGCATTGGGGGTACTGGCACTGCTGATTTTCTCCAAATACGTCTATATGACCTGTCTGAGTAATTTCTACACCTTTTACCTGATTGAAAAATTTGAAGTATCGGTAGCCGACTCGCAGTTGTTTCTATTTTTGTTTTTGGCCGCCATCGCCGTGGGCACGGTGGCCGGCGGCCCCATAGGGGACAGGTTTGGCCGCAAGTGGGTGATCTGGGTATCGATTTTGGGCGCGGCACCGCTGGCGTTAATGCTGCCTTACAGCAGTTTATTAGGCGCGGCGCTATTAACGGTGCTGATTGGTCTGGTGATGTCGTCGGCTTTTTCGGCCATTATTGTGTTTGCTCAGGAACTGATGCCGGCCAGGGTAGGGATGATTTCCGGGCTGTTTTACGGTTTGATGTTTGGCATCAGTGGCATAGCCGCGGCCGTACTTGGCATGCTGGCAGATGTCACCAGCATAGGTTTTATTTTCAAGCTCTGTGCCTGGTTTCCCCTGCTGGGCATACTGGCATTCTGGCTGCCGGATATGCGCCGTACTGTTTAGCCAGGCCAGAACAAAATTATGATCGCTTTTCCCATCAGAGCGTATTGGTCTATTGGTTTTTAGCACCATCCGAATGTCTAACCAAAAGAAGTCATGCTTATGCGATATGTTCTGTTTGCTGCTGCGGCGGGAGCCGTGGTAGCGGCTGCTGTTTATGCGGTTACTGTGAGTGGCCGGGCACCGGTCAGTGCCCAGGATTTTGTCAATTTACAACAAGGCGACTCAATTCAGGCGGGTTTCAGGCGCGCTCACGCCAAGGGGTTTTGCATCAGTGGCGAGTTTCAGGCCTCCGGAGAATTAGCTGCTTACTCCAGTGCCAAAGCATTGCAGCCTGGCAGCTACCCCTTAATTGGCCGCATTTCAATTGCCGGGAGCAACCCAACGGCACCTGATTTACGCGCGCCTGTGCGCAGCCTGGCCTTAACCATTTTACCTGACACAGTGCATCAATGGCGCACGGCGATGAATACACCGCCGGTGATGGCGGTAGCTACGCCGGAAAAGTTTTATCAACAGCTGTTGGCCATTCAAAGCAATACCGTGCCGCAGTTTTTTGCTGATCACCCGGAAAGCGCGCATTTTCTACAATGGCGTAGCCACTATCAGCCAACCCAAAGTTATGCCACGGAGCGCTACCACAGCATTAATGCTTTTTATCTGGTTGACCGGCAAGGCAAACAGCAAGCAGTGCGTTGGGCGGCCTTACCACTGACGGATGATGCTGGCGTTATTGCGGACGAAGA
This sequence comes from Alkalimonas mucilaginosa, assembly GCF_036327005.1. Taxonomy (NCBI): domain Bacteria; kingdom Pseudomonadati; phylum Pseudomonadota; class Gammaproteobacteria; genus Alkalimonas; species Alkalimonas mucilaginosa. Next base: position 136,095 of record NZ_JAUGZK010000007.1, read on the forward strand.
AGCAGCAGATGCATTGCAGCAAGAGTTTTTCAGTCGGCTGCAGCAAGGGCCAGTGCGCTTTGACTTGCAGTTTACCCTGGCAACCGCCAAGGATGAACCGGCCGACGCCACCACTCCCTGGCCGGAAAGCAACCCACAGCTCAGTGCCGGTACTATCGTGATTGAGCAAGCCAGTGTGCAGCAAGAAGGCGCCTGCAATGCGCTTAATTTCGATCCCCTGGTGTTGCCCGCTGGCTTTGCACCATCGGCGGACCCGATTCTACGCGCCCGCGCAGCCGCCTATGCCGAATCGCACCGGCGCCGGGCCCGCGAAGTCTTGATGCAGCAGGTTGCCGGAGGTGCCAATGAATAAGCCGCAGTCTTATCCTCTTGCCATGCGGGTGATGCATTGGCTGATGGCAGCTCTAGTGCTCTGCCTGTTGTTTGCCGGTTTAACCATGGTCAAGTCACTGGGCCCCTGGCAGCAGCAACTGCTGGCCTGGCACAAAGCCATGGGGTTGATTGCCCTACTGGCGATTGTGGTGCGCCTTATCATTCGCCTGCGCTCAGAAAAGCCAACATTACCTGCTAGTGTGCCGAACATGCAGCAACTGGCAGCGAAGCTCACGCAACTTGGCTTTTATCTGTTGCTCTTTGTGATGCCGCTATCCGGCTATTTAATGCAAAACGCGGCCGGCCGGCCACTGAGCTTGTTTGGGCTGCCGCTGCCAAGCTTGCTTCATACCGATTTAGCCCTGTACGGCTTGTTCCGCGAAATTCATGGCTGGGCAGCGCTGCTGTTGGTGCTGCTGATCGTGGTGCATAGCTGTGCCGCCCTCTATCACGGCTTGATTAAGCGGGATGGGGTGTTTCGCAGTATGGTACGAAAATAGTTCATAGCGTGCGAGAAGGTCACTGCACCAAGCGATGCAGTGACTTTTCTCGGAAAAGAGTCAGTCTGAATTTTGTTGCATCAAGAACTCTGCCAATGCCTGATAAGCCGGTAACGAGGTTGCATCATTGGCGCTGTTGCTGGCAACCGGATGCGAGGCGAAACGCACAATCACCATGTCAGCGGTCGGGTCGATGTAAATGGTCTGGCCATGCACGCCCCGGGCAGCAAAAGCCTGATGCGGATTATGAAAGACCCACCACATACTGCGGTAACTGCCACCGGTTAAACTGCTAAAACCGGCCGCAAAGGCTGCTTTATCACCACCAGCCCGAATGCTGCGGGCCAGCTCTGGCGCTATGACCCCGGGTTTCCCCTGAGCTGCATCCAGCAGTGCTTGCCCCAAACGGCCCAAATCCCGCAGGGTGGCACTGATACCGCCACCGGCAAAGGGTGTGCCGAGCCCATCGACAGTCACGTAGGCATCCTGTTGCATCCCCAATGGCTGCCACAAGAGTTCAGACACCAACTGGTGATAGGGTTTACCGGTTACGGTGGCGAGCACCCAGCCCAATACATCACTGTTGACGGTTTTATAGCCAAACACCTTGCCATGCTCTCCCGCGGCCCGGACGGTCATCAGATACTCAAAATAACCCACTGGCCCCTGATAGCCGGCAGGCTTCGGCAGCGGGTTAGCCGCAGCACTGTATTGCCAGATATCCGCAGTTGGATCGGCATAATCTTCACTGTACTGAAGCGCAGTGGTCATATCCATCACCTGCCTCACCGTAGCATTGGCAAAGGCCGAACCCCGAAGTGCTGGTATCAGCTGACCGACCAGAGCGCTTTCATCCAGCAGCCCCTGTGCAATCAGCATTTCCGCCAATAAGCCGGTGATGGATTTGGTCATCGACATCGCGGCATGATGTTGTTGTGGGCCCAAACAGCCCCGATAGCTTTCGTACACCACCTTGCCGCGGTGGAGCACCAAAAGTCCATCGGTATAATTGGCCGCCAGGCTATCGTGCCAACTGATGGGCGTGCTGGCCCCTGTAGGAGTGAACTGCAATTGGTCAATCGACGCAATGAGTGCTTCTGGCAGTGGGGCATAGTGGTCGATGGCGCGCGGAATGGCTGCAGTAGGCAGTAACTCACGCATGTGGCACACGCTCCAGCGTAACTTAGGGAAACTAAAGAAGTTGCTATCGGGCTGAGTGATCCGTTTTTCTACCGGCGGCGGAAAACCCTGCATCCAACCGAGCGTTCGTGGATCGGATTGTTCGGCGTTTAATGGCTCCACTGATGAAGTCGCCGCTGTAACGGGCAAAACAGCAGTTGCCATCAACCCGATGAAAACAGATACGAAGATTCGCTTCGGACTCGCAAAACGCATAGCACTGCTCCTTATTAGGCGGCTTCATTCAGCTTAACAAGGAATAGCTGTCTGCTCCAGTGTTACTGGCTTGGAAGGCGCTACCAATCGCTAAAACTCAGAAGGAACATCCACAAACACGGGGCATTATTGAGTCAGCTTTGTGGCATGCAACTCAAATGCTGGTGCATGGTTTTGCAAGTGCCTGCAAATACTTGACTAAAATACTCGGATAAATAGTTGAGTGTTTTACTCAGGTATTGTACCATCGCCTTTTCTGGCGATTTCTCAGATTATCAAACAGCGCTAATGAATACAGCACATGCTGCGGCCTTGTTTGGTGGTTGTGTTAAGCATACTGATAATGAGGGGTTTATGCGAGGTACTATCACTGAAACGGTGACTCAGGTTCATCATTGGAACGATACGCTTTTTAGTATTAAAACCACACGACGCCCTGGCTTCACCTTTGAAAATGGTCAGTTCGTGATGATTGGCATCGAAGTGGACAACAAACCACTGCTACGGGCTTACAGCATTGCCAGTGCGAACTACGAAGATGAGCTGGAGTTTTTCAGCATCAAGGTACCGGACGGTGCCTTGACCTCGCGCTTGCAGCACATTCAGGTGGGGCAGTCGTTGCACATCTCGACCCGTCCAACCGGTACCCTGGTTGCAGGGCACCTGACACCAGGCGAAAACCTGTACCTGTTGGCCACCGGCACCGGTTTGGCCCCTTTTATGAGCATCATTAAAGATCCTGCTATTTACGAGCAATTTAACAAGGTGATTCTGGTGCACGGCGTGCGCACTGTTTCTGAGCTTGCTTATCAGGATGTGATCTGCAATCAACTGCCTAACAATGAGTTTTTTGGTGACTGGGTGCGGGACCAATTACTTTACCACCCAACAGTGACCCGTGAAGCGTACCGCCATGCCTTGCATCAGCAGCGGATCACCAGCTTACTGCAGTCGGACATCTTCACCGAGCACTTGGGCATGCCACCACTGAGCCCGGAGCGGGACCGGTTTATGCTGTGTGGCAATCAAGCTATGCTGGATGACACCATGGCCATTTTAAATGCCAGAGGCTTTAGCAAAGCCAACTCCCGTCAGCGAGGTGATTACGTCATCGAGCAAGCCTTTTTGGAAAAATAGTCTACTTGTTAGCAGCGGATGCCTCATCGCACTGCCAACAGGGTTGTACACGAGGTTTGTGCGGGCCTGAATTGCCGCAAATCCTTAAAAAATTGCATTGATTAACAACCCAACACACAGAATCACCATGCAACGTATTGATTGCATGGTGATTCTGAGATCGGCCTCTAACTCATTGCAGCACGCTTTTCGATATGTTCAAGCCATTCATTGCTGATGATAAGTTCACAGATCTATTTACTATACCAACCAGACGGTATATTATTCGCACTACTGTACCAACCAGACGGTTTTTTGAGGGCGAATGATGAACAAACGAGCCAAGGTAACCAAAGCGCAGATCATTGAAGCGGCGCTAAGCGTGGCAGCCGAAAAGGGCGCTGGCAGGGTAACGCTGGATGAAGTCGCCAAAGTCAGCGGTTTTAGCAAAGGCGGCTTGCTGTATCACTTTCCCAGCAAAGAAGCGCTGATAAGCGCTATGGTGCAGCAGTTGGTGGATAACACCGAAGCCGGCCGGCAGCAACTGCTGGCGCAAGGAGAAAATGCACTGACCGCTATGGTTAAGGCGCATGCCCTCTTATCCGAGCATCTTCAGGGCAATACCGCCATGGCCCTTTTAGCAGCAGCTGCTGAGCAACCTGGTTTGCTGAACCCGGTGCAGCAGGCCTGTCAGCTTTTGCTGCAGGATATTAACGCTGAGAGTGGCGATAACCCGGAAGCGGTATTACTGATGCTGGCCTGCGATGCGCTCTGGTTTCAGGATATGTTGTCAATTTCGCCCTTTACCAGCAAGCAAAAAGAGCAACTACAACACTACCTGCTATGTCGGGCTAAGGAGCTGATGCCATGAAAACTTTGTTGGTAAAAACACTGGTTCCTTTCACCTTGCTGTTAATGGTGTCACTTGGGTTGACGGCTTGCTCGAAAGCGCCGGATGAAGCCGACCAGCAGATGCCAGTGACGGTAAGGCTGGTGACGGTGAATGGCGATGCTCAGCACAGCAGCCGCAGTTTTGTTGGCCGGGTCGATGCGGTCAGCACCGTTGATCTGGCATTTCAGGTCGGTGGCCGGGTGACGGAATTGGCTGTACAGCAAGGCCAGGTGGTGCCGGCCGGTGAGCTGTTGGCGGCGTTGGACCCTGCCGATTACCAGTTGGCGTTGCAACAAGCCAGGGTGCAACTGGAGCAGGCGCAGCGCGATCTGGAAAGGGCCAGGCCGCTGCGGGAGCAGGGTATTTTAACGCCGTCGGATTTTGAGCAGCTGCAAACCAGTTACGATCTGGCCAAAGTAGCGCTGGATAATGCCCGGCGCAATGTGGAACATACCCGGCTGGAAGCACCCTTTGATGCGCTGATCACCCGCCGTTTGATTGAGCGTTATACCACAGTGGCGGCCGGCACGCCGGTGCTTCGGGTGCAGAATATCAGCGAACTTCGGGTGCATATCAATGTGCCGGAGCAATTGATGCGCCTGGTAAACGACAGTGCTGATTACCGTGTGTTGGTGCGCCTGCCGGGTCTGGCGGATGGGGTGGCGCTGCAGTACCGCGAGCATGCGACTGAGGCCGATGCCATCACCCAAACCTACCGGGTATCCTTTGCGTTGCAACCGGTGGCCGGGGTGAATCTGCTGCCGGGTATGACGGTGAATGTGGTAACCGAGCGTACCTTGCAGCAAAGCAGCTTATCGGTACCTTTGTCGGCGATTGATACCGGCACGCCGGAGCAGTTTTATGTCTGGCGTTACCTGAGTGACAGCCAGACGGTAGAGCGGGTTCAGGTCGAGCTTGGCCAAATCCACGGCCAGCAGGTCGATATTTTAAGTGGCGTGCAGTATGGCGATCAACTGGTATCGGCTGGTCTCGTGCATTTGCAGCCGGGGCAGCGGGTACGCCCCTTTCAGGCTTACTGAGCGAGGATAACGGATGAACATTGCCAGTTACGCCATTGATAAGCAAATCAGCACCTGGTTGCTGGTGTTGCTGTGTTTTTTGGGTGGTCTATGGGCCCTTAACACCATTGGCCGGTTGGAAGATCCGGCCTTTACCTTAAAAGAAGCCATTGTGATGACGCCTTATCCGGGCGCGACCGCCGAGGAAGTCGAGCGTGAAGTGACGGAGAAAATGGAGTCGGCCATTCAGCAGTTGTCGCAGTTAAAGCGCATCAGCTCGAAATCCATGCCGGGCATGTCGGAAATTAGGGTCGAGATTCAGGACAAATACGATGGCAGCCAAATGCCGCAAATCTGGGATGAGCTCAGGCGCAAAGTCACTGATATTCAGCCTGAGCTGCCCAGCGGTGTGCTGACTCCGATGGTCAATGATGACTTTGGCGATGTGTTTGGCATTTTTTATGCGGTAACGGCCGACGGTTTCAGCGATCGGGAGATCCGCGAGCTGGCGAGCTTTTTACGGCGGGAAATGCTGACGGTACCAGGGGTCGCTAAGGTACAAACCGCCGGTGAGCCGGAAGAAGCCATTTACGTTGAAATCCCGCACGAACGACTGCTTGGGCTGGGGCTACCGCCAGGGGTGATTGTTGATACGCTGCAATCAGAAAATGCGGTGGCCTCCGCTGGCTCGGTGCTGGTGGGCGATAAGCGGGTGCGGCTGGTCAGCAAGCCGGGGCTCGACTCTGTAGCAGCCATTGAAAACGTGCGCATAGGCAACCCCGGCTCGACCGAACAACTGAGTATTTACGATGTAGCCGAAGTGCGACGCGATGCGGTGGAAACACCGAGCGAACTCATTCGTTTTAACGGCAAACCGGCTTTTACCCTGGCGGTGGCAGGCTTAAGCGATGCCAATATTGTCGATGTGGGTAAAGCCGTTGATCAGCATCTTGAGCAGTTGCAGGCACAAATTCCGCTTGGGGTAACGCTGCAGCCGATTTACCAGCAGCATCTGGTGGTAGAAAAAGCCATCAACGATTTTATCGTCAATCTGGCGCTGTCGGTGTTGATAGTGATTGGCGTGCTGTGCCTGGCCATGGGCTGGCGGGTTGGGCTGGTGGTGGGAGCTACTTTGCTGCTGACGGTGCTTGGTACGGTATTTTTTATGCGGCTCTGGCACATTGAGATGGAGCGGATTTCGCTGGGGGCGTTGATCATTGCCATGGGTATGCTGGTTGATAATGCCATCGTGGTGGCTGAAACCATGCTGATCAATATGCAGCGTGGCCTGAGCTCGCGCCAGGCCGCCCGGGAAGCGGCAGGCCGCACGCAAATCCCGTTGCTGGGTGCTACCGTCATTGGCATTATGGCCTTTGCCGGCATTGGCTTGTCGCCAGATGCTACCGGCGAGTTTCTGTTCTCGCTGTTTGCTGTGATTGGTATTTCCCTGCTGCTGAGCTGGGTGTTGGCCGTCACCGTGACGCCGCTGTTTGGCCATTACCTGTTTAAGCCGGCCAGCGGGGCTTCGGCCGATCCTTATGCCGGGCGCTTTTATCGCCACTACGCTGTTTTGCTGCAGCGGGCGCTGCGTCATCGCTGGCTGACACTGGGTGGACTGGTATTGCTGACCCTGATTAGTGTGCTTGGTTTTGGCAAGGTGCCGCAGGTGTTTTTCCCTGCCTCGAACACGCCGATTTTCTACGTCAATTATTACCTGCCACAAGGCTCGGATATCCAGGCTACGTCGCGGGACATTGCCCAACTGGAAGACTTTTTACTGCAGCAACCTGAGGTGGAGTCCGTCAGCAGTTTTGTCGGTGGTGGTGCCAGTCGTTTTATGTTGACCTATGCGCCTGAGCTGCCCAATCCTGCCTATGGGCAACTGATTGTTCGCACCGGGCATCGTGATGAAATTCCACCCTTGATGCAGCGGCTGCGCGAGCAAATGCCGCCTGAGTTACCGCAAGGTACCATCTATTTGCAGCAACTGATGTTTGGTCCGGGGGCCGGTGCCAAGTTGCAGGTGCGGTTATCCGGTGCCGATGAAGCCGAGCTGCGTCGCTATGGCCAACAGGTGGAAGGCATCATGCGGGCCAGTGGCGTCATCACCGATATCCGGCAAAACTGGCGGCAGCGTGAGCTGGTGATTGTGCCGGATTTCAACGAAGAGCGGGCCAGGGTGGCCGGGGTGAACCGCACCGATGTGGCGCAAACGCTGGAACTCGCCACCACCGGGGTGCAAAGCGGGGTGTACCGTGAAGCCGATCGGCAAATTCCGATTGTGGTGAGGCCGCCGGCGCATGAGCGGCTGAGTGTCGATAACCTGCAGGATCGGATGATCTGGAGTTCGGTCGACAATAGTTACATTCCTATTACTCAGGTGATTGATGGTCTGTACACCCGCAGCGAAGAAGCCCGTATTCACCGCCGCGACCGGGTTCGCACCCTGACGGTGGAAGCCGAGCCGGTGCTTGGGATCACGGCCGACCAGGCGCTGCGGCAGATTAAAGATCAGCTCGAGCAACTGGCACTGCCAACAGGCTACCGTTTAACCTTAGGCGGAGAATACGAAGACTCGGCTGAAGCCCAGCAATCGCTGGCCAATCAGTTGCCACTCAGCTTTTTGGTGATGCTGGTGATTAGCATTTTGTTGTTTGGCTCGTTCAAGCAGCCGCTGGTGATTTGGCTGATTGTGCCGATGGCGATTTGCGGGGTGACGGCAGCACTGCTGTTGTCCGGCCTGCCTTTTGGTTTTACGTCCTTGCTGGGTTTTTTAAGTTTGTCGGGCATGCTGATGAAAAATGCCATTGTGCTGGTGGATGAAATCGATCTGCAACTGCAGCAACTGCCAGACAAAATTGAGGCCATTGTCCAGGCCAGCATCAGCCGGATCCGCCCGGTGATCCTGGCGGCACTGACCACCATTTTGGGCATGCTGCCGCTGCTGTGGGATGCATTTTTTAACAGCATGGCGGTGACCATTATGGGGGGCCTGGCTTTTGCCACGGTGCTGACGCTGGTGGCTGTGCCTGTGCTCTATGCTGTGGTGTTTTCTATTCAAAGTAAAAAAAGCAGTTAACCTGGCCGCACCATACCCCGGCTAATCCCCGGGGATGGTGCCTGTCTTTAACATTGAGCCCCTGTGTGGCTGCTAATTTGCATTAGATTTGTCAAAAATTGCAGATAGTGGCAGTTATCTTCTACGCTTCCATGTAGAATGCGCGTTTTCTAAGCGCAGCCAGATTTTCTGATGCAGTGCATATGGGTAGGATAGGTATGAAAAAGACATTCGCGTTAACGCATCCCAGGCTAAAACCAGCACGTTGGGTAGACGCCATTAAGCATGAAATTAGAAAGTACCTGAAGCGGGAGCGACGTAAAGCGCTGCCAGCGGGTATGGACTACTGGACCTTTGATTGCCGTTTTGGTGCCACTGAAGAAGTGGCCGTCAAAATTTTCACCCCGGACATCAATAAACAGATCGATGCGGCTGTGGCGCAAGACTTGCCAGGTTTTTATGTTGAAATTCTGGCCAGAGCCTGCCCGCATCAGCCACGCGATAGTCGTGACGATACAGATAGCGATTTTGACGGTGCCAGTGATTAATTTTTTTGTAAACTGTAGCTATTCTACAGAGGAACTCTTATGCAATTTTCATCTTTAGATTTAGCGGCAGACTTACAGCGCGCTTTGATCGAGTGCGGTTACAACGAGATGACGCCGGTGCAGGCTCAGGCCATCGTACCGGCCCGGCGGGGCAAGGATTTGCAGGTCACAGCGCAAACCGGCACCGGTAAAACGGCGGCTTTTGCTATCCCGGTGCTGCAGCGCATGCTGGACAACCCGAAAGCTAGCCAGTCGCGTCGTCCAAGGGCTTTGATTGTAACGCCAACCCGTGAGCTGGCCGAGCAAATTGGCACGGCCATTACAGCTTACGCGCAGTTTGTGCCGCTAAGCGTGACGGCATTGTATGGTGGCGTCAAAATGGGCGGCCAGGCCAGTAAACTGGCGGCTGGCGTCGATATAGTCATCAGTACCCCCGGCCGTTTGCTGGAGCATATGGCGCTTGGCAATGTGATGTTAGGCGATGTGGAATTCGTGGTGTTGGATGAAGCCGACCGCATGCTGGATATGGGCTTTAGCACCGATGTGCTGAAATTGCTGCAGATGACAGCCCGTAACCGACAAACCTTGTTGTTTTCTGCCACTACCTCGCCTGCGGTCAATGAGTTGTCGCATAAAATTCTGAAGAATCACCAGCAAATCCGGGTTACCAAAACCAACAGTGCAGCGGATACAGTCCACCACGTAGTGTATCCGGTGGAAGAAAGTCGCAAAATCGAGTTATTCGAACAGCTGCTGGCCGAGCAAAACTGGTTTCAGGTGTTGGTGTTTACCAGTACCAAAGACCAGGCAGACCGCTTATTAGCTGGCCTGCAGCAGCGCCGTATCGAGGCGGCGGTGTGTCATGGCGATAAAAGCCAGGGGGCACGGCGTCGGGCACTGGCCGATTTTAAATCGGCCAAGTTGCAGGTGCTGATTGCCACTGAAGTAGCCGCCAGGGGCCTGGATATTCAGGGGTTGGATTATGTGGTCAACTTTCATCTGCCGTATTTGCCGGAAGATTACGTGCATCGCATTGGCCGTACCGGGCGGGCAGGGGCTAAGGGCCATGCCATTTCCTTTGTCAGCCGTGAGGAAGAGCAAAGCTTAGAGCGCATCCAAAAATTAATGGGCAGTACCATTAAGCGCATTAGCAAACCAGGTTTTGAAGTCAGCACCCGCGATTCGCTGTTAAAAAGCATTTCGCGTAAAGTGCTGACCGGGCGTGCCAACAAAGCATCTGAAACCACCATCGACCTGGAGCGCTCAGGCAAGGCTGGCTCGAAAGCCAAGGCTAAGCCGAAAGCCTCGGCTCCATCACAAGCTAACGCCAGGCCAAAAGCGAACGCCAAGCCAAAAACCAAAGCAGGCCGAAGTAAGTAAGCTTTAGCCGCCATCATCCAGAGCTTATGCCTCTGGGTGATGGCGGGGCGATTTACCTCAGCGGTAGCTCTCACCAAGGCTGCTGTTCAAACCTTTGTACCAAAAAATCCAGCAATGCCCGTAAAGCGACCGGCATATAGCGCCGGGATGGGTAGAGGGCATGAATGTCCAGCTCTGGTAACGACCATTCAGGGAGAATCACCCTAAGCCGGCCTGATGCAATAAAATCTTTGACCAAATAGCTTGGTTGCATGGTCATGCCACCATCAGCCAAATTCCACTCAACTGATCGAAGCTTTGCAGCAGGCTTATCCTGAATTGCCGATTGATGATGGCCTTGTGATCAGTGCGAAGGTCAGTACTGGTGAAATGCAGTGGTAATTGCAGCTTGCTTTGGCAGCGAAATCTTGACAAAAGGCTGTTCCTTATATAGAACGTTCATTATAAGGAACAGCTGGAGTGGTGTGTGGATCTGGATTCGCTGACAACCCTGGGGCGGCATTTACAACAGTTGCGGTTTGCCAGTGGTTTATCGCTTTCTCAACTGGCGGCCGAAGCGGGTATCGCCAAGTCAAATTTATCGCGCTTAGAGCAAGGGCAGGGCAATCCTACACTGGATACATTGTGGCGGCTTGCTGTGCGGCTGAATGTGCCATTTGGCAATCTGGTAGCGCCAATCAGCGTTTCTTTGGGGGATGCCGGGGTCCAGGTGCGGCTGATTGATCAGGGCAAAGATAACCCAAAGGTGGATGCTTACTGGATGTCACTGTCACCTCATACGGTGCGGCAGGCGGAGGCGCACTCTGCTGGAACATCTGAGTTGATTACTGTGGTCAGTGGGCAATTGGAAGTAGGGAGTCTGGGCCAGACCAAGCAACTTAGTGCCGGGCAAAGCCACCGCTTTGCAGCCGACCAACCTCATAGTTATCGCACGGCCGATGCCTGGGCGACTGCACAGCTAACGGTGATTTATGCGGCCACTGAGAGGGCGTCATGAGTACATCGGGCCTGTCCGGCTCTTCTTCGCCTTGGTGGAGTGGCGCGCGTGAAGCCACTCCTTTACTGGGGGGCTATATTCCTGTCGCTATTTCCTTTGGTATGGTTGCGGTGCAAGCGGGCTTTAGTGTCTGGCAAAGCATCCTGATCTCGACCCTGATTTATGCGGGCGCTTCGCAATTTCTGTTTGTGGCTATGGTGGCAGCCGGGGCTCCCTGGGGCTTGGTGGTGGTGATGACTTTGTTGATCAATGCGCGTCATGTGGTGTATGGACCCAGCATCGCCCCTTGGTTGCCCAAAAGTCGCTGGTGGCCGTTTTTAAGCCACGGTCTGACCGATCAAATCTTTGCCCTGGCGCTAAGCCGTCTGCCACAATTGCCAGCTGAACAGCGATTAGGCTGGTACAGCGGTGCCATGTTGCTGGCCTGGTTTAGCTGGGTGGCTGGCACGGCGGCTGGAGCTATCGCCGGTGAAGAACTTAGCCGGCACTGGCCTTTGCTGGGCGAGATCATGCCCTTTGCTCTGCCAGCCCTCTTTCTGGTATTACTGGCACCGCGTTTTACCTCACGTACCTGGAGCATTGCGCTGGGCGCTACCATCGCTGTTGCCATGTTGCTTACCTTGTATGGCTTTACCAATGCGTCGATCCCGCTGGCAGCGGCATCCGGGGCTCTGTGCTTTTACCTGGCAAAGCTGACTATACGGGCTGGAGGGTATCGTAATGGATAATGGTTTTTGGCTTGCCTTGCTGTTGGTAAGCGCAGGCACCCTAGGTATGCGTTTCCTGCCGCTGCTCTGGATGCAGCGCCATCTGCTGAAACAAAAGAGCCAGGGAGGCCTGGCGTCGATCCCTGGCTGGCTGAGTGTGCTTGGACCCTTGATGATTGCCGCCATGCTTGGTGTCTCGCTGGTACCTGCTACTGCGGACTGGTCCACCTGGCTTGCCACCTTGCTGGGTGCTTTATCTGCCTTCATGGTTTGGTTATGGACCAAATCTCTGGGCTGGCCGGTACTGGCAGGAGTGAGTAGCTATGGGCTGGTGATTCTGCTGGTTCGTATCAGCACTGGTGGTTAAGGTGTTTTTGGTATCCATATCTGGTTACATTTTTATTGGTAACTAAATTCGGTTACATGCTTTACTTGTAACTTTTTTCGATTACAATTTAGGCTGTATCTAATTATGCAGCTCAGTTATGTCCGCACACGATGCCAGAAACTATGCTACTAACTATGCCGTTTTAACCGGCGATTTAGTTCAATCCCGCGCCATCAAGGCCGAGCAATACGATAGCGTGCTGTATCAGCTGGAACAGCTGTTTGCTTCGAAAGCCGAAGCCTGGGCGCTCAATTACAGTTTTTATCGCGGTGATGCCTTTCAGTTGCTGCTGGCGAAACCTCAGTATGGGGTGCGATTGGCGGTGTGCATTCGCTTAACGCTGTTGAGCCTGGGGCAGGATTGCAAACTAAGCATTGGTATCGGTGAAGTGACTAACTTACGGCAGGACATTAAAAGTGCCACCGGCCCGGCATTTACCTTATCGGGCACCGGCTTGGATAGCCTGAGTGGTGCCCAGCGTTTGCAACTTCGTTGTCAGTGGAGTGAGCTGGAGAACATTTTAGCCGTACCGGTTCAACTGGCCGACGCCATGTTGACCAAGCTGACTGCCCGCCAGGCGGAAGCCGTGTTGTTGCATCTGATTAATCCAGGGCTGGCGCATGAGGCCTTGGCCCAAAAGCTCGGTACCTCCAGAGCCAATGTCACCAAGCTGCTGAATAACAGCCATTTTGATTATCAATTGCTGCAGGCATTTCTGGCTTATTGCGAGCAGCATATTTGCCGGAGTATCGCATCATGACGGATCTGAGCTTATTGCTGAGTTTGCTGCTGGCCCATGTGCTGGCCGATTTCTTCTTTCAGCCCACCGCCTGGGTGCAGGCCAGGGCCAGCCAGCATTGGCGTGCTGCTGCACTCTATTACCACAGCTTGTTGCATTTTGGGTTAACTCTGGCAGTGATTATGCTGTGGCATTGGCTCAGTTGGTCGGCACTAAGCGGCTGGCTGCTGCTTGGCTCGGCGCTGCTGATTGCGGTTAGTCATTGCCTGATTGATTTAGCCAAATCCTATCTGCAGGGGTTTCGGTACTTTTTGTTGGATCAGCTGCTGCACTTGCTGGTGATAGGCCTGATCTGGTTGGTGTTAACAGATACCAGTATCACACAGTTGCTGGCTTTGTTAGCTGGCATGCTTAGCCCTAAGGTGTTGCTACTGGTGCTGGCGTATTTGCTGGTATTAAAGCCGGCATCGGTGGTGATTGGTTTTATCTTGAATCAAATCGCGACACCTGCGACCGGTGCTGGCTCGGGCTTACCGGCTGCCGGTCACTGGATCGGCATGATGGAGCGGGTACTGGTGCTGACCCTGATTTTAGTCGGGCAATACGGCGGTGTGGGTTTTGTGATCGCCGCCAAATCGGTGCTGCGCTTTAGCGATTTACGCAATGCCAATGATCGGGCCTTAACCGAGTACATTTTGCTTGGCTCTTTGCTTAGTCTGGGGCTAACTTTGCTGCTGGGCATTGGGGTGGTGCAGTTGCTGGGATAATGGAAAAGTAATTCGTACACAGGTGCCGGTAGCAGCGCTTTCGATGTTGCACTGCAGCTGCCATTTCTGGCACAAGCGGCTGACAATGGATAAGCCCATACCCAGGCCCTGACTTGTTGCGCCTTTGGTGCCGGGGCTAAATAACTGCGATTGCAATGCTGCCGGAATGCCGTGGCCGCTGTCCTTTACAAGAAGCTGCTGGTTCTGGTAGCTAATGTGGATACTGCCACTATCGGTGTAACTAAAGGCATTGGCCAGTAGATTATTCAGCAAAATCAACAGGGGCGCCTCGGCCATGGCCACCTCGCTAGTGTCAGGAATGGCCAGTTGCAGTTCAATATCTTTGCCGGCAAGCCGACTGTGTTGCTGCAGGATGCTCTGCTCAACCATTGGCAGCAACAGGCTGCGACCCGGCTCTGGCTGTTGCTCGCGGGCCAGCTCCAACAAGGTTTCCATTGACTGCGCTATTTGTTGTTGGGCGGCCTCCAGTCGGCCGACCAGTTCCTGTTGTTCTTTCTTCAAGGGCGTCGCTGCCAGCAAGCTAAGTGCCCCCTGGCTGATGGTGACCGGCGTTCGCAGTTCATGCGACAGATCACGGGTAAACAATTGCTCCCGCTCGATAAAAGCACTGGTACGGGCCCAACTTTGCTCCAGCGCTGTTGCCAGTTGGCCCATTTCATTGGGCTTAAAGCGGGCGGAAAATCCTGCAGGTAGCGATGAATGGGAGGCATTGTCAAGCAAGGTGGTGAGTTGTTGCAGTGGGCTAAGCAACTGGCGGCCCATCAGCCAGGCCATACCAGAGCCAAGCAGCAGGGTGATCAGCAGCAGTACCAGCAGGAATTTCAGCATCAAGGGGCGAAGCTCCCGTACCATCAAATGCTGGCTCACTTCCGCCAGCAAGAAGCCCTGAGACAGGCGCTGTAAATGATAGTGCCGCTGTTCCTGACCGCTAAACTCGGTGCGGTTCGGCTGGCTTTGTAGCATGCTTTGCAGCTCGTCTGGCAAAGCGGTCGCGTCCTTGTAGTAGCGAATGTAAGCAAGCTGGGGGTCGGGGTGTCCACCGGCTGCCAGTTGTTGCTCTGCATCTCTGGCTTCATCAGCCAGTTGGGCGGCAAAGAAACGATCTTCGATGTGGTAAGCAAATAAGAAGGTGGTGAGGCTAAACAGCAGGGCTATTAGCAGGGTCGTCAGCGCCAAAGCAGCCAGCATGCGCCGCTGTATCGAGTGCTTTTTAATCATCGCTGCTGAGCTCCAGGGAAAAACCAACGCCATGCAGAGTTTTTAGCATCGGCTTTGGAAACGGCTGATCCAATACCTTGCGCAATTGATACAAGTGCGATCGCAAAGCGTCCGACTCGGTAGGCTCATCCCCCCAGATCCGGCGGCAAAGCTCAGTTCGGCTCATTGGCCGGGGATGCGACTCCATCAGTAAACACAGGATTTGCCAGGCAATGGGTTTAAGCTGCAGTAACTGCCCCTGCCGGCTGATCTGACGACTTTGCTTATCGAGCAGTAGCTCACCCACACGCACCTGGTATGCCGGTGGCAGCGGCCTGCGGGCCAGTGCCTGACAGCGAGCCCATAGCTCCGGCAGGGCAAAGGGTTTGCTCAGGTAGTCATCAGCACCACAGGCAAAGCCGTGCAGCTTGTCATCCAGGGTATCACGGGCCGTCAGCATCAATACCGGTATATGGCGATTGGCCTGAGAGCGTAGTGCTTTGCACAGCGTCAGCCCGTCCATAACGGGTAGCATCAAATCCAGCACCACCACATCGTAGTAATGCTGCAAGGCCAGCTGCAGCCCTTGCTGACCTTGTATGGCATAATCCAGCACAGCGCCATGCTGGCTAAAATAATCGGCAATATTGGCGCTGATGCTGCTGTTGTCTTCAATCAGTAACACGCTGAGTGGCGCTGTCATCATGGCTAAACCAATCGTCAAGAATCTGCATATAGCTTGCCGGTAACAGGTGGCCGCCGTCAAAGGTAATGTGTTTTTTATCGGGGCTTGGTAAGGCGGCAAACAAGTGGCTGTTCTGCTTTTTGCTGGCGTATTCATCCTGGTTAGCACTGAGCAGCCAGACAGGATTACCGGCCAGCCCTGCCAGCATATTTTTCGGCGCCACTAGGGCTGTGGTGTTGTTGATATGCGGTGGTACGAGCGCCAAAACCCGGTTGATGCGGTTATCCGTGGCGGCCAGTAGCAAGCTAAGCTGAGCGCCCATGCTATAACCAGCGCTATGGATTTGCGTTGGATTGAATTGCGGCTGCTCTGTCAGCCAGTCCAGCAGTACTCTGTGATCACGCACCGTATCAATCAGCATGGCTTCGTAGGGTTCACGTTGCCCCCACCAGTGCAGGTTGCGGTAGAGCGCGGCTATCCCCAGTGCCGGATCTTTCCGCTCACCATGGTTGCGGGCATCGATGGTGACAACCGCATAACCGTTGGCCAGTGCCATAGCGGCTAGTTTGTCGGTATGCTCAAGTGTAGGACGATCATTGACACTGGCTTGCCACCAGCGTAGCTGTGAGCGCCCCATCGCATGGATACCAATCAGCACGGGCAGCGGTTCCTGGCTGTCATGCAGCGGCATCGGATAGCACAGCTGGCCATTGACCACAGCCCCGTCAAAGCTGCGATAGCTAAAGCTGAAATGAATATTGTCTGTGGTCTCTAACTGCATGGACATTGGCTGAACCATCGAATAGCTGTAGCGCTCAGCAAGTTGTGTGGGCGTGACGGTATAAGGTTTTAAGCCAAAGACACTGTACCAGGCGGCAGCCAGGGCCGCGGCTACTCCAACAATGGTGAGTAGTGTTGTTCTGATTTTGATGAGGTTCATGCATGGGTTCCTGTGCTAAATAGTCAGCTGTTGGTTTGAAAGGGGCAGCATAAGGGGGGAGCTGTGAAGCGGTTGTGAATTATGAGTGCCTATTTTTGTCCAGGTCCAGAAACATGCTTTGGCTTGCTTTTACCATAGCAACATGGAAGACTTTTGCGAAAAGTGATCCTTACAGCTACCGATTGAATACGATGCAAAAACTATTGATTGTCAGCGATATTTTTGGACAGTGCCAGGGGCTGCGGCAGCTGTTGCAGGATCTGGCGGTGTCCGAATGCAGCATCCGTGTGCTGGACCCTTATCAGGGGCAGCCGCAGTCGTTCAGCGATGAGCAGCAAGCGTATCAGGCCTACACCGAATGTTGTGGCCATCAGCATTATGCCAGCCTGGTACGGCAGACGTTGGCCGAATACACGGATCCGTTGGCACTTGCCATTGGCTTTAGTGCCGGTGCTAGTGCGCTCTGGCGTGCGTTGGCTAAGCCGGGTGCTAGCAAGGTACAACAAGCTGTACTGTTTTATCCGGGGCAGATTCAGCCTTACCTTACGTTTAGCACCGGCGCACCGGTACACGTTATTTTTGGTGGCAGTGAGCCGCATTTGGATGTTCGTGCAGCCTGTGCTGCTTTGTCACAGCTGCCGGGCGTTCAAGCCAGCAGCACAGCATGGCAACATGGCTTTATGAACCCGGCATCCAAAACTTACAGCGAGCCTGCTTATCAGCAATACCTTGAACTACTTAAGGCGTTGCTAAATGGCATGGACAGGCTGGCTTGACGTTATAACCATCGAATAAAAACTATTGATTTTTTTGCAGCAGCTGGCTAATTTGCTTGCAGCGAAGGTGATGGAAAGAAAGATCCTGGGTAGTGTGTGGTGGAGTGTTCAGTTTCCTGAAGCAGTCGACTCGCTATTGGTCATTAGGCCTTATTGAACAGGAGAATGTATGCGTACTTTGATTGCTTTAGCTATTGTTGTTGCCGGAGTTGCCGTTGCTGTTATCAGCCTTGCTAGCGCCTCAAAGCCAGCCATGAATACCATTGAACAGTGTGCCAGCTTGTTGCCGCAAGGCCAGGTCTACACCTTTGAAGTCATGGGCATTGTGGATACAACCAGCGGTTCGCCACAACTGTCGGGTGAAATGTCCATCTCTGATGGCACTGAGCAAGACCGCACGGCAGAGACCGAAGCTTTTGGCCAGTGCCTGGCCAGATTGATCCGTTAGTTGTTGCAGCTCAAACAGCCCTGCAGAAGGGTTACAAGCTGCCGGGCCCACCTGTGTGGCTCGGCAGCTTGTTTCACGTTCCGACCCGCCAGCCGGCATTCTATGTTGTGATCGCTTGGCTCAACTGGCCAGCTTCAATACCACCACGCCGCTGATGATCATCATGACCCCAAGGTAACGCAGTAGCGAGGTGGGATCACCAAAGAAATACACCCCGACCAAAAAGGTGCCGGCTGCTCCCATGCCGGTCCAGACGGCGTAGGCGGTACCAAGCGGTATGGTACGCTGTGCCAGAAACAGCAGGGTGCCGCTTACCACCATAAAGCCGACTGCAATCGCGATGCCGGTTAATTTATGCTGGCCACTTTGCGCTATTTTTAACCCTACAGGCCAGCCAATTTCGGTAAAACCAGCCAACAGTAAAAAAATCCAACTCATGATGTCCTCATCTTGTTTGCGCTATTGCCCTTGACAGAGTGGCTATAATATCTACTAATTAGATTTATCAAAGTTAGATACCATCGAATAATTTCATATGTTAAGTCTTGAACAGATCAGAATGTTTGTGATTGCGGCAGAGGAAGGCTCGTTTTCGGCCTGCGCCCGAAAAACCGGCAAAGTGCAGTCGGCCGTCAGTCATGGTATTAACACGCTGGAGCTTGATTTAAACCTGGAGCTGTTTGATCGCTCATCACGCAATCCACGTTTAACCCCCGCCGGAGAGCGTTTGTTGCGCCAGGCACGGGCCTTGCTACAGCAGGCTGATGAGCTGGAAAAAACCGCCCAGGCCATTGATAAAGAGCAGGAAACCCGCTTTACCATAGCGTTGGATGATGGTTTGTTGTTGCCGCAGGTGTTTACACTGCTTAAACAACTGGAGGAGCGTTTTCCTACGCTCGAGCTGGAACTGCTAACCCTGCCTTCGACCGATATGGCTGCGGCGGTGCGCAGTGGAGAGGTTCAGCTTGGGGTGATGTTCTCGGAAGTGGAAGCGGCCAAAACCACCGATTTTTGTTTTGTTGGCCAGTTGGAGATGATTGCTGTTTGTCATGTCGACTACCCATTGGCGGCGCTGGAGCGTATCAGCATTTCCACCTTGCTGCCTTACCGGCAAATTGCGGTGCGGGGCAAAGACAAGCGCGAATCGTCCTTACTGCTCAGCATTGCTTCCAAAGTCTGGTGGTGCTCCGGTTACAGCGAGGCGCTTTCTTTGGTTGAGCGTCAGTTGGGCTGGGCCTACTTACCGCGTTTTATGGTGCAGCACTTACTGAATAATGGGCAGCTGCACCGGATGAAGCTGGCGATTGATCATGCCACCTGGTCGGTACCGGTGGATCTTATTTTTAGCAAAGGTGAGCCGCATGGCCCGGTGTTTTCATGGCTGCTGGATGCAATGCAAAGGCTGTATGCCAGCCAGGCCAGGGATTAAATACGCTGCGAGCAGCTTCGCTAAACCGAGCTGTACGAAGATGGCCCCAAAAAGGACGCTATGACAAGCTGCCATGAGCGTCCGATCACAGGGGGCGGTTTGCATCAGCAAGGCTTAGCCCTGGGTGGTTTTTTCCAGCAGCGCATCATCCAGTTGATTGGCCCGGATGGCTGCCGGCCGGGCATTTAACCGCTCGGTATAATCCAAAAAGGCTGGCAGTGGCTCGATGGTTTTAAACATCAGGCCCCACATAATATGGCTGCCCACATAGACATCGGCGGCGGTAAACTGCTCACCACAGATATAGGGGCCATTGGCTAACGCTGTTTCCAGTGTATTGATTGTATCCTGATAAAAACCAGAACCCACTGCCGGCGCATTGTCAGCATCAATGCGCCAGTCGTAGGCTTTGGCGCTGGTTGCCATTTCCAGTGGCCCGGCAACAAAGAACAGCCAACGATAGTAGGCCGCCCGCTCCGGGCTTTGTGGATCGGGTGCCAGTTGCTTATCGGCAAAGTGATCGGCCAGGTAAGCACAGATGGCGGCGGCCTCGGTGACCACCACATTGCCGTGGGTGAGTGCCGGTACTTTGCCCATGGGGTTCAGCGCCAGAAAGTCGGCGGACTTCATGTCACCACCGTACTGCAGTAACTTCACCTGGTAAGGGACTCCCAGTTCTTCCAGTAGCCAGCGGACAATACGGCCGCGGGAGTTGGGGTTGGTGTATAAGGTTAATTCGTGCATTGCCATTGTGGTATTCCTTGTTGCTGGTAACTTTTGCACCTGGTCAGTGAGCTGGCCTGGCAGTGTGGCGGTTTTGCCGCTGATGCAAAGAATACGACCCATATAGGGCAGAATACGTCCTAGTTTTCGGCTATAGTTGTATTTTTATCGCATTCATAAAGTACAGTGATTGCTTTACAAAAGCAGCGGTTATTTTCACAAGTAATGGCGGGCAGTGGAGGCGGCTGGATGACGACAAGGCAGGTGTTATGAGTGGCCCTACGGTGCGGGTATTGACCTTATTGGAGCTGTTGCAATCGCATCCGCGTTTAAACGGCACTGAGATAGCGCAGCAGCTTGGCGTGGATAAGCGCACGGTGCGGCGCTATATTCAGGCGTTGGAAGCACTGGGCATACCGGTTACCACAGAGCAGGGGCGCGATGGCGGCTATATGCTGGTGGCTGGTTACAAATTGCCGCCGATGATGTTTACCCATGAAGAAACCCTGGCGTTATCACTTGGTTTGCTGGCCGCGAAAAAGTTAAACCTGGCCGAGACGGAAGCGGCTATCAGCAGTGTGCAGGCGAAACTGGAACGGGTGATGCCTGCGAAGTTGAAATCCCGTACCCGACTGATTGCCGATACCATCAATCTGATGTTGCCGGAGCCTGCAGCCGCCAGTCGGGGGCTGCCATTATCGCCGTTGCTGGATGCGTTGGAGCAGCAGCGTGCGGTGCAGATCCGCTATGCGTCCTATCATACCGAGCCGGTAGAGCGGCGGGTGGATCCCTATGGCTTGCTGTTTCGCCGTCAGCACTGGTACCTGAGCGGTTACTGCCATCTGCGCCAGGATCTGCGTATTTTCCGGTTGGATCGTATTCAGCAACTGGTATTGCTGGAGCAGACCTTTACCCGGCCGGCGAACTTTAATGCGGTAGAGCATTTTAATGCCAGTCTGAATCAGATGCCGGGTAATTTGTCGGTAAAAGTCATGCTGCATACCGACTTAACCACGGCTGCCGAGCAGCTCGGCTTAACTGCCTCCTTGTTAAAACCTCAGGTCGGTGGTTTGCTGCTGAGCTTTCAAATCGACAACTGCGATTGCATCGCCCTCTGGCTCAGCCAATTGCCGTTTGATTTCACCATTTTGGAGCCACCGGAGCTGAAACAAGCGCTTAACAAGCAGGCTCAGCGTTTGCTTCGACTGGCTGGTCATGCGCATTGAGTGGCGGTATGCCAAGTTGATGCTGCAAGGGCCCGGAAGTTAAAAGCTGCGGGCCTGAAAATTAATGCCTTCGCCAGACTCGCAATACTGTTTCAGGCTCAGTAAAAAGATGGCCCAGTTGTAGTTACAAAACCGATAGAAGTCGGTGAGTTCCCGCCAGTCGGCATGCTGCAAAGTGACGGCGGTTTTGCCATTGCTCTCTTGCAGTTCAAAGCAAACACGGGTACCTATCCATTCAGGATCTGAATCCAGACAAAGCCAGTCCATACGCTGATTCGGCGTGAGGGCGGTGATTTGCATTTTTGTGGGTGTTTCATCCCCAAACCGAAATTCATTGATGGCACCAGGCTCGGCGCTAAACGTCAGCTCTTTTGTCCAGATAGCGGCTAAACCAGCCGCTGTGGTGAGCACCTGATACACCTGCGATGCGGGTGCTTTGATGTACTGAATCTGTTCAATGTTGATCATAGGTGCTCCGGTAGTGATGGTGTGGATTGTGTTTTGGGGCATTCGTCGCCGTTAGCGCCAGTCGGGGAACAAGGATGCGTTGCCTTCCAGCAACGATTTAAGACCAGACAAAATCACTGGCCAGCCGTTACTCACCCCCGGAAGCACTTTACTGCCCGGTTCAAACTGATCATGCGTCAGGGTCAGCTTTACTTTGCCCAGGTATGGCTCTATCTCGAAAGTCACTCTGGATGGTTGTTCAGGCCGGGTCAGGTCCACTCTTTGCCCCTGGTAACCAGGCATCTCATCATCGGTGGCCGGGTGAAAGGTGTAACACAAGCGTCTGGGAGGCTCTGCTTCCAGCACCTGTCCAGACCAATCCAGTGAACCGTCTTCTTTTAGCAGTTGCACCACAGCACCGACTTGCCAGCTGGATTCAATGCCGCGTTGCCCCCAGTACTGCCGGGTGAACTCTGCACTGGTCAGTGCCTGCCACAGTTGCTCTGGGCTGGTATCGATATAGGTAACATAGACAAAGTTTGTGGTGGTCATGTTATTTGTCCTCCAGAGCTTGTTTTAAGGTGGCGAGTGCTTGCAGTCGCTGCGGTTCGAACTTGCCAAGCCAGCGCTGATAGATCTGCTGGATTGGCTCTGGGTTTAAGTAATGCAGTTTTTCTCTGCCGCGCCAAACCACCACCACCAGATTGGTGGCTTCGAGTAGTGCCAGATGCTTCGTGACGCCCTGACGGCTGATGGCCATGCGCTCACAGAGCGAACCGAGCGTCTGGCCGTTTTCTTCAGTTAAGCGATCAAGCAGCTCGCGGCGGCAGGGATCGGCCAGCGCTTTAAAAATGTCGTGTGCGTCTGATGTCATAGCTTTAATTATGCAACCATTCGGTTGCATGTCAAATGTTATGCACCAATTGTTTTGAATATGGTTGTGGCAGGCGTAGGGAATCAGGTCGAAATGGATGATTCCCTCTCAATCAGTTCTGGCATAAAAACGTTGTTTACCTCAACATTTTTGTTATACAGATTTTTTAACAACCATAAGGCTGCCATCTTGCCCATTTCGTGAATGGGGTTATTTACGGTGGTAAGTTTAGGGGACACATAGCGGGCGAAAGGAATATTATCATAGCCGACAAAAGATAAATCCTGCGGGATGCGCATGCCGCGCTCTAAGCACACCGAGATGGCGCCGGATACCATTTGGTCGTTGGCACACACTACTGCGGTAAAGGGCTTGTGCTGGCGCTGGGTGAGCAAATAGGTCATCCCATCGACACCACCTTCTTCGCGGTAATCTCCTTCGAAGCACAGCTTAGGGTCAAATTCGATGTTGAGTTCGCTCAGCGCCCGTTTATGACCCACTAAACGTTCAATGGCATCATGCTTTTTCGCTGGTCCGGAAATGTAGGCGATGTGACGATGCCCGAGGGACAGTAGATGTTTGGTGGCCATGTAGCCACCCAGCTCATTTTCCAGATAAATACAGCGCTCGCTGATTTGTTCGATATAGCGGTTAATTAATACAATGGTGGTAGGGCCTTTGCTCAGGTCAATCAGGTATTCATCGGATACGGCTTCGACATCCAGGATTAAGGCGTCACAACCACGATCCAGCAGAAACTCGACGCTATCCTTTTCCTGGTTGGCATCACTATGACCTACCGCGATGATCACATGTTTATTTTCTGCTCTGAGTGCGGCTTCTATTTCTGCCATCATCGGACCATAGTAGGGGCCGTCCAACTGCGATACCAACACACCAACACTGTTAGAGCAACTGGACGCCAACGACTGGGCAAAGGTATTTGGCCGATAGCCCAGCTTTTCCATAGCAACTAACACTTTTTGCCGGGTTTTCTCCCCGACATTGGTGTTTTTATTGATCACTCTGGACACGGTGGCTAAAGACACGCCAGCCAGCTGGGACACATCGTAAATGGTTGCCATAATATTTGCAGTTACTCGCTATTGAACTAAAGATGTCATAGTACAGGCTTACTGTTACGCCTGCTTCAACTCCTGACTGATTTGGCCAATTTTTTCATTGGTCAGGACGTACCAGCGCATTACCACGGCCACAATCACGGAACCTATTGCCGGGTATAGGCTGAATGCCAATAATAAACCAGCCCGGGTGGTTTCGGTTTGCACTGCACCCGCCTGATAACCCATACCCGCTAACAGCCAGCCTGCTGAAGCACCACCCACCGCAACGCCCAGCTTAATAAAAAATACAATGGATGAATAGACCATACCAGTAGTTCGAATGCCGGTGCGCCATTGGCCGTAATCGACCGTGTCTGCCATTTTGGCCCACAGCAGCGGTGTACCAGTGTTAAACACGGCATTCCATAGCACATACAGCGCAATAGCCAGTGCCACATTGGTATCCGCGACCAGGTAGCTGGCAACACAGAGTGCACCGGCCAGTAGCTGAATAACAATATACAGTTTAATTTTGCTGAACCGCTTTGCCAGTGGCTGCGCCATCAAACAGCCGATAATGCTGCCAACCATACCTAGTGTAATAATCAGCGAGATACTGTCGGGCTTTAGCAAGTAGTATTTAATGTAGTAAATGGCCAGAGTGGTGCGCAGCACAAAACCGCTCATTAAGCACAAGGTAGCCAGCGCCAGAACCCGCCATTGATCGTTTAACCAAAGAATTTTGAAGTTCTGCAGATAGGTGCCGGTATGCTCTTTCGGCGGGATCACCCGTTCTTTGGTGCCGTAAAAGCAGAGCAAAAACATCAGTACGCCTAAGGTACTCATGGCTAAAATAGTCAACTGATAGCCTTTGGCGTTGTCCCCCTGACCGAAGTAGGCGACCAATGGCAAGGTGCAGGCCGACACCAGTACGCCGCCAATAAAGGCAAAGACAAAACGATAGGATTGTATCGACACCCGCTCTTTCGGATCAGCCGTTAAGGCCGCACCCAGGGCACAATAAGGGATATTAATAGCGGTATACACCATCATCAGCAAAGTGTAGGTGACAAAAGCATAAATCATTTTGCCGGTATCTGAAAAATCGGGCGTGGTAAACGCCAACACGCTGATAACGCCAAAGGGCAGTGCAAACCACAGCAAATAAGGGCGGAATTTTCCATATTTGCTTTGGGTGCGATCGGCAAAGGCCCCCATGAGTGGATCGGTAATGGCATCAAGACAGCGTACCAGTAAAAACATGGTGCCGACAAAAGCCGGCGAAATGCCAAAAATATCGGTATAAAAAAAGGTTAAGAACAACATAACGGTTTGAAATACGATATTACTTGCTGTGTCGCCAAGCCCGTAAGCCATTTTCTCTCTGATGCTAACCATGCTTACCTTACCCCTGTTGTCTGGTGTTGTTTTGTTGTTTTTCTGCTGATTAACGTGAGGTAATCAGGTTTTTATAGGCAATACCGCTGTTTTTAATGGTGCGTTCCTGGGTGGCATAATCCACATAGACAATGCCAAATCGCTTCAGGTAGCCTTCGGCCCATTCAAAGTTGTCCATCAGGCTCCAGGCAAAATAGCCGGCAATATTTACGCCTTGCTCTATGGCATGGTGCACTGCCATCAAATGTTGCTGGTAGTAGTCAATGCGGTCTTGATCGTCCACCACACCATTGCTTAGTGTATCGGCCATAGCGGCGCCATTTTCGGTGATATACACTGGTGGCAACGGGTACTTGGTATGCAACGAGACCAGTAAATCGGTAAAGGCTTGCGGGTAAATTTCCCAGCCAATATCGGTTTTGGCCGCATTGACCATATCGACTTCGGTAAAGGCCTTGTCCGGTGCAGCCTTATACACAGTGCGGGTGTAAAAATTGATCCCCAAAAAGTCCAACGGGGCCTGCATAATGGCAAAGTCGCCATCCTGTATAACCGGTTTATCTTCATCAGACAACAGCGCAAAGCTGTCCGGGTAAGCACCATCAAACAGTGGCTTGATATACCATTGATTAAAATACTCATCTGCCAGCCGTGCTGCCGTGATATCGGCTGCGCTATTGCTATGGGCATAGGCCGGAGTAAAGTTCAGTACAATACCATTCAGGCTGTGCGGGCTGTTTTTTTGCAGTACCGGCATGGCTAAACCATGCGCCAGCAAAATATGGTGGGCAGCCTGGCGGCCATAGGCTTTTTTGGCCAGGCCTGGGGCATGAACACCGGTTTCATACCCCAGGTAAGAACTGCAAAAGGGTTCATTGAAGGTGGCGTAAGCATAGACTCTGTCACCCAATGCCCGGGTAATTTTATCGGCATAATCGCGAAACAAGTAGGCGGTTTCCCGATTTAACCAGCCGCCGTTATCTTCAATGTATTGCGGTAAATCCCAGTGATACAATGTGACGAAGGCTTTGATATTGTTTGCCTTTAGCGCGTCGAGTAAGCCAATGTAAAAATTAACGCCGTGCTGGTTCAGGCTGCCGTCTTGATGCATCACCCGGGGCCAGGAAATGGACAGGCGATAAGCATCTACCCCCAGCGAGCTGATCAGCTCAACGTCTTGCTGCCATAAATTGATGTGGTTACAGGCCACATCGCCATTGGAGCCATCGCGGACTTTGCCGGGGGTGGCACAGAAGGTATCCCAGATACAAGGCAAGCGGGATGCGGAGTCACCTTCAATTTGAAACGAGGCCGTTGCCACGCCGTAGATAAAGTCTTTTTTCAGCATTTTTGATGCTGCTGGTAAAGTGTATGCCATAATGTAATCGCTTTCATTTTGCGTTAAGTCAATCGATTTAGCGTGCCCTTGCATCTGGTGCCCGCTGCTGCTTATAAAAAACTGGTAAAAATATTGGCGGTAAGTCGCCCGCTGATCGGTGAGCTGTCAATATCGGTGCTGGTATTCACCAAGGTAGAATGCAGCAGGTTGCCCGGGTAGATAATCAGCCGGTTGGCCTGGTAAGGCACCTGGTGGTATAGCTCGAAATGGGCATCACTCTGAACAAAGTACTGCTGTGCGGGGTTACCATGCTGGTCAATAAAGTGCTGTGCTGCGTTAAAGTAGTGCTGCCGGCGCTGCTCGCTGATGCGCTCATAGCCGGTAGGGTTATGCCGGAAAAAACCGGTGCTGCCGTGTGGTTGTGGGTTTAAGTAGTGTAAAAAAGCAAAGTAATGACCATCTGCCGTATCAAAATGCGGCAGGCATTGCAGTGGTTGTAATGTGTCTTCGGTTTGATTAATCAGCGCAAAAAACAGGTTTTGTGGCTTAAGCCGCAGCTGTTTTGGTACCTGGTACACATCATAAATGAGTGGATACAGGGTGGTGAGGGTGGCGGCGACATAGTGTTTGGGTAATGGCGCTTTCAAACCCGGGTAATAAGCTGTGTGATCAGGATTAAACGCACTTTGCTGGGCCTGTTGGCGCAGTGCTGTAATATCGCTGACAAAATCATCAATGATCAACAAAGGGGTACGCTCTTGCCCCAGATAGATCACTTCGGGCCTTAGCGTGGGGTTTATTGCAAAGTCAGTCGTCTGCATGGTCAGTTTGCCACAGCCTGGCAGTAATGCCGGATAAAGTCCTGATGCGACGGATATTTGGCGACACTGCGCTGCACATTGCTCTGGATCTGCTGTAAAAAGCTGGCCAGTTCGTCATCGGACATTGCATCAACAATCGGATGATACTGCGCTGGCTGCAAGCCTTGCCCCAGCATCACCTGGATCCAGGAGCTTTCGCCAAACAACTCCTGAGCAAACTTGTACACTTTGCCGCTTTGCTGAAATAACGCGATACGATGGGCCAATGAATCGGGCACTTGCATCGAGCGGCAATAGCGCCAGAACGGCGTGTCGGTACGCTCGGTGACTTTGTAATGCAGAATAATAAAGTCGCGGATATTCAGCAGTTCGATTTCAGTTTGCCGGTTAAACTCGGCCACGTCGGCCGATTGAATGCCCTGGGCTGGAAACATTTGCAGCAGGCGAATGATACTGCGCTGGATCAGATGAATGCTGGTTGACTCCAATGGCTCCAGAAAACCCGACGATAAGCCGATAGCAATGCAGTTCTTTTGCCAGTGTTTACGGCGAGTACCGGTGCGAAACTTAATCAGTCGCGGCTCGGTCAGCATATCGCCTTCCAGATTATCGACCAGAGTTTGTCTGGCGTCGGCATCGCTTAAGTATTTACTGCAGTACACCAGACCATTGCCCACCCGGTTTTGCAGCGGAATACGCCATTGCCAGCCGGCCTGGCGGGCAATGGATCGGGTGTATGCCAGGGGGGGGGCCACGCTTTTGGTTTGTACCGCAATAGCACTATCGCAGGGTAACCAGTGGCTCCAGTCATCAAAGCCGGTATTTAGCGTTTGTTCAATCAACAAGGCACGAAAGCCGGTGCAGTCGATAAATAAATCGCCATCAATATGCTGGCCATCTTGCAGCACAAGCCCGGAAATATCGCCATGATCGTGCTGCTTCACACGGGCAATTTTGCCTTCAATCCGGTTTAAACCATGTTGCTGTGCGATGTTTCTCAGGTAGTTGGCATAGAGTGAGGCGTCCATATGATAGGCATGGTTCAGATCCTGATTCGGCAGTACAGCAAAGCGCCCTTGCCGCGCAGCCAGGTGTTCTACGCAATAGTCGCCAATGTCGGCGGCAATACCTCGTTGCTGCCCCTTCAACCAGAAGTGCTGAAAGCCGCAGGCCCAGCAATCTTTTCCTAAATAGCCGAAAGAATGCAGGTAGTTTTTATGGACGTCGTGCCAGTTTTCAAAGGCGATCCCCAGCTTAAAGGTAGCATTGGTCGCGGCCATGACCTCCGCTTCTTTCAGGCCGAGTAGCCGGTGAAAAATATGCAGGGTTGGAATCGTGGCTTCACCCACGCCGACCGTGCCAATTTCGTCCGACTCTACCAGCACCACCTCGATGGATTTCCCCATCAGCTTGGCCAGCGCTGCGCCGGTCATCCAGCCGGCGGTGCCGCCACCGGCAATCACTACTTTTTTAATCCGCTGCGCTTCGTTCATGCTGCCCCCTTGCTGGTGTCTGTTGGTATCATGGCGGTTCAACGCTTGAGTTTATTAAGCAGATCAGCGCGCAGCTGGCGCGCCTGCAGCTCGGAAATAGGTTTGGCCAGCATGGCCTGGGCAGCGTCCGGTATGTGCTGCTGCGATACTTCATCATGGTCAAAAATATAATGTTCAAACATGGCTTTCCATGCCTGGCGCTGGGCTTTAGGCAAGCTGCGTAAACTGAGGATACTCATCAACAGTGCATTGTTAGGGCGGCCAAGATAGGCCGGTGTATCGCGCCACCAATGGCTGAGCAATGCATTAAATGGTGTTAACGCTTTAACATGGTGCCACCACATGCTGGGAATAAATAATACGTCGCCCGGCGCTAACGTGGCGGTTTGGGCTGCTGCCAACGCCTGGGTAAAGCGTGGAAATTGCTGCAAATCGGGCTGCTCGAAATCGACCATGCTAATGTCCTGGCCGCCCGGGGCAAATTCCATCGGGCCAGGATAGAGGTTGGCAATTTGCTCCGGTGGAAACAGGGTGAAAGTGCGGCTGCCAACCACATTGCAGGCCAGATTATGCGGAAAATCATAATGTGCCGCGATCCGTGACTGGTTACCAATCCACAGGCTGGTCAGCGGTGTGATACCTGGCAAGACAATGCTGTTCTCCTTGGCCAGGCCGTTAAACCAGCGCTGAATGTCGGTGGAGCCCATATACCATGTACTGGCGTCATCCGCTGCCTGTGCCAGCAGGCGGTCAAGAAACTGGTTAAAGTCAACTTTACCGGCCTGAAAGTTAAAGCCGGTACAATCCTCATTATAAAACACTCGGCCCTGGTGCCCGGCAGGCACTAAGCAGGCATTGACCGGCTCACCCTGATAAAATTGCCGCAGATAATCAGCCGCGGCGGCGGCACTGTCTAGCCCTGCCTGTACCAGCGGCCAGTGTAAACATTGCTGTTGAAACACCAGTGGCGTGGTGGCTGTGGCAATGATCTGCTGCAAGCTGGCACTGTCGCAAGCCGGCAGGGTTTTTATCGGGGTGAGGGCTGCGGTCATGGTGGTTACCTTCCGCTTAAGCCACAGTGCTGGCGTTCAGCTGGTTTTTTAACCGCAACAGACTGCGGATATTCGACTGTGACGCAATCGCCATATAGATGGCCTCTAAATAGCCCTGGTTATGTAATTGAGCCAACACCTCGGCAGGTAATGCCGCCAGGCTGTCTTCGTTAATGGTATAAAAGCCCATCATCTGGTGTTTGCTGCCGTCATCCAGCTGAATATCCAGGGTGAACGATTCCAGCAGCTTGTGTTGCAGCAATAAATCGATAAAGGCCGTGTTGTCCTGCAGGCCCTGATGAATGGTTTGCAGCATGGCGGATACGTCGTCTAGATAGGGGCTGCTGCCACCCAGCGGTAAGAACAGTGCTTCGCCCTGCTCTTTGTTGACCCGCGGACTGTCCAGATCAAGATGGATCATATGTTGGATGTGCTCGACCCCGTCTTCGACTACCGCTTGCTTGCCAATTAAAAACGGGTGGCGGCGAACGGTCAGTGGCAGGTAATACCCCTGCCAGTTGTTGTCCTGTAAAAACAGGTTTTCCTGGTGGGTAAAGCCAAATACCGCCACCGAAAAAAACTGGCCGGTGGCGGCATCTTTATGGAAGAAAATCGGGTAATGCGCCTGGACACTGCGAAATTCTTGCGGGAACGTCGGGGTAAACCAGACATTGTCGCCAAATTCAGCGCCGCGGCTGGTGATGACTTTCAGATCCAGATGCTCGACGCTGTTTAGTAGTACATGCTTGCTCATCATTCTATCCTGTTGCGTAGGTTATTATTGTTATTCGTTAAATAGGTGGTAAGCCATACTGGCGTATTTTGTTCAGTAACTGCCGGTTATCGGGTAATGCCGCCGCCTGGTGGGCTCTGCGCTTGGCGTTTTCAGCAAATAACTGATCGGCTTGTTGCACCAGCGATGGCTTTAAGTGGCTATAAGGCTGGGTATTCATATGCATACCGTACACAATGTACTGGTAACTGGCCGCCGGAAACAGCACATCGCTGTGGGTAATATCCTGAGCTGATGGTACTTTGTGTTGCCATAGCTGCACCAACTGTTGCAACGGCTCGGGTATGCTGGAGGATTCACGATGATCATGCCAGTAAGCATGATCGCTGCGTTTACTCAGTACATAATGCAACTTTAAAAACTCAATAATTTGCTGCCAATGCCGGGTAAAAGCCTGGTTCATCCGTTCGGCAGCCAGCGTTAGCAAGGAGCCGGGCAGGGGCAATTGGGCAGAAAGGTAGTTGGCGCTCCACTCTACCAAGGCTAAGGCAGATGCCTCCAACGGCTCGATAAAACCGGCTGCCATCCCAATAGCGACACAATTGTGGTGCCAGCATTTGTTGTAGTGTCCAGGCTTAAAGCTAAGTTTGCGCCAGTTAAGCTGGGCGGTATTGGTCACCCCGGATTGGTGCAAATAGCGCTGCAGCTGTTGCTCGGCCTGCTCGTCAGAGCAATGGGCGGAGGAATACACATGGCCCACACCGCGGCGTGACTGCAGCCCTATGTCCCACACCCAGCCAGAGGGCTGAGCGGTAGAGACGGTACAGGAGGCGATAGCGGCATCAGGCTGATCATAAGGTACTTGCAGCGCCAGGGCTGAATCGTTAAATAGCCGGTGTTGTTGCGGGACAAAAGGCACGGCGTAATGTTTGCCTAGCAGGAGCGAAGCCGAACCGCTGCAATCGATGAACAGGTCGGCACTTATTACCGTGCCATCTGCGGTAACGAGAGTCGCAATATCACCGTTGGCGTTGTTGGTGATCTGCGCTATATGCGCTTTCACATGGTGTACACCAAGCTTCTCAGTTGCATGTTGTTGTAACAGGTTACTGAATTTTCCGGCGTCCAGGTGATAACCATAATTATTGATAAAGCTGTATTCGGCGGTGGAAATTTGCTTTGGTGCCAGGCCGGCCGCACAGAGCCGGGGTTGCGGGCTGACGGCGTCAGCAAAAGCAACCTGCTGGCGAAAAGGTAACCAATATGGGCAAATAGCCATCTCGGCTGTGCCTATCGGCAGACTGAAAGGATGAAAATAACTATCGGTGGTGTTCGTGCACCAATTAATAAACTGCGAACCCTGCTTAAAGCTGGCATCGCAGCTGTTTAGAAAATCGGTTTCGCTGATGCCAATACGTTGCAGTGTGTTGCGCATGGACGGCCAGGTGCCTTCACCTACACCAATAGAGGCAATATCGGGCGATTCAATCAGGGTAATCTGCAGCGTGGCAGGCGTGAGTAAGCGTCCCTGATCGGCATTGTGGTCAGCAGCCAGTATGGCCGCAGTTAACCAGCCTGCGGTTCCTCCACCGACAATCACTATCTGTTTAATCACTGTATCCATCTGATCATTACCGCTGTGAAGACCTGGTCAGGGCCTGGCTGTTATGCAGAACATAGTCAAGATAACGTATCTGCTGGCAGCATTGAAGTTATCGGTAAATAAAAGGCCATAATGCTATGGCCTTGTTGGGTAGCGCCATCTGGTCAGAACACGTAACGGGCACCAATGCTGTAGCGTGGGCCAGTTTCCACCAGGCTTAATACCTGCTCTTTAGCGCGGCCATGGATACGTTGGTATTCATTGGTGATATTTAATGCTTCCACATACAGGCTTAGCCCTTGTACCATTGGCAAGTCATAGCTGGCTGACACGTCAATCTGGGAATAAGCCTCGGTATACTGCGGATTTGCACCGGTCTCCTGGCCACGTGAACTTAAGAACTGGTCCCGCCAGTTATAGGCGATACGAGCCTGAAAACCATTTTTTTCATAAAACAACACTGCGTTCGCCGTATCACTGATCCCCAGGATAGCCGGCTGATCTGCCAGAATAAAGTTGTTGTAATCATTCTCACTGTTCACCAGGGTGTAGTTGGCAAGTATCCCGAAGCCAGAGTCGCCAAACACATGTTGAATGGCAAACTCCCAGCCATCAATGACTTCAGATACACTGCTGTTTGATGGGGTGTCGATCCTAAACACCAGGTCATTGTCTTCGCCGGCTACCCCGCTGATCACACCATTGGCGACATCAACACCCGGAGCATTCGGATAATTGGCGAAAATCCAGTTGCGGATAGCCTGTGCATCTGAACCGACCGCAGCTATAGCTTCAGCATATTTAGGGCCATTGACCGGGTTAGGAATATTGTAAATCGTCGATTCCACCACGGTGTTGCTGATAAAATTGGAGGTGTTTTTGCGGAAGTAACCCACAGAGACATAGCTTGAGGGAGCAAAGTACCATTCGGCCGAGAAGTCGATATTTTTTGACTCCAGTGGCAGCAGGCTTGGATTCCCCGCTGAGCCTCCACCACCACCGCGGTTGGCCAGGGTGTTCACCACGGTACCCCCTTGAATGGCTACATAGTCTGGGCGGCCAATGGTTTCACTGTAGGCGGCGCGCAATATCACATCGTCAATGATTTCAATATTGAAATTAATACTTGGCAGGAAGTAATTGTAGCTGCCTTTTTGGGTCTGGAGTTCGCGCAGGCCGCTGGCTTGCAATTCAATTTCGGTTTCAGCAATCCAGTTGGCACCATCGTAGCTGGCTACCGCAGAGGTAGAAGTGACGTTGGTTTTTTCGTAACGCATACCAATATGGAAATCATACTGCCGGCCATTGAAATCGGACTCGTAGTTGTACTGTAAAAACACCGACTGTGATTTCTCTTTGGTGTAACGGTCCACGTCGCTGGCGTAGTCCGTCGATGGGCAAAAATCGGTACCGCAATCTCCCGCACCCACATACCCGGCTGGTGTGTATAACATTTCAGCCCGATCTCTTAGCATGCCAAAGTTCCACATGAAAATACGATCTAGCACCTCGAACGTCTGGCCGGGTGCCAGTGAGAAATCACCGGTGCTGGTACTAAATTTATCCTGAATGGTCTCTGCCGGAAAGAACGATTCGTCAAAGTCGCCGGCCTGACCAACACCACCCCAATCGTTACGCTGGACATTTACGGAGCGGGAGCGGTTATCCACATTGTTCAGTGCGATGCCAAAATCAATGCTGCCTCTTTGCTCAAACACATATTCACCGGTTAACTGATATTGACCGATTTCAGATTTATTGGTGGCGTTACCAAATACGCTACCGGTCACCATCATATCGGACGGTTGTACACTGTTGCCGCCACCGACAGACAGCAAGGGCCGGGCGCCACTGAAATCTGTAGCTGCGCTGGTGCGAATAAATGCAGCAGTGCTCAGGGTATTATCTGAACCAAAGGCATTATTCGGTTTGAACTCGGCTGTGGATTGATGGGCATCAAAGGTCAGTTTCAGCGCATTGCTGGCTTGCCATTCGATGTTAAGACCCAGCGAGCCACTTTGGTTACGCACGCCATAATCGCCTGCGGCCATCGACAGGTCTGCTGCCGTATCATAGGTTTCAGAGTAAATCAGTGGTGATGCAACTGGCCCGTCAGTCCAGACGTTTTGTGATGGGGCAAAGGTAAACCACGCCGACACGTCGTTGTATTGCGTGTCGATGTCATTGCGCATATAGGTGTAATCCAACGTTGTTTTGAGGGTATCGGTCGGCGCATATTGCAGCACTAACTGACCATTGGTACGTACCCGCTGCTGTTCTTCAAATTTGTATATGGTGGTTTGTGGTACTGAATACACATCATTCGGGCCCGGACGGTTCACCTGGTTTTGCTGTGGCACGCCCCCCCAGTCGGCATTATCGCCTGACCAATCATTGTCGGTGATCCCGGGAAAGCTACGCCAGCCGGTACCCACGTTGGCTTGTTGACTGCCACTGTCACGCTCCTGATAGCTGGCTGCAATCAACACACCAAACTTATTATTATCAAAGGTTGTTGAATAAATGCCCGAAAGCTCTGGTGTGATCGATGAGCCTCGTTCTGATGAGGTGTCATGCACACCGGCAATACTCAGCAGAGCTCTGTCACCACCGGCCGACAGTGGCCGCAATGTTTGAATATCAATGGTGGAACCAATACCACCTGTTGGGTTGGAAGCGAAACTGGTTTTATGGACTTCAGCCCCGCTGATTAAATCTGAGGCGATGTTGGCAAAGTCGAATGACCGTGAGCCGGTTGTGACCGGCATTTGTCGGCCATTGAGTGTGACCAGATTGTAGTCGGCGCCAAAGCCCCGAACAGACACTTTGCTGCCTTCGCCATTGACGCGATCGATGGACACGCCACTGATCCGTTGCAGCGATTCTGCCAGATTGGTGTCGGGAAATTTACCGATATCTTCTGCTGAAATGGCATCAACGATACCGGTTGAACTGCGTTTAACGGCCATAGAGTTGGTTAAGCTGCCACGAATACCTGTTACGGCAATCACCTCGATATCTGTAGCTGGCTCTGCAGCCAGGGCATCCTGAGCCAGGCTGGGTAGTGAGACGCCCATACCCAGAATTAAAGATAAGCTGGTAGCCAGTCTGGTCTTTCTAAAAGTGTGCGGTTTCATGTTAATTCCCTGTCGACAATATTTGGTTCTTGTTTTTAATAAAGTAGTCGCCAGACAGGTGGCCAATACTTCAAGACTCAACTGTAAGCGCTTTCATAAAGTTAGGTGATTTTTTTTCAGTCGTCAATACAAAAAGATTAATTTATAAGCGATATATTTAAAAGTCTTTATTTATCAATTAGAAGTGATTTATTTTTTGGCTTTCCCAACGTCCTTTGGGTGGTGGTTTTGATTTTTTATTGTGCAATTTGGAGCGGGGCCATTGTCTGTGGAGTGGGTGATTAATTAAATGATTTGGAAGCGCTTACATTGTCATTTTAACTTGGCTGTTTATGCATGCGTTTGCTTGAACTATGTGCTGGCGCATAACTCTGATGCATCAGCTTGGGTGGTTCGTGGGGAGTTTGCCGCAGCTAACTGGCAGCACAGGCAAGCTGTGATTATGGCGGCATGCGTTGTAAAATGGCTGTTGCATGCGTTGGTTTCTGGCGTGCAGTTTTTAGCAGGAGAGCACAGTGGTAAAAGCAGTAATTTTTGATATGGATGGAGTACTGATAGACTCCGAGCCTATGTGGCAACAGGCCGAGCTGGATGTGTTTGGCCGCCTTGGCGTAACATTGCAACCGCATCAAACCAAACAAACTGCGGGCATGACTACCCGGGCTGTTACCGAATACTGGTACCAGCAATCGCCCTGGCAAGGTGTAAGCCTGGCCGATACTGAAGCGGCAGTGATTTCCCAGGTGGCGCAATCCATAGCCAGCCGGGGCGAGGCCAAGAAAGGGGTGCTGCGATTATTGCAGCAATTACAACAGCAACAGTTGCCGACGGCGCTGGCTACCAATTCATCGCAGTACCTGATGGATACCACCCTCGATACTTTAGCCATTCGGCATTATTTTGCTGCACACTGTTGTGTCGAGATGGTGGCACAAGGCAAGCCAGCCCCGGATATTTACTTGCTGGCTGCCAGTAAACTGGAGGTAGCTCCCGCCGACTGCCTGGTATTTGAAGACTCTTATACCGGTATCAGTGCGGCCAAAGCCGCGGGTATGACCGTGATCGCGATTCCGGCAGCCGAAGAATGGCAGCATGAAAAATTTGCCATTGCCGATGCCAAAATAAGGTGTCTGAGTGAATTTGATTTTTCAAGCTGGTCATTGCCGCTGCGGTAACTATGAGCAGCGTTGCGGCCGCAACATGGTAGCCGTAAAATACTTGCAGGTGAACCCCACAAGCTTTGTACTGATTACATTCGTTTCCACCTCAGCCATGCTGGCTGATAACTTAGCAATAAAGCAATAATCAAGGCTGCGACAGTGCAATAGCCGAGCCAGAGCAGTAGGGCAGTGGCAAAGTCCAGCCAGAAGAACAGCAACGTAAAACTCAGCAGCAATAGTCCGGCCCCAGCTTGCCGGCTGCGCTTTTCAGCGCTTGCTGACAGGGCCTTTCCCCAGATTTGTTTGCCATGCCTTGCCATGGCTTGGGCCAGTAGAACGAATGACCAGAGTATCAGAGCAAACACCAGCGTATTGAACATCATGCATTGCCTCCTTGCAGCCAATAATTCAGCACGAAGCAAGTCGCTGTCAGGAGTACTAGCCAGATGCTGGTACTCAACAACTTACGGCTGGCGATCACCGCTATTATCAGCAGGCTATAGAGCAAAAAGCTAAGCAGTATAGCGCCCATTAAGCTGTTGCTAAATGTCCATCCCAACCATAGCTGGCCAAGGCGGGCGCACAGGCTAATGACGGCGATGGTGCAGAGGTAACCGCCAAGGCTTGCCAGCAACAGGCGCCAGATTAAAGAAAGTATGGTCGTAAAGGAGAACTTGCTGCTGGATTTTCTGGCCGCCTTTGCAGTCTTTGTATGGTCTGTGGCTATCATGCTTTCCCCCTTTGAATTACAGAGGCTGCCATGGGTACTGTTTGCCGACGATGGTACAATACTCCGGCACTTAGCAAGCAAAGTATACCGGTTAACAGGAAGCAAAGATCAACGGCGGCAAAGACTCTCTGGCCCGATAGCAAACTATTGCCAAGGTGGTGTTGACTGGTCAGCAGGTTGAGGCCTGGTAATAGCAGAAATGCGCTGGCAAGAATGATGAGACCTTCCCGCCAGAGATATTTTGCATCACGCACCAGACTGTAAATTAACATCAGTAGCCAACCGGCAAAAAACACTTTGATTTCTGTTTCTGCCCGATTCTCCCATTGCAGAGGCAGCAGGCGGTTTGCCCAGAAATATAAAGCTATAGCCAATGGCAGGCCTAGCAAGGTCGCACCATTCAGGCTATGCACCAACTGCTGACCAAAAGTGTTGCTGGCTGCTTTTGCGCTGCGGCGGGCAGACCAGAGCACTAGTCCGCTGCCGATCATCGCTGTACCGGCTAAGCCTGAAAGAAAGTAGAGCCAGCGCAGCATAGGTTCGGCAAAACGACCAGCATGCAAATTGATAAGCGTCTGGCGAACCTTTTCAGGTGCAGAAGGTGTGGTTTGGTTGGGCAATTGTTCTGCTGTACTTCCAGAGTAGCGCAGCAGTCGACTACCAGCGGTCAAGCTGGCTGTTGGGGATTCCCTCAGCTCCACCACCGAGGCTTGATCAGCCGGCTGAATAACATTGATAAAGCTGATGTTTGCGCCACCCAATTGGTTTCTGGCATCGTCCAGAATAGTGCCGAGTGGTTGCAAAGGGCTCGCGATACCACTGGCAACAACCTCACTGCTGCGGCCCAGTTCATTAAAAAAGGCTTGTCTGTTGTCGTAATTGGCGGATATAGCCAGTGACATGTACAAAAACATCAGGGTGACGAGCCCGGTATAGGTAATCATCAAATGAAAAGGCAGAGCCAGTACTGAAGTTAAAGTATGGGCATCCAGCCAGCTTTTATGCCCTTTTGACCATTGCAGGGTAAAGAAGTCTTTGAAGATTTTTTTGTGGATCACGACACCAGAAATCAATGCCAGTAACATCAAGATGCTACAAAACCCCACAATCCAACGAGCCCAGATTACTGGGATATAATGTAGATCAAAATGAAAACGATAGAAAAACTGCCCACCACGACTATCTCTAGATACCGCAGGCTGACCTGTTCCATCCAGGCTAATTTGTTGGAAGCGTGGGCGGGGCTGATCGCCGTCGTTGATGACCGGTGCAGGCTGCCAGAATAAGTTGGTGGTCATGCCACGTTCGCCAGGCAGGACTATGGTCCAGCGTTCAGCGTCACTTGCATATTGCTCCAGGTACTGCTGAGCATGAAGGATAGCCTGCTCTGAACTGGCAGTCTCAGGCAGCTCAGGTTGCATCCAGCGGCTGATTTCGTGTTGGAAATAGGCCAATGTACCGGTTAAAAATACGGCAAACAACACCCAGCCTACCACTAAGCCAGCCCAGGTGTGCAGCCAGTTCATGCTATCGATAAATCTTGATTTCACGGTACGCTCTATTCCATCTGTTGTGATATTACCTGGCTCTGGTCAGCTTGGTAGCGGGCTCCAGAGTCAGGTAGCATCAGGGCATTCTAAATGTTAATACTGCCAGCGGACACTGAGCGTCAGTTGCCGGGGTTTGCCATAGTTGGCAAAATCGATGTTGGTCCAGTACACTTTGTCGAATAGGTTGGTCACACTAAAAGTACTGCCTATGCGGTCGGTAAGTTGCCAACTGGCATACAGATTGGTCAGCACATATGCTTTTTGCCGGAAAGTAACACCAGCCGTTTCTATCGGATGCTTGACTCCATAACCGACGGTTTCCCCTTGCCAGTTAAAGCCTCCGCCCAGCATCAGGTTCGCCAGGGCTCCGCTGAACTGGTAGTGGCTAGATAACTGCGCAGAGTGTTTGGGTAAGTTTGTCCAGATCTGGTCATTGCCGTGTCGCTTGGTATCAACATAGGTATAACCAGCATTCAGCATCCAGCCAGCCATAAGGCGGCCGCTGGAACTGATCTCAAATCCTTTGCTTTCAGTGCCATTCACTCCGAGGAATGCTGAGCTGCCATCTGGCAGGCTGTTGTCTGGCTGACTAAAGTCCCGCACTGCATAGTTGTCTTGACGGGTGTTGAACAGCGCAGCATTCAAAGCCAGGCGTCCATCAAATACACTACTTTTTATACCGAACTCTATATTTTTGCCTACGACTGGCGCCAGTAAGTTGTTGTTTTTATCTTTGTAATTCTGGGGATTAAAAATATCGGTATAACTAAGATACAGACTATGTTGTTGCGACAGATCCCAAATTAAGCCGACATAAGGAGTTAGTTCGTCACTGACTTTATAGGCACCGGTGGTGGAGGTGTATTGACCCTCTGCATCGAAGTTTTCAGTGGCGGTTTGCCAGCTGCTGATTCGGGCACCTGCTACCAGTGACCAGTTTTCATGCAACCTGAAGCGGTTGGCAAGATAGAATCCTCGTTGTTTGGTATTGGCCTGGCGATAGGCTCCAGTGTTACTGTATTCCGGCATTGGCGCTGAACCATCATAGTTCCAGGCATCTGGCACCTGGTATGACCAATCTGCAATAGAGCTGAAAATATCTGTTCTGGCTTCCAGCTCTGACAGCGTCAGACCAGCGATTAAATCATGCTCCTGGCCAAATGCCAGATAACTACCGGTCAGATACAAATCGAGGCTGGTTCTGCTATCTTCAGCCGCCCCTACACTGGCCAGCAATGTTAAACCGTTACCAGTGGCTTTATCCGGAAAACCGGTCGCATAAACACGCAGGCTTGATACATCACCTTGGGTTCGATTGACAGCAGC
The DNA here is from genome assembly GCF_036327005.1 of Alkalimonas mucilaginosa. Taxonomy (NCBI): domain Bacteria; kingdom Pseudomonadati; phylum Pseudomonadota; class Gammaproteobacteria; genus Alkalimonas; species Alkalimonas mucilaginosa. The sequence goes on from NZ_JAUGZK010000007.1 coordinate 176,145, forward strand.
CTTGAGGCGCCAATTATTGTCAAAATCATGGCTTAAATCGGTGAACAGGCTATAGGTCTGGCGTTGCCAGTGTGTCCAGTCTGGGGCATAGCTGGTTGATACTGGAAGCTTTGCCAGACTGCCATCGGTTGCAAAAATGGGAATCGAGCCCCAGGTGGATCCTTCGGGTTTATTATCCTGTCCTTGCACTCCCAGAGTGAGAGTGGTGCGATCGCTTATGTCTGCTTCGGTTATAATCAGACCAGCCAGTTTCTTTTCCTGATAGCGATCAAGATAATTGTTGGTGTCGAGTCCAGCCAGGACAAAACGGCTCCGGACAGTGCCACTGTTATTCAGTGGGGTGGAAACATCGGCTACAGCGCGCCGCATTTGCCAGGAACCAAGACTCGCCGAAAGAGAGGCTCTTGGTTCGTAACCCGGCCTTTTGCGCAGCAGATTGACGGTGGCTGATGGGGAGCCGACACCAGAAAATAGACCATTGGCTCCGCGGATAACTTCAATGCGCTCATACAAAGCGGTGTCATATTCCTGATTTGTACTTCCACTGTAAGTCGGAATGTGGTCGACCTGAAAATCAGTAATTTGAAAGCCACGGGCAAAGTAGAGTGGGCGTTGGCTGTCGTATAAGGTGACGTTAACGCCTGGTATGTTCATCATCACATCATTGATATTAAGCATATTAGCTGCATTCATCAGTTCAGTCGATATTTCACTGATTGACTGAGGAATCTCCCGCGCTGTCAGGGGTAAGCGGGTTGGTGTACCTTGCTGAAGTGTCTGTCCAGTTACATGGATAGTTTCGACCAAAAATTCGGTTTGCTGAGCACTTTCGGTGGTAGCCATCTGTGAGGCCATCAAAATGCCTGGTAAGCAGGTCAGGCCAACTGTCAGGCTAAATGACAATACAGCAACTTTACTGGATAGGTTTTGGTTAGATCCATCGCTGTTTATTTTGTGCGTTATAGAATGGGATAGGTTGTAATCGAAATGGCGATGATGATTGCGCAAGCTGCAGCTCCATGGTTAGTATTGCTAATAAAAATGATTATCATTAGCCATTCTATATTTTGGCGGGGCAAAATTCAACGCTAAGCAAGGAAGTGATGACCTTTATTTAGATTTATTATGTCTTTAAAGTGACCAAACGATGCGGTGAGATTGATAAAACAGAGCAAACCAGGCCGCAGTAACTCTGCTAAAGCGCAGTTACTGCGGGTGATTTGAGGATGCAGGCTTAATGCAGTTTGAGTTTAGGCCGCACAGCCCGGTTCATTTTTTCCACCAGTACCAGCAGCATACCTTTCCACCAGCCATGAATGGCAATTTGGTGCATGCGATACAGGGAGATATAAACAAAGCGCGCCAGCTTGCCTTCAATAAACATGCTGTTGCCGGTCAGGTTGCCCATCAGGTTGCCGACGGTACTGTAGCGGCTTAAATTGACCAGTGAACCGTGATCTTTATAGACAAAAGCTTTGAGCGGCTTTTGCCGGCGTTGTCGCACAATATTCTGCCCCACCAGGCTGGCCATTTGATGAGCTGATTGAGCGCGCGGAGGCACCCATCTGCCATCCTGTTGTTGGAAACCGCAACAATCACCAAGGACATAAATGGCTTCCTGTCCTTTGGCCTTCAATTCCGGCGTGACCAGAATTTGCTGCAAGCGGTTCAGCTTAAAGATGCCAAGTCGGGCAATGAAATCCGGCACCTTGACCCCAGCCGCCCACACCATCATTTCGGCGCTAAGTAGTTGATCATCGGCCGTGATAAAGCCTTCGGCAGTGGCTGCGCTGACTTTGGTGTTTTCCAGTACTTCCACCCCAAGCAAACTGAGCTCTTTGCGGACTGCATCGGCGATACGCTTGGGCAGTGCAGGCAGAATGCTGGGACCTGCCTCCAGCAGATGAATTTTCAACTTTTGGGCGCTCATACCGGATAAACCATAGCGCTTGGCCAGGGCGGCCACATGATACAGCTCGGCGGCCAATTCGACCCCGGTAGCCCCGCCGCCGACAATGGCGATATTCAGTGCCCGGTCATCATTTTGTTGACTGAAACGGACAAAGTTGTTCATTAAAGCCCGGTGAAAGCGTAACGCTTGCGGGGCGGAATCAAGGAAGTAACAGTGCTGGCTTACACCCGGGGTCTTGAAATCATTGCTAACACTGCCAATCGCCAGCACCAGGGTATCGTAGGGGAGGGATCGTTCGGCAACCAGTAACTCCCCTTCATCGGTATAGATAGCCGCAAGTCGAATGTGTTTTTGCCCGGCATCTAAGCCAATCAATTCGCCATGCTGGAAGTGGTAATGATGCCTGGCAGCGTGGGCACTGTAGATCACGCCGTCGGTGTCGGTATCCAGCGAACCGCTGGCCACTTCATGCAGCAGAGGTTTCCAGATATGGCTGGTGTTTTTATCCACCAGGGTGATCCGTGCTTTGCCGGATTTCCCCAGTGTTTTTCCCAGCTTGGTTGCTAATTCAAGCCCGCCGGCGCCGCCTCCAACAATCAGGATAGTTTGCATGGTGATACTCCATTTTTTTTAAAATCATAATTTCCCCTGGAGCGGCCTTTGTGATTGGCATAGGTGGCAGCAATTGATGCGGTATGATAAACCTTTCAAGCTAGTAACACTATGTGTTTGCAAAGGCAGAAGCAGCTAAGTACGGGGTCAATGCAAGGAGGCGGTTACTTCGGACTCAGCTAGTTTCGCTGCCACCATGTTTGGCTGCCAGCTCATCCAGCTCTGCCAGGGTGTAATCAAAGCCCTGATCGTCAAATTGATAGCGAACCTGCACCACCAGGCCGCCATCCAGCAGCCGGGTGGCAACATCGGCCACTGGCCAGTGCTTCAGTCCATGCAAAAAGCGTGAGGCGATTTGAGTGTTTGGAAAGCGGTAACAAATGTCGTTGGTCATGCCAGCACGCCTTGGTTTCATTGGTTTGGTACAGATGCGGTACATTAGGGTTGCTGGGCATGATTTCAAGTCTCAACTGACCAACAGGCGGGCAATGCTGGTGCGCCAGTAATGGTAGCAGCTTTGTTGTTGTACTTTGCTTAGTTTGGGGGTGAACTGTGCCGAGCCTTGCCACAAGAGGGTAACGTCACTGAGCTGTGGGTACCAACCCAGCTGCCAGGCCGCTAGAAATGCGGTGCCAAACGCAGTGGCATCACTGTGTTGGCTTGGGGTGATGGTCTGTTGTGTCAGATCGGCCAGGGACTGCAAAAAACAGTGGTTCACGGTCATACCGCCATCGACCCGTAAATCAGCAATCCGGATGCCATCTTCGGCCATTGCCAGCAATAAATCCTGTGTTTGGTAGGCCACACTGCGCAAAGCGGCTGCGCACAGCTCGGCTTTGCCGCTGTTTCGGGTCAGTCCAAAGATGGCAGCCTTCACTTCTGGCTGCCAGTAGGGGGCACCCAGGCCGGTAAAGGCTGGGATCAGCAGTTCGGTTTGCTGGTAGTCGACCCCCTCGGCCAATGCTTCAGTATCGCTGGCTTGCTGAATGATGCCCAATTTATCGCGCAGCCACTGCACAGTAGCGCCGGCCATAAAAATACTGCCTTCCAGTGCGTAGCAAGTGTCGCCCCGAATACGCCAGGCGACGGTACTTAGTAGCTGGTGTTGGCTGCACAGTGCCTGGGCGCCGGTATTGACCATCACAAAGCAACCGGTACCGTAGGTGCTTTTTCCCATGCCAGAGGTGACGCAGGCCTGGCCCAGCAAGGCGGCTTGCTGATCGCCCAGCAGGCTGACGATGGGGATCGGATGGCCAAACAGCCCGGTACTGCAATGGCCAAAGTCGGCAGCACTGTCACGGACTTCGGGTAAGAGGGGAGCTGGGATCTGAAAAAGAGTCAGCAGATCCGGATCCCAGCATTGCTGATGAATATTAAACAGCAGGGTGCGGCTGGCATTGCTGGCATCGGTAGCATGCACTGTGCCAGCTGTTAAACGCCACAGCAAAAAGCTGTCTACTGTGCCAAAGCAGAGTTCACCGGACTCCGCGCGCTGCTGTGCGCCGGGGATCTGCTGCAGCAGCCATTGCAGTTTGCTGGCCGAGAAGTAGGGATCGGCCAGCAAGCCGGTTTTAGCGCGAATGCTGGTTTCATGCTGTTGCTTTAGTGCCTGACATCGATCCGCGGTGCGTCTGTCTTGCCAGACAATCGCCGGGTACAGTGTTTTGCCACTGGCTTTCTCCCACAGCAAGGTAGTTTCCCGCTGGTTGGTCAAGGCCAGGCCTGCGACCTGCTCGGGCAGAATGTCGTTTTGTTGCAGCAGCTGTCGAATGCAATGGAGCACGCTTTGCCAGATTGCCTCCGGATCCTGCTCTACCCAGCCCGTGTGGGGATACTTTAGCGGCAACGCTTCGCTGCAACTGGCCAGTGGGCGCAACTGACGGTTGTACAGCACAGCCCGGCTAGACGTTGTGCCCTGGTCGATGGCGATAATATAATCCGACATGCTGAAAACCTCTGTAAAGCTGGAGAATGACTGGACTACCTTTAGCCTGGCAGTAAATGCAAAGCTGGAGCAAAAGACCATAACCGCTGATCGGTTCGCTTTCAACGGTGCCAGTATGAGGAACTAAAGTCAAAAATAGTGGCGTAACCAACGCTCAATGCTGCCATTCGCATGAATGTCGGCTAATACCCGGCGGATGGCTTCGGCTTTGAGTGGATTGGTGTTGCTGATGGCACAATAGCTGGGTTGGGCATAAGACCAGATCTGGTCAGCTGCCAGTGCCTGGGTCTCTGCAGAATCTTTATTGGCATTCATGTAGTAGTTGTAAGAAAAGTCATCGGCAATTACCACGTCCACCCGATCCAGCTGCAGCCGCTGCAAATTCTCTTTCAGGCTCAGGGCATCATCTCTGCTGGCACCGGCTGTGGCGAATAACGCTTCCAGCTCCGGGTAGTGAAAACCTCTGGAGGTGCCTATTTTTTTAAGATACAAATCAGCCAACTGACGAAAGGGTGCTGTGGATGCTTTACGTATTAGTAAGTCAACCGTGGTATACAAGGGTTCAGACCAGAGCATGGTTTCAGGTTCACGGACCCATTTGGGGCTGGTGAAACACCATAGATCGGCTTGGCCGGTCTGGATCCACTGTTCGGTTCTGGCTCTTGGGATGCTAAGGTACTCAATTTCCAAGCCCAACTGATGTGCCACTTCATTACTGATATCAATCACCAGGCCGGTTTTAGTGGCCTCATGGCTATAAATAATGAATGGCGGTGTATTGGTTTCACTGATCAGAGCCCGCAAGCTATCAGCTGCAGCCGGTAAGCTAAGCAAAAGCACGGCGAGGAAAGGCAGGATGCGCGTCATCGCTGAGATCTCAGCCGATCCGGTAATACTGCCGCTGCATCTGGTACCTGACGTTGGTTGATAAAAATGGCAGACCCCCGGATGGTCTTGGCTTGTTGTTTTGCAGCTCTGCGACATCATGGTGGCTGCTACAACAAGCTATATTGGGTATGGTTAAGCCGATAGATAGGGTTATTATAGGATAAAATGACGCCGAGCCAAGCTTGTAAATCGCATGGTCAGTGACTTTTTCATGCCTAAGCACATTGTTTGGCGTGAATAGACAAATAATGTGTTGTTAAATTTGAAACAGCTGGGTAAGCTGTCTTTAGGCTAAGGCTTTACGGCGTATTGTTAGTGGTGTTTTAAACGACTGTATTATTTTTTATTGCTTGTTATTGAATAAGTTAGATACAGGAGTGATGGTTTTTAATGATGGTTGAGGTGTTGCATTGGAGCGTCTGAAGCGTTTTTGTTTATTAACAGAGCAAGATTTGAACTCCCACTCAATACAAGCAGTACGCCTCAGTGTATTACGAATTATCATCTTGACGGGTGTATTATTGGTTGGGGGGATTGTTTTACACAGCAGTCTGAAAGCCTATGCTATGGGCGCCTATCATATTATTGCCATTACATTAGCATTCTACTCTGCACTTTTAATTTCGTTGCTATTCTCGCTGCGTTATCAATTGATCAGCAGTATTATGCTGATGGTGGCTGTATTTGGCGCCGGCTTGTGTATTGTGTTGTTTGTCCAGGATTTTGAGCTATCCAAGCTTGGTCTTTTGTTTGTCTACGCAGCGCCTTTAATCAGCCTGATGCTTTTCCCTCTCCGGGTTACCATCATCATCATGCTGGTAAACTTTATTCCCTATGCCTTTTTATTGTTCTGGCCAACACCGATCACTATTGTAAGCCTCTCGATTGAATTACCTGATACCCACCATTACATCCATACCTTGTTGTTTTTGTTTTTTAATCTGTGTATCCCACTATCGATTTTGCGGGTTTTTTCCACTTTAAAGCGCAATACCCACCAACTACGGGCTCTGAACGAGCAAGTGACGCACAGCAATCAGCTGTATGAAGAGGTGTTTGAAAACAGTCATCTTGCCACGGTATTAACTGATCAGCATGGCACTATTTTAAAAGCAAATACGAAAGCACAGCGCTTGCTAAAGCTGGAGCATGGTAGCGACATGAACTTGTCTATGGTGCTAACACCAAAAGACAAAGATGGCTCTGGTCAGGATTTCTGGTTGACTCAGGATTGTGAGTGCCTGACTTCTGATCAAAGCTCGATAGTCCTGAAGCATCTTGCGACGACAGAGAAAAAGCACCTTATTTTTCAGTTGGAAGATATTTCTGTGCTGCGCGAGTTAAATCATCGTATCTCAAGCAATGAGCAGCAGCAAAAGCGTTCTCTTAGTTACGATGCACTGACCCATTTACCCAATTTAAGCTTTTATAGCCGCTTAATTAGCAAACATCTTCAGCAACAGCCGGAACGATTGTCCGGGGTGTTGATCATTGTGCGGATTTGCAATATCAAACAGTTTAATCAATCACATGGTTACAGTGCCGGGGATGCTTTGCTTTTAGCGTTTGCGAAAAAAGCCAGGGCCGTTTTACCTGCCAAAGTGCTGATTGGACGAATCAGGGGGGTCAAGTTTATTTTATGGAGCCCTTTGCCGCCAGGTGCTGATGTCGCTGCCTATGCTAAGAGCTTGTATCAGCAGCTGCCAACGGCTTTGCCGGTTAAAAAGGTGCACTTAAACCTGGCTTATGAGTTTGGTGTTACAGTGACACCAGCATCATCCAACTGCATAGAGCAGTACATTGAACAATGTGAATCAGCCTTAGAGTTTGCTGATTATCACACCAACCCGGTCGCATTATTTAACCCTGTTGCATTCGCAGAGCGTAAAGCAGAGCTGCAGTTGGTGGATGAGCTAAAAGCTGCCTTGAGTGCCCATGAGCTGTGCTTGTGGCTCCAACCCAAAGTCAATGCCGCTGGGCAGGTATACAGCTTTGAAGCCTTGTTACGCTGGGAGCGCGCGCCGGGTCAGTTTGTGCCAGCGCAGCGGGTAGCTCAGTTGGCGGAGCAATATGGTTTTATTGTGCCTTTGTCGAGCTTTGTCCTGAATGAAGCTGTCAGGATCCTGACGCAATGGCGTGACAAAGGGCTCACATTTGAGTTATCCATTAATCTGGCCGGCCCCGACATTATTGATGCACTGTTTTTTGCTGAACTGGTGTCGCTGGCGACACATCAGCCATGGCTGGTGGATGTGCTGGAGCTGGAGTTAACGGAGACCAGCATCATTATTCAGAGCCAGTTGATGTTTGAAAAGCTAAGTGTCCTGAAGAAGTTGGGTTTTAACCTGGCGATTGATGACTTTGGCACCGGCCAGGCCTCATTAAGTTTATTAACAAAACTACCTGCAACCACCCTGAAACTGGACCGAAGTTTCTTAACCGGTGTCCCGGATGATGCCCTGCAAGTTAAAGTGCTGCAAACCACCATTCAACTGGCAAAGGCTCTGGAGTTGAAACTGGTGGTAGAGGGGGTGGAAACGGATCAGCAGCGTCGTTTTTTACTGCGATTAGGCTGCGAACGCATGCAAGGCTATTTATTTGCCAGGCCTAACAGCCAGGCCTATTGGAACCGGCAAAAACTCTTTCAGCCAAAGCCGCTTATCAAGCATCAACAACAGCAATCCCATGGTGTGGCAAAGCAGCTTCCCGCCTGAAAATAGCGATGGATAGGCTGGCAAACAAGCCAGGATTGCCAGTTGCGCCTGGCTAAACTATGATGGTTATCTTTTGTTCGCACTCAGGTAGCTATTCCTATGACCATGCCAGTATCCTCTAAACCCCGACTCTGGATCTGGTTGCTTTGGCTGGTGCTATTTTTCAGCGGCTGGCTCTATTTGGTGCTGGGACGGGGGCTTTGGCCGGTGGCGCTGGAGCACTGGCCAATGGCGCTGGCGATGGCGATTGGCAGCTACGCAGCCGGTTCCACCCCGATGGGCGGTGGTACCGTCGGCTTTCCGGTGTTGGTGCTGTTGTTTGAGCTACCGGCGAGCCTGGGGCGTGATTTTAGTTTTGCCATTCAATCCATTGGTATGGTCAGTGCCAGTATTTTCATTCTGGCCAGGCGCCAGCCCATCGCCTGGGCTATGCTGAAAGGTGCCATGCTGGGTTGTTTGTTGGGCTTGCCGCTGGGTATCTTTCTGTTAGCACCTCTGGTGCCGGAACTGTGGATCAAACTGCTGTTTGCGGTGGTGTGGGCCAGTTTTGGTGTGCTGCACCTGTGGCGCTTGCAGGAAATTGCCAGCCATAGCGGTATGACCGAATTTGACGAGCGCTGGGACTTTCGGCTCGGGCTGAATATCGGGGTACTGGCGGGGGCTTTGGTGGTCTCAGTCACTGGTGTCGGCATTGATATGGTGCTCTATACCGCTTTGGTGCTGATCAGCCGGGCCGATCTGAAAATCGCTATTCCTACTTCGGTGGTGATTATGGCCTTTGCCTCGGTGCTTGGCGTGCTTATTAAAGTAACGCTTGGCCCTGGCCTTGCGCCCGGCGTGTTTGAAAACTGGCTGGCTGCAGCTCCCGTGGTCGCCTTGGGGGCACCGCTCGGTGTCTATATTGTGGCGAAAATTGGCCGCAAGCCGACCTTGCTGGTGGTATCCACCCTTTGTGTTGGTCAGTTTGTCTGGACCCTCTATTCCGAGCAAAGCGTGCTGGGTTTCGGTGGCATGGCTGTAGCTTTGCTGGCAGTGGCGATTTGCCTGTTTGGCTTTGAACACCTGCGCCGTTTTGGCGCCCGTTTGGCCGGCGAGCGCTTGGTGGCTGCGCAAGTGCAAGCTGCCGCGCAAAAGGCCGATCTGAAACCGGAGGCTGCATCAGTGCCGGCGGACTCTAAGGCACCTGGAGTCTAAAACATCGCGCTCTAATCAGCTGCTGCCACTGCATAGCGGCTGGCCAGCCGGCTTTCACCCAGGCCACTTTTACGCGTCACCACCAGCTGGGTGGGGATGCGCTCTTTCATCGCTTCAATATGACTAATCACCCCAATCATCTTGCCGCTGGCATTGAGGTTATCCAGCGCATCCAGCGCAATATCCAGCGTTTCGCTGTCCAAAGTGCCAAAACCCTCATCCAAAAACAGCGAGTCGATGCTGGTTTTATGGCTGACCAGATCCGACAGCGCCAGCGCCAGTGCCAGACTGACCAGAAAGCTTTCGCCGCCAGATAAGGTGCGGGTATCGCGCACCGCATCGCCTTGCCAGGTATCCAGTACGCTCAGCTCCAGCCCTTCGCCGGCTTTGCGCTGCAACTGATAGCGGCCATGCAATCGCTGCAGTTGCTGATTGGCCAGATAGATCAAATGATCCAGCGTTAACCCCTGGGCGAACTTGCGGAATTTGGCACCATCGCGTGAGCCAATCAGCCCATGCAAATAGCTGAGATCGTCCAGCTGCTCGCGCTTGGTGCGGATGTCTGACAGCAACTGCTGCTGCTCGGTGCGAAGCCGCTCATCCTGCTGCAATTGACTGCTGATGCTGCCAAGCTGCTGGTTCAGGGCATCCAGTTGCTGGTGCAGGCTATCGAGCTGCTGCTCGGTGACGCTGGCATCGGCTTGGACATACTGGCTGGCATGGGCGTCATCCTGCAATTGCTGCCACTGGCGATCGAGCTGCTGCCTGGCAAATTCTGCCTGTTGCTTTTGCTGCAGCAATTGCTCACGCAGTTGCTGCAGTTGTTGCTTATCTTCAGGGGTGAGCAGGGCGCGTAGGAAGCTTTGCTCGTCGACAAAAATTGAAGCCTGCAAGGCCTGCTCAAACGCCTGGCGCTGCTGCTGGCTGCGCTCTTGCCATTGCTGTTGGCTCTGTTGCAGGCTTTGGATGCTGGCGCTTAGCTGATCCCAGGCCTGTTGTTGCTGCTGACGTTGCAGCTCAGCCTGCTGCAGCTGGTGCTCAGCATGCTCCAACCGCTGCATGCTTTGCTGGCGCTCGACAGCGGGATCCTTATCGGCAAACAGCTGCTGCCGTTGCTTTTGTAATTGGCCGAGCTCTGCGTCACTTGCTTTTAGGGAAGCGCTGCGGCTTTGCAGCCACTCCGTCAGCTCCTGCTGCTGTTGCTGCAAATACTGGGTCTCGCTTTGCTGGCGCTCTAGCTGCGGTTTTAAATCGTGCAGCTGTTGTTGTTTGTGTTGCCACAGCTCGGCATCCTGCTGTTTCTTAACAAGGAAGTCGGCAAAATCAGCTGGCGCTGGCATGCTTTGCTGCTGAGCCTGCAGCAGTTGGCTGATGTGTTGCCACTCGGCGCTTAGCTCTTGTTCCAGCTTACTTCGTGCTGTTTGCTCGGTACTCAGGCGCTCTTGTTGTTGTGTCTGCTGTTCATGGCACGCCAGGTGTTGCTGCCTGGCTTGCTGCAGCTGGTGCTCCAGTTGTTGGCAGTGTTGCTGTTGCTGCTGCCATTGCTGGTTCAGTGCGCGCAGCTGCTGAATACGGGCGCTTAGCTGCTCGATCTCTGCCTGCTGGCTGGTCAAAAGAGCGCTTAGCGCTGTGCCGTCGTCAATCGCCGTGCTTGTTGGTACGGCGGTCTGCCTGGCCAGGCACTGTTGCCACTCCTGCTGCAGCTGCTGTTGCTCAGTGACCAGTTGCTCGTTGGCCGTCTGAAGCTCAGCCTGATGGCGCTGGCAGCTATCCAGCTCCGCCCGCAGTTGTTTGCCTTGCTCTTCCAGAGCTTTGAGTTCAGATAAAGCCTGATCGCGCTGCTGAAGGTGCTCCGCCGGGTTGTACGCATGCCCATCCAGTGCCGGGTGCTGCTCGCTGCCACAGAGCGGGCAGGGGCTGCCGGGGGCAAGCTCTGAGCGGTACTGCGCCAGTTGCTCATCTTGCGTCACCAGCTTGCTCAGGGCCTCGCTCAGTTGGCGCTGCTGGCGGTATTGTGTTGTCAGGTTTTGGTGTTGCTGCTGCAATGCTTGCAGGTTTTGGCTCACTTGCTGCAACTTCAGCTGCTTTTCCTGCTGCTGGGCGGCGTTTTGTTGGTAATGCTTTTGCACTTGCTGCAAGGCATGCCAGTGGGGCAACTGTTGGTTGATGGCATCCCGTGCGGCTTCGTCCTGCTCCAGTGGACGGCCTTGCCCAACTTCTTGCAGCAATTGCTGTGTCTCTGCGACTTGTTGCTGCGCCGGTTGCAGCTGTTTTTCCAATGCCTGGCAGTGGTTGCTTAGTTCCGCTGCTTTGGCGCTGCTGCCGGCCAGTTGCTGTTTGCAGTCCGTCCGCTGTTGCTGCTTTTCGCTCAGTCGTTGCTGCAGTTGCAGGCAGCTTCGATGCAGCTGTTGCAAGCGGCCTAGTTCACGGCCAAGCTGGGCATCGGCCTGGTGCTCCTGCAGGTAGCTATTCAATTGCTGCAAGGTTTTGCTCAGTTCTGTCAACTGCTGGGCTTTATCCTTAAGCTGCTGCTCCAGTTGCTGCAGCTTTTGCTGCTGGCTGCTGTACTCTGCCTGCTGCTGTTGCTGCTGAGCGGTCCGTTGTTTCAGGCTCAGATCCAGCGGCACAACCTGCTCGCTTAGTAGCTGCTCCAGCGCTTTGTGCTGGCTTTTGGTCGCTTGCAGTGCAGCCTGCTGTTGCTGCATTTCGGTGGTTGCGGCTTTAAGCCGGGCTTCCTGCTCGGGCTGCTGCTGTTGGCGTTCTTTTAACTGCTCTTCAGCCTGCTGTGCATGCTGCTGGCTGTCTTGCCAGCGCTGATACAGACCACGCAACGCCTCGGCTGGCTCACTGTCGGCCAGCCGCTGCAGTGCCGGGGCAGCTTGCTGCTGCGCTTGTTCGGCTTGTTGCCAGGCGGCGCGGGCTGCTTGTTGCTGCTGTTGTGCCTGTTGGCAGGCCTTATGCCAGGCCAGTTGAGCCCGAAGGCTGTCTTGCTGCTGGCGCAATGGCTGCAGTTGTTGCTGCAGGCTCTGTTGCTGCGTTTTCAGTTCGGTTTGCTGGGCATCGGTTAGCAGCTGCATGCCATCGGCTTTGGCGCTTAAGGTGTCCAGTTGCTGTTTGGCCTGGCTGAAACGCTCGTGCACCAGCATCGAGATCTGGCCATAAATTTCGGTGCCGGTCAGCTCTTCCAGCAGTTCGGCGCGCTCGCTTTCATTGGCCAGCAAAAAGGCGGCAAACTGGCCTTGCGACAACATCATCGAGCGGGTAAAACGGGCAAAATCCAGTCCGGTCAGTTGTTCAATCTGTTCGTTTTTTTGTTTTAGCTGACTGGCCAGTACCTTGCCGCTTGAAACTTCCGCCAGCTCCACATCGGCCGGTTGCAGCTTGCCATCGGCCTGGCCGCGGGCGCGGCGCATGCTCCAATGGGCGCGGTAGATTTTGCCTTTAACCTCAAACTCCACTTCGGCCAGGCAGTTGCTAGAGCCGCGGGTCATAATGTCGTTGCTGCTTTGGGTGATAAGACCTAGCCGTGGCGTTTGGTGATAGAGCGCCAGGCAAATCGCATCTAAAATGGTGGTTTTGCCGGCACCGGTTGGCCCGGTAATGGCGAAAAGGCCATTGTCGGCAAAAGGTGGCTTAGTAAAATCAATCCGCCACTGGCCTTTTAAGGAGTTGAGGTTGGCAAATTGCAGGCTCAGAATTTTCATGCCGGGTTCTCCCCGCTATCTCCCTGTGCAACATCATTCAGTACCTGAGTAAACAGCTGCTCCAGCCGGGTTTTACGGGCACTGGTGTTTTCATCGTCGAAGTGCTCCAGCGCCAGCCGGCGTTCAAACACCTGCTGCGGAGTCAGCTCGGTCAGGGTTTCCTGTTGCTGCTGGCTCAGCGACTGGCGCTGTTTGCTGCGGGCCCGGCGCAGCTGCAGCACGTCCACCGCTTTCCCGTCGCACAGTGCCTGAATCCGTTGCTGCAGATCGGGCAGGTAATCATCCAATGTGACTTCAATGCTGAGCCAGGTAGGCTGCTCTGCTTGCTCCGGGTACTGGCTAAGTTGCTGCTCCAGTTCGCTCAAATTGCCTTTTAGCAGAGCCATGGCCTGAAAGCGTGGTACCTCAAGCGGTATCACATCCTCAAGTTTGTCATCGGAAAATTGCACCAGCAGCACCTGCTTGCTGCTACCCAGCTCATCGAAACTGAGCGCAATCGGCGAGCCGCTGTAACGAATATGTGGCTTTTTGCCAACGATTTGAGGCCGGTGAATATGGCCAAGGGCAATGTAATCGGCCGGTGGAAAAGCATCGGCGGCAAAGCCATCCAAGGTGCCTATGTATATATCGCGCACCGACTCGGACTGACTGACTCCCAAAGCACTCAAATGGCCTGTCGCCACGATCGGCAGCTGCTGTGCTAACGCCTCACGCTTGCTCAGGGCCAGCTGGTACAGCTGTTGGTAGTGCTGCGAAATGGCTGCGCCCAATGCCTGGCGTTTTGCCAGACCACTATCGCCGGCACGGCTTTGCAGCACATCGCGCGGTCGGACAAAAGGCACGGCGCACAGCAGGGCACCAGGGCTGCCATCGCGTTTTGGCAGGGTCAGCAGTTGTTGTTCGGGATCATCAGTGACACTGGCCACCACATAGGTGTTGAGGCAAGCCAGCAACTGGCGCGATTCATTCAATACCGATACCGAATCGTGGTTGCCGCCCAGCACCACCAGGCAGACACCCAGCCGGTTGCAGGCCACGACAAATTCATTGTACAGCTCGCGGGCATAACTGGGCGGGGTGCCGGTATCAAACACATCACCGGCCACCAGGATGGCATCGACCTGCTGCTGCTTCGCCTGTGCCAGCAGCCAGTGCAAAAAGGCCTGATGCTCGGCTTTACGGCTTTTGGTGAAAAAGCTTTGGCCGAGGTGCCAGTCGGAGGTGTGGATAATTTTCATGCGGACTTTGTGATTACCTAAAGATTTTGTCGTAGACTACCATAGCACCTGTTGTCGGATCACGATCTCTGCGGCTGTCGTTCATTACAAAAGGAAGCTCTATTCATGATTACACCTTTCTATGCTGCTTTACTGGTCTTGCTGTTCATTGTGCTGGCCATTCGAGTGATCCGTTTGCGCAGGCGCTTTCAGGTGGCGCTGGGAGACGGAAAGCACAGTGAGTTAAGCCGAGCCATTCGGGTACATGCTAATTTTGTGGAGTATGTGCCACTGACATTGCTTTTGTTGTTTTTTATCGAGCAACAGGGGAGTGCTGCCTGGTTGGTGCATGGGTTAGGTATTACCTTGTTGGCCGCACGAGTATCGCATGCCTGGGGCGTGAGCCAGCTAAAAGAGCAGTTAAATTTTCGCGTTACTGGCATGCTGCTTACCTTTGCAGTTTTATTGTTGAGTGCTAGTTTGCTGCTGTGGCAGTTTGTCGGGTTTTGAGTCAATCAAGATGAGTTAATCAAGGGGGCAATCAAGGGGTCCCTCAGACTCTGCCCCTTGATTGTATAAGAAGTCGATGTATCAATAACTCTGACCCCTTGATTGTGACGCTGGACCACCGGTTGCTGAGTGAAGAAGGCCGCAAGGAAATTAAAGATCAGCTTCATCAGTTGCCTGAAAACCTTGAAATAATTGCCAATGACTTAGTTGATGGCCTTGAGACATTGCTTGATCCTGGTGCAGATAAACGAGCTGCAAGCAATGCAGAAATTATGGCAATGCTAAGGGAGTATCTGGCTGGATTGTCAGAAGAAGAGCAACAAGAGTTGATGCAGTATGTCGGTGTTTTTATTGATGGTACTGGCAATAATAAATATACAGATATAGCCAAAGCTGAGGAAACCAATGTAGCTATTTTGAGTGAACTGTATCAGAGTACAACTGCTGATGGGGCGCTATATTATGAGGGGGTTGGTACAAGCTGGTACTCTGCGCTTGCCTGTGGATTGACTGGGTGTGGCGGTCAGATTCGTATTAATGAGGCTTTGCAAGATATTGCAAATCAGTGGCAAGGTGGTGATCATATTCTAATGATAGATGTTACAGGTTTTAGCCGTGGAGCTACCCAAAGTGTTGAACTAATTAATACGATTATGAAAAATGGTCTTCCCGGCGTCCCTCAGGATAATATTGTGATTAATGGAGCTTATTTATTTGATACAGTAAGTTCGACAGGTATTCCTGGGAATCAGATTGATTTTGGTTATAACCTTGTTGTACCTGAAGTGGTTCCGGTTTTTCATGCAGTAGCAAATAATGAGTTTAGAGGGTTGTTTGGCCTACAAAGCCAAAATTATTCTGATGGTACGTCACCATCTAATGTTGTGGAACAAGGTTTCTTTGGTGCCCATTCGGATGTGGGGGGCGGGTATGCTCCAGGTAGTCAAGGGAAAGAAAATACGTTATCGACAATTCCTTTGCAATGGATGCATGAGAATGCGATAAATAATAACTCCCCTCTTTTACCTATACCTTTGCAACACCAGGTTCCGGCTGATTTACAGCAATTGTATGACGCAGCTGCGTCTGGTGATACTGGTGCGCAGCAAACATTAGATGAAAATTACATTCACGACTCTAGGTATTTCTGGGAGCGATGGCAGGGTCGTGAATCTCGGCCTGTTTATCACCCAAAAGGAGAAAATCCTAATGGATAAGATAGTTCTAATTATCGTTTTTTCAATGCTTTTGATCGGATGCTCAAGCACTCGTCATAATATTACTTTTAAAAATTATAGTGATGAGCAAATCTATGTGGAGTATGGAATGTGGGGTGAGTGGTTAGTAAGGGGAGGGTATATAGTTGGGTTGTCAGAGGAGAATTTATTCCCGCCAGGCAGGACTCATGCTTCCATGCCTGGACCTATTCCTGAATCTATCACGGTTGTATGGAAGAATTCTGACGATGAATTAATAAAAGAAAGTGTTGATATTTTACGGAGTGATGTTCCAAGTGTAAGAAGGAATGAGTGGTATCAATTCGTTATTACTTTAACACAATTTAAAATTCACCAAGTTGAGGTGATTATTCATTCGTCAGAAAACATAAGAAGTAAGAAAATAAAATCTATGATTTACTGTTCAGAAGGAGAAGGAAGTTGCGAGTTTCTAACGCCTTTTACAACAGATACATATTATGATCCAGAGACCCTCACAGAAGCACAAAAAGCACGGTTGGAAAGACAAAAAGAGATTACAGATAACTTTAGGGATGAGTTAAAAGAAGACGTGGAAGAAATAAGACGTAGGAATGGACTTTGATCTTCGGTTGTTGGTAGTGATCCGTACCCTCAAACCGGGAGACCTATATTCCCTCTCTGAACCAGGGAAGTGCTGATCCCATCTCGACACCAGATAGCATTTTCAACGGTTTAAAAAATCTACCAAAGCTACCAGAACGAAAGTAGCCAAAGCCTGGATAACACCTTAGCCACCATTGGCCAGGGCAGTATTACGGTGGGAGGTGAAGCCACAGAGCCAGCAGGCTTAAACCGCGATGTGGATGCCATCAACAAGGAAATTTATGCCGTAGACCGCCAGCAAGGCAATATTGACCTGACGCTGGACCACCGGTTGCTGAGTGAAGA
>NZ_JAUGZK010000008.1:0-136806 GCF_036327005.1 Alkalimonas mucilaginosa
AAAAAGCACATCGTTTTCGAGAGGATGACCTCTAGTCATCCAAGCCTCGTAGTTATCTTCAGGGATAAACTCTCTGGGATCGTGGTCGATATAACCCTTTTTCACATTTTTCGCAGTTATCAGAGGGATACCTGAATCCGACTTTTCAGGTGTTTTGCCCCTGTAATCAATGTAATCAACCAGATCTTTTATTTTGTATTTGCGAGATTTCTCATACCCGTCAGTCTTTACAAGATCACCAAACATCTCCAAAAACACAGCACGAAGAAAGTCATCGGCAAGTTGGATGGCTTGCTGGCGTTTGCGGCGGATGGCGTCGGCTTTGTCCAATATCGCGGCAATGCGTTTTTGCTCGGCTAGTGGTGGGAGTGGAATTTCAAATTCTTTAAGATCTTTAGCCGAAAGATTTGGTTGTGCTGCACCATTTTCAAAACGTTCAATTTCCCTTTTGCATAAAGTACTACGAAGGTAATTTTTAAGAAAATTACGATCCAACTTGCTATCTGGTCGCAAAATTACCAAGGAGGAAGCGATAGCGCCTTGAGAAATTTGATTATCAACAATCGCAAATTTACCTAACGAACCCCTTAGACAAAACAAGATATCGCCAGGCGAAACTTTGCCATTACTCAGAAGGTTAAATCTCTCTTGAGAAATGAAGTTCGCCCCTGAGCACTTAATTGAGAGGTCATCCTGTAAATTTCCTGCGTTAATGAATGGTATTCCCTCTGAAAAGAGAGCATCTTTTGATGGATAGTTCTGGCCTCGATCACCATTAATCAATTTACAAACACTACCTAACTTCACCTTCGGCCAACTCACAGCATCGCCTCCAGCGCTTTTAAATCCGCCAGAATATCGTTTTCCAGCGCAACCAGCTTATTTAAGATCACTTTCGGATCTTCATACTGCTGTTCGGCATACACCACTTGCTTGTAGCGATTAATGGATAGGTCGTATTTATTACCGGCAATGTCGGCTTTACTCACCCAAAAGGCTTTTTGCGTACGATCGTTTTGTTCGGTGTCGGCAATGGCTTTATCCCGCGCTTTATACCCGGCCACTAACGCTGGCAGGTCGTTGTCTTTAATTGGCGTGCGCTTATCGTCCAGGCTAAAGCCGTCGGCTTGTACATCGTAAAACCAGACATGGTCGGTACTGCCGCCTTTGGTGAAAATTAAAATGGCGGTAGATACCCCGGCATACGGCTTAAATACGCCGCTTGGCAAGGAAATAACCGCTTCTAACTGGTTTTGCTCTACCAGTAACTGGCGCAGTTGCTGGTGGGCCTTAGATGAGCCAAACAGCACACCATCGGGTACGATGGTGGCACTTTGGCCGCCAATCTTCAGCATGTTTTCAATAAGCGCCACGAACAACAGCTCGGTTTTTTTGGTTTTTACTTTGCGCAAAATATCCGGGCAAACGTCTTCTTCGTCCAGGCTGCCTTTAAATGGCGGGTTGGCGAGGATAATGTCGAAGCCATCTTTGGCCTCGCGCGGGAAGCGCTCTTTAAAGCTTTGGCTTAGCGTGTCCTGGTAATGAATATCCGGCTGTTTAATACCGTGCATCACCAGGTTCATGGCTGCGACGCGCAGCATGGTGGCGTCAAAGTCAAAACCATGGAACATATCGGTATCGATATGGCTACGCTGCTCGGGTGAAATTAAATCCCCCGAGTACAGCGTATTCACCTGCTGCTTGCCGCTGGCGTCCAGCAGCGGCTTGCCCTGCTCGTCGAATAACGGCTCTTGCTCTACCCCCTCTTTGGAGGTGTACTTTTGCAGCAGGTACTCGTAGCTGCTCACCAAAAAACCGCCGGTGCCGGTGGACGGGTCACAAATACGGCTAGTAATGCCAGGGTCGAGCATTTCGACCATGGCACGAATAATATGCCGCGGCGTGCGAAACTGGCCGTTAATGCCGGCAGTGGTCAGCTTGCTAAGCAGGTACTCGTACAAATCGCCCTTGGTGTCGCTGTTTTCCAGCGGCAAGTCGTTGACCATTTCCACCGCTTTCACCAGCAGCGACTGCTTTTGGATCATCAGTTGGGCATCTTTCATAAATTCAGCAAACAGCGAGCCTTCGTTGCCATCTTTTACCGACTGGGCCGAGCTTTCGGCAAAAAACGGAAACAGCTCATCTTTCACCAGCTTGTACAGGGTGTCGGCACCCAAGTGGCGAAAGTGCTGCCAACGCAGGTGCTGCTGCTTGTCGTTAAAACGGCGGTGAAAGGCTTTGCCGGTGCGGGATGCCAATTTCTCATCTTTTTGCTCGTTCATATCCAGCAAACGGGCATACATTAAGAAAGTGATTTGCTCAATCACCGTCAGCGGGTTGGTAATGCCGCCGGTCCAGAATTCTTCCCACAGTTTGTCGATTTTGCTTTTTAGCTGACCTGTAATCATTTGGTTTCCTGTACTGCTTTATCGGTTTTAAGCGTTTCGTGTTGCGTGCAAAGTTTTAAGGGTTGAGTGTCTTTTCAATACGTGGTGCTTTGTTGCCCAGCGGCACCTCGAACTGGCGAATAAATTGCTGGATCACATCGGCCTGTTGCTGGCTGAATACACCATCCAGCCCCATATCGTGAATGCTGGTAAAAGGTGCCTCGTACAGCTGCTCAATCGCTACAGCGCCGTAGCGAACCACATGGTTTTTCAGCATGCCAATAAAGCGCTGTTGCCTGGCGTTCATGTGGGTGTGCGTTTGCTGGACAAAATCGGTAAAAGCCTGCTCTATCGCCTCTTTGTCCATCCCAACGATGGTACGTAAAATTTTATCCAGGCTGGCCGTGGACTCGGGAAAGAACTCTTTTAAGGTATTTAAATCAACGTTGGGATTTTGCGTGTGTACCAGGGAATTAAGCCGGGCTAAATCGTCTTCGCTGACAGGCTCACCGGCCCGGATTTTCTTTAACACCGCATCGGTATCAAACAGCGGTGCTAAGGTTTTTTCAACTTCCTGACGGAAAATCTGATAATCAATGGAGACGATATTGGCCGCCCGCTCTTTTATCTTGTAATCGGCACTGTCTTCTTTAACATCCAGCACCACATCGGGCATGGGTGGAACGATGTCTTTATCTCGCAGGTGAATGATACCACGCAGTGCCTTGCGGCTGTGCTCTAAAGCTGCAAAGCTCAGGTTCTGCCAGTAACTGTCTTGCTGGATGGCAGCAATGTCGCTGGCTTTCGCACGCACATCATTTAAGTGCATTTGCAACCTGCTGACTTTACCCAGAAGCGCCTGGCGGGCTAAATCAATTTGTGTAACATCGGTAAACAGCAGCGTTTGCAAAGTCGCTATCTCGGTATCGAAACGGTAGGCTTCGCTTTGCCCCATGATGTTGCGCCACTGCATTAAGGGCGCCATGCTTTGCCACAGCATGGTTTTAACTGCCGGGGCAAACTGGTTCAGGCGCTTTTCATCTTTGCAGGTTTCGACATCCTGCCACTGATCACGCACGGCGATGGTGTTCATATCCAGCGCACAAATATCGGCGTGGATCAGAGCTATCACCTGGTTAAAGCTGGCTAAATCGGCTTTTTTCAAGGCGGCTTCGGCAAGCGTCAGCCTGGCTTCGAACAGTTTTTGCGTTAAGGATTTGCTTTGCTTAACGTCTTCCGGCTCTGGGTCCAGCTCGAAGTACTCAAAGTTTTCCCAGTGATCAAAAATTAAAAAGTGGGTTTTATGCTGCCCGGAGCCATACAGATCCGGACACAGCCGGGTGCCACGGCCAATCATCTGCCAGAACTTCACTTTGGATTTAATCGGCTTGGCAAAGACCAGATTCACCACCTCCGGCACATCGATGCCGGTATCGAGCATATCAACGGAGATGGCTATCCGAACACTCTGCTCTGCCGTGGATTTAAAATCATCGATCAGCTCCTCTGCCCGCTCGTATTTGGAGTGGATCACCCGGCAGAAATTATCACCCAGCTGGGGGTACATTTCCCCGAACAAAGAGGCCAGCAGCTCTGCGTGTTTGATATTGCGGGCAAAGACAATGGATTTGCCGGGTAGCTGGCCGTCAGCATCGCGCAGACCCTTTTCCATCAGATTCCGCAGGATCACCCGGTTGGTGTCTTTGTTTTTAACCGCTTCATCTATCTGGCCGGCGTCAAAATCCAGTGTGTTAGGATCGATGCCCTGATCTTCCAGCTGAGCGATTTGCTCATCGGTCAGCCCATCTTTTTTGATACCGTCGCGCAAAAATCTGGTGGTAAAGCTGACGATTTTGTAAGGCACCAGGTTACGCTCTTCAATGGCTTGCTCCAGCGGGTAGTTGGCCGTGGGCATTTTGTAATCACAGCCAAACAACTCACAGGTAGAGCGCGACACCATTTCCACTGGCGTTGCGGTTAAACCTACTTCCAGTGCATCAAAATACTTAAAAATATCACCGTAAATATTGTAAATGGAGCGATGGGATTCATCCGCGACGATCAGGTCAAAATAACCAACATCGTATTTTTGGAAAATGCTCATCATGCCAGGGTAAGTGGCAATAAATACCCTGGCGCTGGCTGCCGCATCTTTTTTGCTTTTGCCCACCACGTACAAGGGCTCTTTGGTGTGCTCGTTAAAGGCATTGGCGGCTTGTTTGCGCAGCTCTTTGCGATCACACAAAAACAGCACCCGCTTTGCCCAGCCCGCATCCAATAATCGCTTGGCCAGGGCAATGGAAACCCGGGTTTTACCGGTGCCGGTGGCCTGCACCACCAGAGCTTTGCGGTGCTTGTCGCTAAAGCGTTCACACACCCGGGTAATGCTTTCAATCTGATACAAGCGCCCTGCTACCTTGGTATCAATCGGGGTTTGATTCAGGTTCTGCTTTAAGCTGCGCTGCTTAATCAGGTACTGCAGGCTGTCTTTGCTGTAATAGCCATACACTTTTCGGCTGTTGTAGCCCTGAGCGTCGTCGAGCAGACGGATATCGTAGCCATTGGTGTAAAAGATAACCGGGCGTCGGCCATAGCGTTTTTCCAGTGCGTTGGCATACAAAATGGCTTGCTGCCGGCCCTTTTCGACCGACTCGCGGGTCCGTTTGGCTTCAATCACAGCCAGCGGCAGTTCATCATCATCGAACAGCACGTAATCGACGTAGCCAATACCGCTAGTAGTAGGCTGGCCATCGACTTCGAACTCTTTGCGCACTTCTTCGGTCGAGCTGGCATCCAGCGAGACATTCCAGCCTGCGGCGCGCAAGTCCATATCAATAATACGGGCGCGGGTTTGCGCTTCGTTAAAGTCGATGCCTGACATGCTGGCATAGCCAGCCTTTGCCTTTTGGATGGCCGCTTGGTTCATCGCTTGTTTCAGGCTGGCGGCTTCCTGCTGTGCTTTTAGCTGAGCTGCCTCTGCGGCTTTAAGTTCTTCCAGCGCTTGCTTTAATCGCGCCTCCTGATCGGCCAGTTTGGCCTGCAGCTGTTTATTTTCTCGGGCAAACTGCGCATCGGATTGCTGTGGCATTTTGCTGCAATCCGGTGCGATAAATTCCGGCAGCTTGTTCGCATCACCACCGCAGTAAGCCACATAAAAGTAACCGCTGACGAAATAGCATTCCTGCAGGATCCAAACAGCCTCCTGCTGGCTGACCTTGCCTTCATGCGCAGCACGGTTCCCGCTTTTACGGATGGCATGCAATTTATCGAGGATCTGACTGGGAACCACGGAGGTAAAACTATCGGCGTTCAGTTTGTCGATGATGCTGGCATTGGCGTAGACGGGCAATTGCAGTTTGGTATAGATAACACCGACGATTTTTTCCATCAGGCAGCGCATCTTGACCAGCGCGCTTTGTGGATCGCTGCAAGCGTAATCCTGGGCAAAAGCAGCCAGCTGGTATAATTCGGGTAACGCTTCCAGATGTTTAAAACTCATTGCGTGCTTCATTCCATATTTTCCTGATATCCCTGTATGGCAAGTTCGGTGCCAATGTGAAGGTTATGGCAAATGATCGGATTTTATTTCCAGCTTCTTCATCCAGTTGCTGAGCGTTTGATGGTTGGCCAGGCCCAAAAGTTTAGCCGATTTGGATAAGTTGCCACCGGTCTGCTCCAACGCTGCGACAATGATTTTTTCTTTAATCCCATCAATATATTGCTGAACGTCAAAACCTGCAACTAAAGGAGGCAATGAATGGTTGTCTTGGCTGTTGCTTTTAAGCTGCAGCTGCACACCAGCGATGTCCTGCAAAGACAGCTCATCGCTTTTGGCCCAGAGCACAGCTCGGCTTAATGTGTTCCACAAAGCTCGAATATTGCCAGGCCACGGCTGCTCTTTGATAAAATTAATTGCAGAATCGCTAATTTTTTTACTTTGGTAGTCGGGTATTTTGGCAAAGGTAGCATTAATTTCTGCCAGTATTTGCGAAACCAAAACGGGTATATCCTCACGTCGCTGTCGAAGGGGCGGCAATTCAATGACCCCCACCGCTAGGCGGTAAAAGAGATCTTCCCGAAAAGTGCCATCAGCCACCATGCTGATTAATGGCCGATGGGTAGCAGCAAGGATTCGGACATCCACCCGCCTGGTTTTACTGTCACCGACCCGGGTTATCTCACCTTGCTGCAATACGCGTAACAGCTTTACCTGCACCGCAGGGGTTAACTCCCCCACCTCATCCAAAAACAACGTACCGCCATTGGCTTGTTCAAACAGGCCGGCATGCTCTTTGTCCGCGCCTGTGAATGCTCCCTTCACATGACCAAATAAAATTGAGTCAACCAGGTTTTCCGGTAAGGCGCCGCAATTGATGGTTTTAAGTACCTTAGCACTGCGGCTACTACCAGCATGAATAGCGGTAGCCAGAACTTCTTTACCGGTACCGGATTCACCGAGGATCAGTGCTGGTAAGTCCGTTAGCGCAAGCCTTGAAGCCTGCTGTATCAATACTTGCATTGATGCAGATTGTGCCACCAGATCGTTGAAAGCCCCGTTAAAATCAGGCCCCGCCATGACTTTAGCAGAAATGCTGGTTCTTGCTACACGGGCATAGGTGGCAGCAAAATCGAACGGAATGTGGACTTCTTCTACACTGTTATCAGGCCCCGATTGTAAAAAACGACAGTCATAAATGCCTTTACCAAACAGCACAGAAATCGCGGTCATGGCTGGTGTGCCAGAGGTTAGGTTGATGTAAATCCGGTTGTTTGACGTCGACAGATGCTCTAGATGTCGCTGCATGATGGCAGCAATGGCCTGATAGTTGGTTGGCGAGTCCATTGACTGGTGAACAATAGAGGCTGTGGCTGGCCTATCCATGATGTGGAGTCTTTTATTTAACCAGTCTTCATAAGACTGCCAGTCTTCTTCCCAGGCATTCGCTAAAATGAGGATCTCATCAAACGAAACCGTGTGACGCGTGGCAAGAGTTGCGATAGATGCCAGCTCATTCTGTTTCATCTTTTCAATATCGGTTTTACCCAACCAGGAAATCAGCACATTCATCATGACCACTCAGGTGTTTGTTCCAGACTTCACACACCATAAACCAGCCTTGGTTGTTGCGCTATAAGAAACTTACTGAGATGGTAATTTTTTTTACTAATTTAACTCTAATCTTGCTGCCGATACAAAGCCGGCTCGTCAAAATAGTGGTAATCACCCAATTGCAGAGCACGCTGCCGCAGCGCCTGTTTGCTGGGGACACGCTCCGCGATGGTGCAGCCGAAAACCTGCTGATGGTCCCGCTCCATCAGTTGCTGCACTTCATCGCGCGTGCACAGTTGCAGCAGCTCAATGGCGTGAATAAAGCCCTGGGCGCGCATCCGCTCGGTCTGGTTGTCGCCTCCCGCACGGCTGATGGTAAAAATGTCTTTAAACTGCCGCTCTAAATCGAGCATTGCCAAATCCCGTTGTGCCATGTTCATGGTGTGCTCCCTATCAAATATAAATTGCATCCCTGCACTGTTTTCCTTAAAACATCCTGCTGCCAGCCTGGCAATCACCTGTCCGCTCTGGTGACATCAAAATCCTGATGCCAAGAATAGTCCCTTGTGCTTGAAAGGCCATACTGTGTGTTTGCACAGTATCCATTTTTCATACAGATCGCGTTTTCCTTTTACCGCTTTACAAGCCAAAAAAAGGAGCGCATGAGACCATTACAAAACTCGCCATCACGGTAATAATGAACTGCAACGTGTAGCGAAAGATGTTTTCTGTCAGTGGTGTGGTTAAGTTGCCCCGGCTTTTCTCTTTTTTAATAGCCTCTTCAGTTTGATGGATCACAGTCCAAATCAGGTATATAGCGCATAATGCAAGTACCATGCTTTGTGTGCCAGCCAACGTGAACAAAAAACCGACCAAAATAAACCAATACCCCATAGCATCCTCCCAGACAGGCCATCGTGCCATACCTTCCTTAATCTAAGAGGTTTAGTCGACATTGCCATACTGTACAGATTCGCAGTGTCGACTTTTCAGGCGGATCTTGGCTTTGTTATTTTGCATGGCTGGCTTTGCTATAAACTATTCGGCTATGCTGTATGCATTGATGACATGACGAAGCAAAGACAGATGAACCCAAAACAACCTGTTGGCTGGCCGCTGCGCTGGGAGCTGCTAATGCGCTACCGGCTGATTGAAATTGTCGCTTTGTGGGAAGGCCGGCTTACCACCACGCATTTGATCAACAGTTTTGGCATCGCCCGCCAGCAAGCATCCAAAGACATCAACAGTTACCTGCGTGAGATTGCCCCCGGCAATCTGGTGTACGATGCCAAGTTGCGCGGTTACAAACCCTCCGCCACTTTCACCCCCAAAGTCACTACTGGCCTAGCCGATGAGTACCTGCATGCACTGGCCAGCTGCAAAGACTTCGCCCACACCTTCCATCAACTTGATTTGGGTTTTGCCCATACCGAACTGCTGCAACCGCCCATTCGCCAGGTGGACCCGGCGGTATTGCGCACCTTGGTGCAAGCCGCCAGGGAAGGGTTAAAAATCGACATGGGCTATGTCTCGCTGACCTCACCGGATGAAGAAAGCCGCATTATTGCGCCGCACAGTCTGGTCTGCACCCCACTGCGCTGGCATGTGCGGGCTTACTGCGAAAAGAACCGTGATTTTCGGGATTTTGTGCTAAGCCGCTTTCGTGGCTTTCACGGCGTGGAAGGCAAAGCCGAGCAGCGCCAGCAAGACGACAGCCGCTGGAATACCCTGGTCCCGATAGAGCTGATACCCGATACCCGGCTAACCGAGTACCAAAAAGCCATTATTGAAACCGACTACAACATGCACCAGGGCAAGCGCATCATCGAAGTGCGCTCCGCTCTGGTGCCTTATGCCGTGCAGGCACTGAACCTGGATTTGACCAAAATCGACGCCAGGCCAGAGGCCCAGCAAATCATGGTGGCGAATTTAGCTGAGGTGCAGCGGCATGCTTTTTGATGCATACCGATGCAGCTAATTTTAACCTCCAATCACATAGGTAGCCGAGCTTGGTGATGCAGGGATATATTTAAATGTGCCAGCCACAGTTATGCTGTTCATGACCTTAACATCTTGCTCGACCGTTGAGTCTTGTTTCATTGCTCGGTGATAAAAAGCAGAAAAAGCAACAATGCCTTCAGACCATAAAATTTTTCTGGTTGGGGCAACAAAAGCGTTGCAAAAGGTCTTATGATAATCAAACACCTCCGAAACGCCTTTTGCTATATCACAACTTGAAAAAACAACACACTTTCCTTTCAAATTAGGCCAGCCGATATCATCAAAGCTCTCCCAATCAATAAACTCTCCATTTGTAAGCTCAAAACCATCCTTAGCTCCATGAGCGCTAAAATGAATGTACTTAATCGAGTCCTTTCCAGCACGTTTTAAAGCTTTTCCCAGTTGTTCTTTTGTAGCAACCTCTTGATAATCCGATTTAATATTCTGAATCTGCAGAACATCTCGCAAGGTCCTACCTTCCTGCACATTGTTGTAAATATCGCCAAAACTACGAGATTCGATAATCAAAACCTCTATACTCATAACACCCCCAATTTCTAAAAATTAAACCACCGGATATATCGCCTCACCCCATAACTGCTGATGCGCAGACATCATCAACGCGATGATCAGTGGGATGAGGTGTTGCAGAAGATTGCAGGCATCTTTTAATTGTTCGCGATTTACGCTGCTGTTGTGCGTGGCACCACCGTGGATGAGTTGATTGCGAAGTGTGTAAAGCCGCGTAAAGATGCAACCAAGAGCCAGTGGTACATTCTTCTCTGCCAGCGCTTTGTTCAAGGCTGCTTTGGAGGCTTTAAAGCTTTGTAGCCACTCGCCTTCGCTAAGTCGGCCTCGTTGAAAGTCCCAAAACGGCCGGTACACATAACGGTTGTCCATAAGCAGACGAATGCTGCTGCTAAACTGCTGCCAGATGAGGTCATAGAGTTGATTTGCAGTATCAAGATCAGCAATTTTACCCAGAAACGCCTGAAAGCTTTGCTCTTCGGCCATCCGCTCGCCATCCGCAAATTCGTTGGCATAAGCGGCATTAAAGCTGATCCAGTAAAAAATAAACTCGGTGTCATGGTCTTTGGCCACTCTCGCCTGCTCTGCTTTTTGCAGCCAGCTAAGCGCCCGATGCACCCTGAGTGATAAATTCAATGGATAAAATACACGTTCTTCCCGATGTCGGGTTTTTAATGCCTCGTAGCTTAACTCCTTTATTGGCATGGTGTTTTGCTCCGTCCTTTTAGCCTGTGCCTATTATTGCCATAGAGCTTAGACCAATGGCAAGCTTTTATCCTGCGAAACGCTCTGCATAGCGCAAGGTACTTCGCTTGGAAAATAACTACTGTTGGCAAAAGCAGCCGACTTGCTCACTGCGTGGTAACAAAGCCAATTGACCGTGAAACTTCATCGTCTTTCAGCTCGCACTCTGCCAAAAGAGCTTGGGTAAGTTCACGGGCATGCTGCATGGGCGCAAAACGCTGGCGTCGGGCTATGGCAGCAAAATCCCCGGGTGTGAGCTTGCTGAGCCTGGTTGCTTTATCCAGAGCTTCTTTGCACTGGGTTAGACCCATTTTCTTGCTGTAACGCCTGAACAAGGACGCAATCTGGTGCGGTTTGAGGTAGCCAAAGCAGGCTTTTAAATCAAAACGACGCAATGCGGCTTTATCCAGATTGTGCATCAGGTTGGTGCTGGCAATAAAAATGCCTTCGAAAGCTTCCATCTGAGTCAGCATTTCATTCACACCAGTGATCTCCCAGCTGTTTCTGGCCCGGCTGCGTTCTTGCAAGAAGCTGTCAACTTCATCCATCAGCAGGATACTGTCATTGACGGTTGCCTCTTCAAAAGCCTTGGCGATGGCTTCCTCGGTGGCGCCAACCCAACAGGAGATCAGATCGGATCCTCTTTTTACCAGCAATTCTTTGCCCATGGTTTTGGCCAAGTAGTGACCGAAGGCGGTTTTGCCAGTGCCTGGCGGGCCATACAAACACAAACGCCCTGCTCCAGCTTGCTGCAAACCTTGGGTCAGTTCATTCAGATCGCAATCGGCTTGCGTAAGTGTTGGATCATACAAGGTATTGCTAACCATTCCGGTACCCGGCCCGACTTTGCACCCTTGCGCTTTAAGGGTCGCTTCGGTTAACTGGCGAAAATGCTTTTTGGCGGTCTCGCCAGTGGTACTGCCAAGCATCTGCACCACCTTGCTGGCCCTGGTAATAACTGCAGGTGACAGCTGCCTATGTCGGGTTAATGCCAAAGCCTCCTCCTTGCTTAATAACCCATCACTTGTTTGCTGTAAAATTTCTGCGCGCTGCTTTGCTGGGGGCACAGTCAACTCCAACACCATATCAAAACGGCGGATGTAAGCATTATCAAGCGAACTAATATTGTTGCTTACCCAAAATGTCGGTACTTTGTTGTTTTCCAGTAACTGGTTTATCCAGCCCTTGCATTCCGACAACCCTGAACGGCTAAACGGATTTTGTTGAAACACATCTTCGACTTCATCAAACAACAGCATGTGGTTACCAGTGGCCAAAAACAACTGAGCAGCCCGCGCGGCTTTAAGCCGAGCCATACCACTAACTGGTGTTCCATCATAATCCGAACAACTTACTTCATAGAGTACCTGATTTAAGGAGCTCGCCAGCACCTTGCATAGTTGGGTTTTACCGGTACCTGGCGGCCCATACAACAATACATTGACCCCTACAGCACCTTGCTTCAGAGTCTGCTTAAGGTAACGCTTTAATAACGTAACCTGCTCGTTTATATGCTGATAGTGCTTTTCGGATAGACATGGCGCTTTGCTTGGAGCAATTAGCTCTTTCAACAGTGCTATCGGATCATCCAACGGTGCCATCATTAAGTCTGGTAAATGACTGCTAACATACTCAAAATGATTATGGACATTAGCTGAAGAATAGTTGCTGTAAAACACAAGCCCGGATTGCATTAACACGCTGCTCTGTGACAAGGCAGCTCGTACTGTTTCAATTGGGTGTTTTAAAATCACTGACAATATTGGAGCAAGCTCATACTTCACTACGGGACCTAGTAAATCGAGCGCATCAAACAAAAGCTGAGTGCTATTCGATAAAAGCAAGAATGCCAAAATGTCACGCTCTACTTTATTTAGTTTGGCAATCTTCGCAACTGCAAGTAGGTTGCGCTCCATGACTGGAGGTAGCTGCATTGAATACTGACACAAATACTCTCGATAGCTTTTCTTAAGCGCGTTTCTAACTTCAGTCAATGACTTGTAATGTTCTGGTTCAGCGTCTAAGCCCAGTGATTGTGCTAAATCATAATCAGAATAACCATGCTGATTCGGAAGTAACTTTTTAAGCCCATTTAATTCAAGCACAATTCTATAAGCCCAAACATTGCAAATTGCAGGCACACGTAGTTGACAAAAATCGTCAACGGTCGTCATGTCTTTTGTCTCTAAATACATCTTTGCTGGCATAACAATCTCCTGTTACAGCTAAAAGGTGATGATAATGCCCATTTGCGACACATTGCGTCGCAGTCAATTGCTATCATGCAACTTAACCGTTATAACAAAGCATACATTGGAAGGAGTTCAGCATGTCTTCAGCTAAAAGTGCGCAAACCATCAGCCGGCTTTGGGAGTTGTTGCAGCTACTGCCTGCTAGGCCACCTGGCGCAGAAGCCCGGCAATTAACGGCACAATTACACGATCGTGGCTATGCCGTGACCAAGCGCACTGTGGAGCGCGATTTGCAGATGCTCTCTGGTATTTTCCCACTGCAATGCAACGACAAAGGCACGCCCTACGGTTGGTATTGGATGCAAAATACCGCGCTGGATTTACCAGGGATCAGCCTGATGGATGCACTAAGCCTGCAGTTGGTGGAGCAAAGCCTGCGTTTTGTGGTGCCCTCCTCCATGTTGCAGCCACTGACCTCACGTTTTATGCAGGCGCACAATAAGCTGCGCGCGCTGCAGGAGGATGCACCTGGTGCGGCCTGGTTGGATAAGGTGGCAGTGGTTGAACCCGGGATGGCACTGCTGCCGCCGGCGGTCGATGCTGTCTTACTGGAAAGTATTCAGGAAGCACTGCTTCGCGATAAACAACTGGATGCGCAGTATATGTCGCCGCACCACAATGCACCTAAGTCTTATCGGCTGAATCCACTGGCATTGGTGCAGCGCGGTGCTGTCAGTTACCTGATTGCCAGCTGTGTGCCCTACCATGATCCGCTACGTTTCGTGTTGCATCGTTTTAAATCGGCAACCTTGTGCGACGAAGCGGCCATTCGTCCTGCAGGCTTTAAGTTGCAAAATTATCTTGCCAGCGGCGCCATGCAATTTAGTGAGGGCGAGCAAATTAAGCTGGAAGCGCAGGTGCGTGGCGACTTGGTAACTCTGCTGCAGGAAACTCCGTTATCGCATGATATGATACTGCAGCCATGCCAAGATGAAAGCTACCGGCTTACCGCTACCGTGTTTAGTGGCATCCAGCTGGATTTATGGCTGATGATGCAAAGCAGTTCGCTTACAGTAATAGCACCCGCATCGCTGCGCGAGCGGGTGATTAAGCGGCTGAGTAAGGCCATGCAGCAGTATCAACACAACGAATAAACATCAGCGGGCTACGGCGCCAAGCCAGCTACCTGTGAGTTGGGGAGCTCCCTTGTCGCTTAACCAGCCAAGCGTAACCAAAGCAAACTGGCATTATCAGGTGCGCTGCGCTCTAACAATCGCTGCCTTATCTGCTCTAAAGCGAATTTCATACTGTTTTGCTGCATCATCTCGCTTAGCTCCTCTGTGCTAATCACATCATGCACGCCGTCGCTGGTTAATAAGAATTCATCTTTAGCGGCCACAGCGCCATCGGTAAACGCGATGGTAAAGTCAGCTTCGTCGTTATCGGCGGCTAAATAACTGGTAAGTGCCTGGTAGCATTGTGCCAGATTGCTTTGCTGTTTCAGCTCAGGCGAGTCGTTTTGAAAAGTATGATCGATGCTTAATTGCAGCAACTGCCCCTGGCGTAACCGCCAAACCCGGCTATTACCGGCATTAATGGCAACGAAGCGTGATTTGCTCAGCGCCAGGGCCGCTATAGTTGTTGCTGCTCCAAAACTTTGCCGTTTAGTGCCCAGAGATTCAGAGAGATACAGCTGGGCAGCCCTGAGGTGTTTGCTCGAGAAAGGCTCTTTTTGCCACTGCTGAATTAAATTATTAACCACCACGCGACTGGCTTTCGCTGCAGCGGGGTTGGAGGATACTCCGTCTGCCACCAATAATAGCGTCTCACTATCAGCTAAATCAATACAATCGGAGAACTCCTGTTGCTGTATTGACTGTTGCTGCACTCGACACTGCACAGCAGAACCAGTGCAATAACCGATAGCATCTTGTTGCTGCAGCTTGCCACCTATGGCATTAAAGCCGCTAAGTTGCAGTAGGGCTAAATGAGCTTGCATTCGGATCTCCCGGCTACACGAATTTTGTTGGATTTATGGCTGCCATACCAAGCCAGCTAGCAACCAGTTTCGGGACTTCGGTGGCTGTTTTGCCCTGCAGGAAGCGGTACTCACTGATAAAATCCGGTGACTCCAGATTAATCAGTACTTTTTCCGCCTTGTGGTGGGCGTAAGAGAGCAAGGAAGCAGCCGGATAGACTTGCAATGAGGAGCCCACCACCAGAATTTTATCGGCACTTTCCACCTCTTCTATCGCCGTTATCATGGCCGGTACCTCTTCACCAAACCAAACAATGTTTGGGCGAAGGGCGGAGCCATCGGCTGCGGTGTCGTGCTCGGTTAATTCAACATCGCCGATGTACTCCACCAGTTCTGGGTTGAGGCTGCTGCGAGCTTCGCAGAGTTTGCCGTGCAAATGAATGACCTGTGTAGAGCCGGCTCGTTCATGCAAATCATCCACATTCTGCGTAATCACCACCACCTGATAGTGCTGCTCCAAACTGGCAATGGCAAGGTGAGCCGCA
This sequence comes from Alkalimonas mucilaginosa, assembly GCF_036327005.1. Lineage (NCBI taxonomy): Bacteria > Pseudomonadati > Pseudomonadota > Gammaproteobacteria > Alkalimonas > Alkalimonas mucilaginosa. Next base: position 15,426 of record NZ_JAUGZK010000008.1, read on the forward strand.
TTCGGGCTGGCTGCAGCGGCTTGCTTACGCCGTGCATTGTAAAAGCGATGCACCAGCTCTGGGTTGGCAGCAAAAGCCTCTGGCGTGGCCAGCTCTTCAACCGCGTATTTTTGCCACAAACCATCGGCATCCCGAAAGGTGACCAGGCCGCTCTCGGCGCTGATACCCGCGCCGCTTATCACAACGATTTTTTCTTTTTTAGATTGCATGGCTTTTCCGGCGATCTTCTTAGATTTACTCTTTGTTTTTTGCTGTCGGCTGCAACCACGACAAATACGCTTCGTACAAGGTCAGCCGGCTTTGTTCACAGGCTAAGTGCAAGGGCAAGTACTCCCCCAAGAACACTGGCTTGCCCAATCCCACCACTGGATAAGCCAGCTCTTCACCATTGACTACTGGTACGTCCAACAGGCTTTCACTCAGGTAATCGATAAAGTCATCCTGCGTCATAGCCGGCTCAGTTCTTAACTCCGCATCGTAGGGAAGCTCATCCATATCGCATGCGACGAAAAGATACGACATGGCGGCCTTTATGGCATGATGCTCCCACAGCCGGTAGCGCATATGCTCTTTGGCATACCAGTTGGCCGCATGCTCCCATAACTGCTCCCACTCCAAGCCTATTGCAGGATAATACACCTGTTCGCGCAGCTCGGCCTCATCCAGATAACGAAGCTCGCCATTGTTGAGGCATCCTTTAAGCAGATGAAAAGCTGCGCAGTATGGCCCACCCTGCTGCTCTTGGTAGGTTAGTACTTTGACTTTTTCCTGCATTTTGTTGGTAAGAGCCATCAAGTGTAGCTGCCATCGGCGCTGCACTGTATTCGACAGCCAATCGTACATGTCGGCATAATCATTGAAGTCACCTTCACAGGGCCGCCCAATGCTTGTTGCGCCTAAGCCAAAGTCACGCTGAAACTTCTGCAGATCGTGATTGACGCTGTCATAATGCAATTCATCCATTTCCCAGACCATGCGGCCTCCAATTAAGGTTGTTCTGTTAAAGTACGCTGCACCATCAGATAATCCTCTTCGGTCAGCCGCTGAGGTAAGGGGCCCGAAGTTTCATTAAGTTGAAAACATAGCGTATCGGCTCTGTCTTGCAGCAAGGCAGCTTTGTGGTGCATCAACGCATAGCAGACCGGTACGGGCAGCTCCGCTTGCTGAGTTTTGGCAACCAGATAACAGCCCAAACTACCTACCCCTAGCAGTAACACAGATGCAGCTGAACCGGCCTGAGCCTGCTGAGCATCCTGTTCAGTGGACTTTTGGGTTGAACTTGGTTGAACGGCTTGCATGCAAAGGCTCCGAATCTGTCATAACGACAGCATACGGCAGCATCGCGACAAGATAGGCCGCAACTAATAAACAGTTTGTGCTTGTTAGTCGCCTTGCAGGGCTTATCAAAAACCATGAAGGCTCCACCCCTGCTGAGCGTTATATCTGCTTAACAGGCCTTCAAGCTGCCTGATGTTTCCTGCATCATTGACCATTCTTGTCAGCATTTTTATTTCTGGTATGTAGTCAAGTTGCTGGCACATTGCACGAGCTATTTTCAATTTGTCAGCCTGGCTGGGGAGCTCCAACCTGGAGACTTCCCCGGAGTATAGTAGCTCCAGATACTTGTCAGGCAGGCATTGAGGCTGCGCCCCAACCTCGATCGCCACTGTAAAGATGGTTTTTTTACCTGCCTTGTTTCTAAGTGCAAGCATTTCAACCAGAGGATGAGTCAGTTTATCCGGTTTTCCAAACAAAAAATTTATGTCATCAATCAATAGCCAATCGACGTCGAATAGTTTTTTCCAATCCAGCAACTCTTTTGAGTGACGGTAAAGCATCCGCTCAGCGGTAATGACCCATGTATCCGTATTGCTACTCACAAGCTCATGTCCTAGTCCAAGCAACAAGTGCGTCATGCCGTCGCCATTCCCATGTTGGCTATCTATGGTCAGCTGGGAGCTAGCTGGTTCTGCTATAAACCTCAATGCAGTGCTCATTGCATTGTCGTTGTATTCGCATCGAACCAGGTTATTGATGGTTTTGTTTGCATGCAAAAGTGAATCAGTCATCATGCCTCTACCATTTTGTTTCATAGACATTCGCTTACCTATTGGATTCAATGTGACTGGGTTGTTTCGTCAGAGGTATTCGTTGCATCAGGAGTCAACACAATTTAAGTCTGGGTGCACCGGTTTAGAATGCCAGAGCGGGAATACACCGGTACTGGAGCTTGTTAGCGGATTCTCTTCCGTAAGGATCTGCTGCAAATTGGCAAATCGCGCCCAGGTTGTCGAGTTGTGCCATGTTTCCGCATTATCACCGGCAGCTCGTTTGGCCACCAACTTATCCCAGTCTCTCTCTAATACGCACAGCTCCAGACTGTCGTGCGCAAAGAGTTGTTTCCGAACCCAATTTATAAAGTCTTCCAATACATGGTGCCGCCAGAGTGCTATCGGATCTTGCCAATACTCTGGCTCAGTGCACCAACGGCAATAGAACCCCTTTGCACTATGGCGGATGAAAAGATCAGAAGCATAGAGCCAATCGAAATTGACGCCATCAAAGTCAACCGCTACCTGGATATTGGCGTCAGAATCCAACCAAATGTGTAGTTGCGGATTGATCCGTAATTGAGGGTGCAAGCCTTGAATCTGGAGCTCAACCCCACCTGTTTACAGCTGATTTTTGAGTCGCATTTTCAATAACCTTGGCTTGCAACCTTGCTTGATCGGCATTACAGGCTTAAGCCAATCAGGGCAAACCTCTGAGTTGTTAAACTCTGTCAGCAACAGCTGCCAGGCATGGAGAAATGAACGATGACTCCGCCGCCCCTTAGACCTCATGCTGCCTCCCTGTAACTTGGATGTCATGCACCCGGCACTGCCAGAAATGAAGCCTTAGTTTACGCCGGGGATGCGACAAAATAGGCCGCAGCAAAACCCAGTCACTAAGCGACCTATTTTGTCGCTGGAAAACAGTAAGCTGGCAGCACATTGGTTTGAGGAATTACCATGGCCAAGCTGCTGCTACTTTCACCGACCTTGTGCTGGCAACAGCGCCTGCCTGAGCTGTCGCCTTATAGTGTATTTGTCCTCTTCGATACCCATTGCGATGCTGCCGGTTTGAAAGGAGTGTTTTTTGATACCCATCGAAGCTTGGCTGAGTACGCCACTTGGTCCATGATAGAGCATAGCCGTGTCATCGCATTTGGTGATGCAAAACGCTTGGTTGAATACCTAACCCCAAGTGATGTTGTCTTTTTCTGCCATAAATGGTGCGGCCTGGTTGCTGCGGCCCGAGTTAAAAAGGGCCCTGTGCAAGCACCAGATACCAATACCCTCTATCGGGATGTGGAGTTCCTTACCCCCATTCCAACCAGAGACTCTGTTCTGCAAGCCATGCCATTTGGAAAGGATGATGAGCTCAGCGGGAAACGTTTTTTCTTGGCGAAAACGATAAAAGTTCCCTACCTTAGTAGGGCGGAAGCCGAGTTGATTCTGTCGGAGCTTTGCAGTTACCTTGAAGGTGGCATCTTGTCATTGGAACGGTTGCAACCAAATAACCAATAGACTTTGGCGGCATTAAATCAACTACATAAAGTAAGGTAACACATGGAAAATAAAAAAGAAAAGTTTGATGATTTAATAGCTGAGTTTAAAAAACTCCAGCCATTCACTGCCAGGGAAACGAATATTTTCAATATCGGCACCAAAGGCTATTACGAAAATCCTACCACAGATATTCTGGCATTTTTTCTTGACAGTCATGAGCAACATCAACTAGGGAATATTGCATTACGGGCCCTGCTGCTCTGCCTTGACGAGGAATATCATCAGCTTGACCCTACTCTTACCGCTCCGCCTGAACGAGAAGTCAGCACGAAAGGTGGAAGGATTGACCTGCTTTTAGTGAGCAATGATTGGGTTATGGTGCTTGAAAACAAGATTTTCCATAATCAAAACAACCCTTTCGATAGCTATCAGGAATTTATTCAACTCGATGAAAAAAACCGCTTTGCAGGTAAAAAAGAAGTTTTTGTCGTACTTTCGCCTGATGGCATAGCCCCAGCTGCACCTTGGCAGGGAGTCAGTTACACCAAGCTTATCTCAAACTTAAAAAGCCTGCTTTCCGAGCACTTCTATTCACAACCACTGAATAAATGGACCATATTGCTGCGGGAATTCATTTTACATTTGGAGGACTTGATGACACCACCAACCGTTAATCATGAGACGCGTAAGTTTGTTCTGGAAAATTTGAAATCCATCAGTGAGCTGCAATCGGTAAAGCAGCAAGCCATTAAGGAGTACCATCAAGAACTTCAAGTTAAATTGCAACAGATGTTGGGCAAGAGTGTCGCGATTCGCCAACACACTTGGGGTGACTACCCTGCCCTCCGCTTTTCTTTAAGTTGCTGGAATCACAACGAGTCGGATGTTGTGTTGTTTCTCTCCGGAGACAAAGAGAAAACAACCATTGGCACGTATGCACATCTGCCTGCGAATGAAGATACAGAACTAGCCGACTCAATTATCTTAAAAGAAGAAAATGTTGACCGATGGCTTGAAGCAAAAAATAAGTACCGCTGTTACCGTGTTTACGCCGCTGACTTTAACGAAGAAAGAAGACTCCATTTTATAGCCGACCGCCTGAAGGAGCTGGATCAGTTTGAACAAGCCAAGCAAACGAGCCGTTGAGGGAGTTTGTATTGACCTGGCCGCTAAGCGACCTATTTTGTCGCTGGAAAACAGTAAGCTGGCAGCACATTGGTTTGAGGAATGACCATGGCCAAGCTGCTGCTACTTTCACCGACCTTGTGCTGGCAACAGCGCCTGCCTGAGCTGTCGCCTTATTTCATGGGGACGCTTCATGGTAATGAGCTTACCCGAACCGAGCGTCTGTCATTTGCAAGGCTCAACAAACAGCTTTATGCACTGGAGCAAGAACTCGAAAACGACATAGCGGCTGTAATGGAAGATCTGCCAGCCCTGTCGCTGCATGGCCAGGCAGCCTCTTTCCAGTGCAATGCACGACTTTACTTTTGCCTGCATGATGACGATCCGTATTACAACGATGATGACAGCAATTACCTGGTGTTGATGGATCTGCAGGTGCAAACTGCACCTTGGGAACCTCAGCAATTGCCTGACGGCCCCGGGGCAATGTTGTGGCCCTGCCCTTCCTCTTCGCTTCAGCAACAACTCGCTACCGCTCCTCACAGCGGTATGCTGGCCACCTTAGTTGCAGAAGGCTTGAGCCTGGCGAATTGTTTACGCATTGGCAGCGTCAAGACTGAGCTGTTATTGACATGCCGCAGTAGTCATTGCTTCAACCTGCCGTATGCCAGACGCTTGTCCGCGATGGCTGATTATGCTGCCCCCTACACAGAGGCCATCGACCGGCTGGCCATCAGCAAAGATGCCTACCCATTGCTGCCCAAACAAAAAATCTGCTTAAAAGGAAAGAAATGATGTGTGGTTACTGCATAGAAGCAGCGCTTTGTTGCAACTTTCACCAAAGGGGACGTTTTGTGCTACCCGATAGTTTGGATGAACAAAACCCACAGCCTGGTTCGGATGAGGGCTGTTACGCTTTGTTTGAATCGCCTGAACCATCGGAACTGCCAGAGCCCTGGCTTAGTGCGGTAAAATCCTATCATCCCTACTGGCAACTGCGTGTTTTAGAGCAGGAGCTGCTGAAACTGCCAGTTTGTTTTAAGCAGGTAAGTACAGAGGAGCCGCAGTCAAAAAGCGGCTGGCCACACCTGGGATCCGTCTGGCAAGCGGCCCTTCAACAAACAGAGCCTGCTTTGCCAACAGAGCTGTCAGATGCCATGCTGGCTGAGGCAAGTCACTGCCTTGAGTATGCTGCCGCCAAGTTCTACAGCAGCGGCGATTTAAGTGACGGTGATGCCAGCTCAGCTGCGGATTTTGAAGCACTGTTTCCACTGTTTTGGCTGGCTTTTCGTTTAATGCAGCAACATCAACCCCTTCACTCGGTGTTTCAGCAACTGGCTTGCTCTGAGCCAAGCCACTGCCCTGACTTTTTGGGCAGCGATCTGCTGCTGATCCGACATTCTATCCAGCACTGTGTAAAGCAGCTTGGGATGCCATTTCTCGAACAACACGCCAATGAGCTGCGAACTGAACTCATCACTTATGTGCTGAATGCCAACCCATGGAGCCCTTCTGAATTATTGCTATGGCAAGCCATGCTCGACAACTGGCAAGGCAGGCAAGAGGTGTATGGCATTGGCAATGCGCAACGTCTGCTGGCGGACTTGCTTTTGGAGCAGCGGCCCCATAAGTAGCGCCTCCTTCCAGCCAACAAAAAAGCCTTAAAAATCAACTATTTTACCCTTAAAGGTAAGCTAGGGTAAAAGGTCATAAACAGGGCAGACAGCCGAGAGCTCTTGTCTGATTTGTTGTTTTTCCTCCGGTAGGTTAACGATGCCCAGTAACCAGGCCAGGTGGCTTTTTGCTTGCATATCGAGCTCGTTCCTGGCATCAAAGTACACCGCAACTTGCTGCGGCAGGCTGTCCGGTAGTGCCATTTCTGTCGTCAGCTTTTGCAATTTGGTTTGGTAGTACACTTTGTACAGCAGGTCGCTTCGGGATAGATTCCCCAGCAGCTCATCCCGCTCAATCAAAGTCAGTGCATGGTTGTAATACTGCTTTGCTGGCTCGGACTGCCCCAGCAGAAAGTAGAGCTCGGCTAAGTTGCTCCAAACCTGATGGATGGCCACCTCCGGTTGCTCCTCAATGGCGAGCTGCTTGTGTTTAATGGCAAGCTCATACTTGCCTTGCATCTGGTAAATAGTCCCTAAGTTTTCATGCCCAAGCCGGTCGTTGTCAAAGTTATTGATGACTGCCCAATAGGTTTCTTCTGCCTGTTCCAGCTCACCATAACACAACTGCAGCGTGCCCAGATTAGCCAGGATCACTTCGTGCTGCATACTTGCCTTTGCAAACTGCGCGATAGCCTGCGGTGCGTTTCCTTGCATAAAATACAGACTTCCTAAAATATTGTTGGCGTACCAATGCCCGGGGACTAAATCAACGGCTTGTTTCGCATAGGCTATGGCAAGCTCCCCTGGTGGATCCGAGTCATCCTCACCAAAACGGGCCTGATAAACGCTGGCTTTGACCGCAAGCGCATCGGCATCGGCGCTGGTTAAGTCAGCATGCTCCTTTAACAGCATTAAGGCTTGTTCGGTGCGGCCGCTTCGGGCCAGTAACTCCGCTTGTGCCGTGATCACCTCAAGTAAGTCTGGTCGTTGCTCTGTAGCCAATTGGCAGTAGGTGGCAGCTTTTTCAAGCGAAGCCGTTTCATCCCTAATCCAACTGCTCCGAACATGAAGACGGCATAGCTCTGCATGGGCAGCAGCGAAATTTGCATCCTGCTCCAAAGCCTGCAAAAAGTGAGATTCAGCAAGTGAAAAGCTGCTGGCTGAATTACTGATAAATAACTGATTTTTCCCCTGTAAGAAATAGTTCAGTGCAACAGCAGAGTTCGACAAGATGGGCGCAAGAGGCTCGCCGGCAATAAAGCGCTGACTTTGCAGCACAATCGCATGGCCTATCGCTGCAGTTTGAGCTGCAAAGGCCTCGTGGTGAAACAAGCTCTGATGGATAACCGGGCTGTGTTGATGCGATATCATGGTCGCAGAAATGGCATCGTAATAGTGATCTTCGTGCTGGGAGAGATGTAAAACAGCATGGGCCTGCCAGGTGGTGATCACCTCATTTGCCGGCAGCTGATACGCTTCCGGCCTGCTAAGAACCATGGCCCTGATAGCATCCTGCTCAGATAATTGGCTGGCAATTTGCTCCGCAAACGCGTGGAGATTGGCTGGAGCCTGCACCGCTATCAACACCTTACCCAATGGTGACGTGAGCCTGGTGCTCGTCGGATGCGAAGAAGCATGATCTGCACTACTCTGCTGCCACCAAATCAGGCTCCCCATCAGGATCACCAAAGCTAGCATGGCGAAACCTATCTGAGGAATGACGCGGCTGGCTGCAAACGGGCCTGACTTCGAATACAGCACCCTAGCCGGAGCTGTTTCTGGTTCATCACTCTGGCCTGAGAGCACTTCAGAGAAACGACTATCTTCTTTTGACAAGTAAATGGTATAGGCTGGAACCTGCAGCGCCTTGGCAATACGCGCCAAATTATGCGGGGAGACAGCTTGCTCCCGGAATACTTTGCTGACTAAATCTCGGGGTGGTTTCGTGATGCCTTCATTGCACGCGATTTGCTGAGCCAGTTCGGCTTGTGTATCAAAACCGCTTGCTAACATAGCAGCTTCCAGCTTTTCTCTGGACGCCCTGACTCCGCGTTTACGTTTTCTACCGTCCATGTTCAGTTGACGTGAAGCAAGTGAGTAAATTGATAGTAGCGAAGCGCTGTGCAAATTGCACGTTTAATCACCAGGGGCTGCTGATCTTTGGTGGTGAGTAATTAGTCGCGATGATAGGCTGGCTTAAGCCTGAAGCATAATGTGGCTGCCCCAGCAGGAATCGAACCTGCAACTGCCCCTTAGGAGGGGGCCGTTATATCCATTTAACTATAGGGCAATGGCGCTGAATTCTATCAGAAAATACCGGCGAACCGGAAGGATTGATTTTCAGATGCATTTGAAACCCTATATCGCTATAAAAAAAGCACTAAGACAGGTAAAATGCCCCTGCTTTTTTGGCCCAGCATCCACTTAATACCCAACAAGCTTCTAGCCAGCCAAGCCCCGCTGAGGATATGGCACTATGTTCATCCTATGAACCATTGGCTTAAGTAATCCGTATTAATAGTTGAGCATTTTACTCGGGTATTATACAATACCCCCAGGCATATGGCCCAATAGCGTGCAGAGCAAGCAATTCAGTACGATAACAACAATGATGCCATTGATACGAAACAACGACAGCAGTGAGACAAAGTTATGACCGAGCAGATCCATGAGGCGTTATCCCGCAAATACGAAGCGGGTTTTGTCTCTGATATTGAATCAGAAACCTTTGCCGCGGGCCTGGATGAGGATGTGATTCGTCGTATTTCAGCCATGAAAGAAGAGCCTGAGTGGATGCTTGAATGGCGCTTGCGCGCTTACCACAATTGGCTGACGATGGAAGAACCGGATTGGGCTCATGTGAAGTATCCCAAAATGGATTATCAGGCTATTTCCTATTTTTCATCGCCCAAGAGCATGAAAGACAAGCCAAAATCGTTGGACGAAGTCGACCCGGAGCTGCTGCGAGTTTATGAAAAGCTGGGCATTCCATTGTACGAACAGGAGATGCTGGCAGGTGTGGCCGTGGATGTGGTGTTCGACTCCGTCTCGGTAGTCACCACTTTTCGGGAAAAATTAAAAGAAGCGGGCGTTATTTTCTGCCCTATTTCTGAAGCTATTAAAGAATACCCCGAGCTGGTTAAAAAGTATCTAGGCTCGGTGGTACCCCGCTCAGACAATTACTTTGCCGCGCTGAACAGTGCGGTCTTTACCGATGGCTCTTTTGTCTACATTCCCAAAGGTGTGCGCTGCCCCATGGAATTGTCGACCTATTTCCGTATTAACGAGCAAAATACCGGTCAGTTCGAGCGCACGCTCATTATTGCCGATGAAGGCAGTTATGTCAGCTACCTGGAGGGCTGCACAGCACCTCAGCGCGATGAAAATCAACTGCATGCAGCAGTGGTAGAGTTGGTAGCAATGGATGATGCACAGATTAAATATTCCACCGTACAAAACTGGTACCCAGGCGATGAAGACGGCAAAGGCGGTATTTATAACTTTGTGACCAAACGCGGCCTTTGCCATCGGAATGCCAAAATTTCCTGGACTCAGGTGGAAACCGGCTCGGCTGTTACCTGGAAATACCCCAGCTGCATTCTTAAAGGCGATAACAGCGTCGGCGAGTTTTACTCGGTGGCTCTGACCCGCGGTCATCAGCAGGCAGATACCGGCACCAAGATGATCCACCTGGGGAAGAACACCAAATCCACCATCATCTCGAAAGGTATTAGCGCCGGCCAAAGCAACAACGCATACCGTGGCCTGGTGCATATGGGCCCGAAAGCCGATGGCGCCCGTAACTTTACCGAGTGTGATTCGCTATTGATTGGCGATCGCTGTGGTGCACATACTTTCCCATACATTGAAAGTCGCAACCCAACCGCGAAGGTGGAGCACGAAGCTACCACCTCAAAAGTGAGCGATGATCAGCTGTTTTTGTGCAAACAACGAGGGCTGGATACGGAGAAAGCCGTGTCGATGATCGTCAACGGTTTCTGCAAAGAGGTCTTTAAAGAATTGCCAATGGAGTTCGCCGTGGAAGCGGGCAAATTACTCGAAATCAGTCTCGAAGGCTCAGTAGGATAATAGATAGATGCTAACCATTAAAAACCTGCACGCTCGTGTTGAACAAAAAAACATTCTTAACGGCTTGGATCTAACCATTCAACCCGGTGAAGTCCACGCCATTATGGGGCCAAATGGCGCCGGTAAGAGTACCCTGGGCTATGTCCTCTCTGGTCGTGAAGGCTATGAGGTACTGGATGGTGAGGTGTTGTTGCAGGGTGAAAACCTGCTGGAGCTCGATATCGAAGAGCGCGCCCGTCATGGCCTGTTTCTGGCGTTTCAGTACCCGGTAGAGATCCCTGGCGTCAGCAATATGGAGTTTATGAAAGAGTCAGTGAACACCATGCGTCAGCAGCGCGGTGAAGAGCCATTGAGTGCAGCCGAGTTCCTGAAAAAAGCCAAAGCAGCTTGCCAGCAAGTTAAGTTACCACTGGACTTTCTCAAGCGTGGTGTTAATGAAGGTTTTTCTGGCGGTGAGAAGAAACGCAATGAAATCATGCAGATGATTCTGCTTGAACCCAGCCTCTGTATTTTGGATGAATCCGACTCTGGTTTGGATGTTGATGCCTTGCAAGTGGTTGCCAATGGTGTCAACAGCCAGCGGGATGGCAAACGTAGCTTTGTGGTTATCACCCACTACCAACGCCTGCTCGATTACATTGAACCTGATTTTGTGCATATCCTGGCCAATGGCAAGGTAGTAAAAAGCGGCGATGCCAGCCTGGCTAAACAAATTGAAAAAGAAGGCTACGCCTTCCTTGGACTGGATAGCAGCGAGGAGGCCAAGGCATGAGTGCATGGCTGCAACAGGTATTGCACCGGGGGCAAGCCATTTCGGACTGGTTAAGCCCGGTTCGCCGTCAGGCGCTGCAGGCACTGAATGATACAACCTGGCCTGGCCGTCGTACTGAACAATGGAAATACACCTCTTTATCGGCGGTCGAAGATTTGGCTTTGGCTACAGGTCAGAGCCAGTCCCAACCAGAGGTTGAAACCATTGATGGTATCGATAGCCTGGATCTGTTGTTTGTCGATGGCGAACTGCGCACTGATTTGACCACACTTAATCTGCCGGCAGGATTACACGTAAGTCAGTTGGAGCAGGCCGATGCCTTGCAGCAAGTAGCAGTAACCAGCCTGTACGCTCAAATCAAACCTAAGCGTCACCTCTTTGGTTTGGTCAACGATGCATTGGCTCAAAACATCCTCTTTATTCGCATTGAACAGGACTGCCACATCCAGCAACCAATCCGCATTATCAGCCATAGCAGCGATGGTCATGAATCGCACCAGCGCGTACTGGTTCAGCTTGGCAATAAGGCAAAAGCAAGCATCATTGAACAAACCCAGGGACAGAGCAACAGTCTGAGCACTGGGTTTACCGAGTTTGATTTGGGTGAACACGCACAACTGGAGCATTACCGCCTGCTTATGCATACCAAGCAGGCTATCTACTTTGGCGGTTGTCATTTCTGCCTGCATGATCAGGCCCGCCTTGACAGCACCCTGATAGGTTATGGCAGTCAGTTGTCGCGCACCGATGTCGATGTGATTCACAACGGCGAGCATGCCAATGCTAAGCTGAATGCGGTGTATTTGCTGGCTGAAGGCGAGCATTTCGATTTACATACTACCATCGAGCATGCCAAGCCCAATGGCACCACCAATGAAAACGTACGTGGTATTGTTGGTGATAAAGCCAATGCAGTATTCAATGGCCGCATTCATATCCATCGCGATGCTCAAAAAACACTGGCAGAGTTGAACAACCGTAACCTGTTGCTATCGCGTCGTGGTCAAATCAATACCAAGCCCGAATTGGAAATTTATGCCGATGATGTGCAGTGTGCCCATGGTGCCACCGTGGCAGAAATTGAAGAAGAAGCCCTTTATTACTTGCGCTCGCGCGGTATTTCACGCTCGCAGGCATTGATCATGCTGAACTTTGGCTTTATTCAGGAGCTAATCAACCAGATGCCAAACCAGCAACTGGCCCATTGGCTGGCACCACAGTTACGTGCCCGCTTTAAGGAGATGGAAGTTCGATGAGTGCAGCCCTACGCCCATTTGATGTAGCCGCCATTCGGGCTGAGTTTCCAATTTTACAACAGCAACTGGAAGGCAAACCACTGGTTTATCTGGACAACGCTGCCACCACCCAAAAGCCCATGGCGGTAATACAGGCCATTACCGATTATTACAGCCAGTGCAACGCCAATGTGCATCGTGGTGCTCACCAGTTGGCTGATGAAGCCACCCGCCGCTTTGAGCTTAGCCGGGATAAAGTAGCTAGCTTTATACAAGCCTATGATCGCTGCGAGGTGATCTGGACCAGCGGCACTACCGAAGCCATCAATATCGTAGCCAATGGCATCGCACAGCGCCTGAAACCCGGCGATGAAGTTCTGGTGACGGAAATGGAGCACCATGCCAATCTGGTCACCTGGCAACAGGCATGCCTGCGTAGTGGTGCCAGCTTAAAAATAGTGCCTATCCACGACAATGGTGCTTTGGATACTGAAGCCTTTGCAGCCCTGCTATCAGCCAATACCAGGCTGGTTGCCCTACCCCATGTCTCCAACGCACTTGGCACCGTGAATCCCATTCAGGATTTAACCAGGCTTGCCAAAGCCCATGGTGCACTGGTCCTGATCGATGGTGCTCAGGGCATTGCGCATGGTGGCGTCAATGTCCGCGAGATAGGCTGTGACTTTTACGCTTTCTCGGGTCATAAAGTATTTGGCCCAACTGGCGTTGGTGTACTTTGGGGCAAAGCAGAAGTGCTGCAAGACTGGCCGGTATGGCAAACCGGTGGGGAAATGATTGCTCAGGTAACTTACCACAGCGCGACCTGGGGCGAGTTACCCAACCGATTGGAAGCTGGTACCCCCAACATAGCCGGCGTGATTGGTCTGGCAGCGGCTATTGATTGGTTAACTCAGTTTGATGTATCGGCCATCCAGGCACACGAGCGCGCCCTGCTGGCTTACGCAACAACGCTGGCAACCGACTTTGAAGGCATCCAACTGGTGGGTACCGCTGCCGATAAGATCGGTGTTTTTAGCTTTGTGCTGCAAGGTAGTCACCCGGCAGATGTCGGCTTTCTGCTCGATAAACAAGGTATTGCCATTCGCACTGGTTCACACTGCGCCCAACCGCTGATGCAGCGTCTGGGCCTACCCGGCACCGCCAGAGCATCATTTTCGGTGTACAATACCTTGGAAGAAGTGGACGCCCTATTCCGCGCATTAAAGAAAACCCAGCGTATGCTCGCTTAAGGATAGATTATGCAGGTAGAAACCTTTACCCCAAGCAAGACAGTTAGTGGCGATGCAGTGCAGCTGACAGATGCCGCTATCCGCCACTTTGAAAGCAAAGTCGAAAAAACTCCTGGCCATGTGGTGCGATTATCCACCAAAACCAGTGGCTGCACCGGCTATGCCTATGTTCTGGATATTGTCGCACAAGCTACAGCTGGCGATACTGAGCTGCATGTCAGTGAACAGCTGACGTTTTGCATTGCAGCTGATGCGCTGCCGCTGGTGCGCAACACGGAAATTGATTACGTCAAAGAAGGCTTAAACGGTGTGTTGAAGTTCAACAATCCGAATGTGGTCGCAGAATGTGGTTGCGGCGAAAGCTTTAATGTGAGCTAAGCAGCACTGCTGTGCTGCTGCTGTTTGCTCTGCAGGTGGATGAATGCAACAAAAAATAGTTTCTACCGAGCGCGATTGCATCGTGCGGCGGGTTCCCAATGGGGATAAGCAGCTTATCCCCGAGGGAGAGTTTGTCACCATTACCCAGGATCTGGGAGGTAACTTTACCATCACCTGGCGCGGTAACATGTACCGGGTCGACGGTACCGATGCCGATGCGATTGGCCGCAAACCACTCAAGCTGGAGTTCAGCACGCCCAAAGATGACAAAATTGAAGAACGTCAGATCTATCAGGCGCTTGAAACTGTTTACGATCCAGAGATCCCGATCAATTTATTGTCACTGGGGCTGATCTACCAGGTTAAGGTAGAGCAATCAGACCATAGCGTTCATATTGATATGACCCTGACCGCACCTGCATGCGGTATGGGGCCAGTCCTGGTTGGCGACGTAGAGCACCGGGTTAGTATGGTACCCAACGTGAAAAAAGTGCAGGTGAACCTGGTGTTTGATCCGGCCTGGTCACGTGAAATGATGAGCGAAGAAGCCCAATTGGAAGCCGGCCTGTTCTTTTAATCTGAATGCAACTATTACAAGAGTGTTTTATGACCTTACCAAGCCATCAAGATATCGTAGACGACATTGCTTTTTTTGATGACTGGGAGCAACGCTATCAGTACATCATTGATCTGGGAAAAAGCATTCCTGCACTGGACGAACACTACAAGACCGATGCCTTGTTGGTCCCTGGCTGCCAAAGCAAAGTTTGGTTATTAAGCCAGTGCAAAGATGGTGTCTTGCAATTTCAGGCCGACAGCGATGCAGTCATTGTCAATGGCTTGCTGGCGATTGTATTGGCTGCTTATCACAACCAAACTCCTGCCAACATTCTGGCTTTTGACATTGATAACTATTTTAAAGCATTGGATTTAGAGCGCCATATCAGCCCTACCCGTGGTAATGGCTTGCGTGCCATTGTTGGGAAAATTCAGGCACTGGCTAAAGCGCAGCAATCAGCTTGAGTCCAAGCAGGCTTAAGGCCGAATTTGGTTTAAAACCAGATGAGGAATAAAGCCCGTGGCGCTGCTGCTGATAGACTGAGTGTCCAGCTGTACCACCCTGGCCTGAATTTCCATACCACGCTCAGTGGTCACCAGGGTCCCGGTTAGAATTGCATCCATCTCCAGCTGTTTTGCCAGTAAGCGGGCATCCCGGGATAAAGCAAAATCACCGTGCGGGCCAACCCACAGGCGACTGGTTAGCTTGTGCTCTACGACAGTAACACCATGCTGTGGCAACAAAGTACGGAGCAATTCCGACAGCTGGTTGCCAAGCGGTGTGCTTTGGCTTAGGGTTTCATCCAGCTCGACAAAGCTGCTGATAGCCAATCGCTGCCCTTTGACCGCATCGGCCTGAGCCAGTTGATACGCCAGTTGGTCCGCGTAATGTTGCAATCGTTTTTGACTCTGAGCCCAGTATGGCATCTGGTAGCTGGCTGGTTCACTTTGTTCAGCCGTTGCCGGCACCCTGTACCAGGGAGTTGGCTCTGGCAACGTTACCGGCTCTGGGTCGATAGTCTGACAATGGGAAGCCCCACAAAATGATAAGTTACTGCAAGCGGCAAGTATCAGCGGCACTAAGCAAATCAAACCCCGCATCATTCAGCCCCCTGCTGCAGGATCACCCGCTGTTGGCGCTCAGAAGGCTGCAAGCCGGCGATCACAGCTTGAGGAATAAACCCCTGAGCCGAAGCCAGTACCCGCTTTGAGTCAATACCGACCAAACGCGCATTCACCATAACACCGGATTGATGCCGGACTAAAGTTCCACCAAGCACATACTCAATGGGCTGCTCTTCACGCAGCTCCAGAAAATCACGACTAAAAACAAAGTCGCCTTGTGGGGTGACCCGAATAAAGTCGGTGGTTTTAAAGTCTATCTGCTCCAAACCAAACTGATGCACTTCATGCATAAAGCTTTCAGCCAGTTGATTGCCAAGCAGATCGGTATCGTCATAGGCTCCATCAAGATAGACGAAACTGGTCACGGCAAAGACCGAATCAGCAATAGACGGGCTCATCACTGCAATCAGATCATGCATCATGCCTTGGACATAATGATTCAGCGAGCGACGCTGCTCGCCCTGGTAACGCTGCTCTAGCCGAGCTTCAGCCCGACGATTGCTGCTGTAGCTCGCTTGTTGGCTAACCAGGCTCTGGTAATAACTGGCATCCGCCGCAGACTGTGCCGGAGCTGTTGCCGGCGCCACTTGCAAGGAGCGGTCGCGGTAATCCTGCCACTTTTGCTGCGATGCACAGCTTGTTAGCAATAAGCTGATAGCCAGCCCCATGATTCCTTTGTGCATAATACCGCTGCGCATAGTACCCTCGCTTTCGAATTAATGAGACGACCGGTAAATCATTTGCTGACGTAGTTGTACCTGCTTGGCAGATCCTAATACCGCAGTTGGGATTTGATCGGCAGCAGCTGCCACTACCCGGTTCGTCTTTGTATCGACCAGTCGTGCATTAACTATAGTAAAATCTTCATGTTGTGACAGGGTTCCGGCAATGATGTAGCGGATGTTTTGTTCTGTTGCCAGGCTGGCTAGTTGCCTGGTTAGCAAACTATCATGTTGGCTATGCAACTGCAGGCTCTGGCCGGCCCGAAACTCAGTGACCTGATAGCCAAGCTGGCTGGCCACTGTCAGCATACTTTCCTGCAGCTGCAAGCCTAAATGACGCATCCGTACATTGGTGGCATCCGGTTGCAGGGTCGTACTGTCGGTAAAGGTAACGGCGGTCATGCTACCATGTGGCAGTGCTGGTAAGTCCCTAAGCAACTGCTCTGCCAACCGCTCCGTATAAAACAGCACAGGATCAAGGCGTGGTTTTGCCGCAGTATCGGCACTTTGTTGCCTTGCAGGAGACTGACTGCATGCAGTCAGCGTAAGCGCCAGTGTTAGAAGTAGCCAAATTTTCACGGTACGGCCTCTGGAATGATCCTTTACTGGCAGAAACAATACAAAAACAGTGCCAAGCTTGCAGCAAGCACTACACCGAGAAAGGATACTGGATCGCAGGATGATGCTGATAGCCTTCAACACGAAAATCGTCCATGCTTACCCAGGTTTCCAGATCCTGCAACGATTGGATTTTTGGGTTGATAATAAGCTTGGGTGCCGGATAAGGATCCCGTTTTAACTGCACATCCCGCATCAAAGCTAGTTGGTCTTCATAGATATGTGCATTGACAATTTTATGATACGCCTTACCCGGCTTCACACCACAAATTTGCGCCATCAGAGCAAGAAAGGCAAATACCTGTACCTGATTAAAGTTCAGTCCCAAAGGTACATCGCAGGAGCGCTGATAACTGGTCAAATAGAGGGTATCTTCCAGTAAGGAGAAAGTATGAGTATGCATGCATGGACGCAAACAGCCACGGTCAAATTCCCCCGGATTGTAAAAAGTAATGATTTCGCCACGGTCGTCCTTGCCTTGGCGTAAATCATCCACCACTTTTTTTAACTGATCGATCACCTGCCCCTCAGGCCCGGCCCACGCCCGGCCCTGAACACCATAAACCCGCCCCATATCATCAACGCCTTTGCGATGAGGGTTCGCCAGCCAGGCAGCATTATCATTGGCATTGGCATCCCAGGTTTTGGTACCAAGGGCTCTGAAATCAGCCGCATTGCTGTAACCGCGTAGGTAGCCCAGCAGCTCCGCAACGGCTGCTTTCCAGTAACTTTTCCGGGTTGTAATCAACGGGAACTCATTGTTGCCAACATCGTATTCCAGATCGGCGTTAATCACCGTCAGGCATCGCTTACCAGTGCGCTCATTGTATACCCAGCGTCCTTCGTCCAGGATACGCTGACACAGTGTTAAATAGTTTTTCATGCCGTCCTCGCTGCTGCGTTTTTGTGTGTCTGGCTATAGATAATAAGCCCGAGCCCAGCCAGTATCATTGGCAGACAGAGCCACTGCCCCATGGTCATCCCAAGTGACAAAACACCTAAATGTGCATCTGGCTCACGGAAAAACTCGACAATAAAGCGGGCCACGCCATAACCTAACAAAAAGACGCCTCCCAGAGTGCCTCTGGCTGGCTTAAAGTGACGTACCAACAGGATGATCACAAACAGCAGAATCCCTTCCAGAGCGACATGGTACAACTGCGATGGATGCCGCGGCAGTGGACCCGCACCAGGAAATACCATGCCCCAGGGAACATCGGTCACCCGTCCCCAGAGCTCGGCATTAATAAAATTACCGATGCGACCAGCGGCTAATCCCAGCGGGATTAACGGGGCAACAAAATCCCCAAGTGCCAGATAGTCCTTGCGGTACTTGCGGGCAAACAAAGCCATGGCAACCAACACGCCCAGTAAACCACCATGAAACGACATACCACCAGTCCATATTTTTACCAGATACAATGGATCGGCCAAAAAGCTATCAAATTGATAAAACAGCACATAACCGATGCGGCCGCCTAAGATAACCCCCAAAAAACCATAAAACAGCAGATCACTCACCTGCTGTTTGTCCCAGCCAGAGGCGGGTGCCCTGGCCTGACGGTTTGCCAGCCACCAGGCAATCACAAAAGCCACCAGATACATCAAACCATACCAATGAACGGCCACTGGGCCAATACTGATAGCAACGGGATCGATACTTGGGTAATTCAGAAAAGTCTGTGACATGAGCTCTGTTAAATCCTGCTTAAGCGAAAAACATGCGAAGCGCAACCAGCATCAGAAAAACACCAAAAAAGCGTTTTATTTTCATCACTGGTAGCTGCTGTGTTAAACGGGCTCCGACAGGAGCCGTGAAAATAGATGTCAGGATAATACCAAACATCGCTGGTAAATAGATGAAGCCAAGGAATCCATCGCTCAGTTGATACTGCTGCCAGCCAGCAATAACATAGCCCAGAGTGCCAAAAAGTGCGATGGCTACCCCACTGGCGGCAGCACAGCCAATGGCTCGCTTCATATCAACCGAATAATAATTAAGTACTGGTACAAACAAAGCCCCGCCACCAATACCAAGCAAACTGGCCAGGCCTCCCAAAACACCGGATGCGCCAATAACAGCAGAGTTGCCGGGTAAAGCCCGTTTGCCAATCACGGAGCGTGAAGCCAGCATCCGCAATGCAATTAAAGTAACCGCTACTGCGAAAATCCGTTGCAACACAACACCATCGACCAAATGCGCAAGATAACCAACACACCAGGCACCAACTGCAGAGCCGAGCATAATACGGCTGGCTAAAGGCCAGGGTACATTCCCCCACTTATGATGGGCCCGGATGGATGAAGTAGCAGTAATCACAATAGAGCCAAGCGAAGTGGCAATCGCCACCAACATGGCATGCTCAGGGGCAACGATACCAAAGGCAGGCAACAGGACCAACAACACCGGTACGACAATCAAACCGCCACCGATGCCTAACAAGCCGGCCAACAAACCGACGATAGCCCCCATCAGGGCAGAAATAATAATGATACTGAGCAAGGAGTGTGTCCCATTAAAAAAGTTAAGCCTAGTCTACCAGTTTCAACACAAGGTCGCAGCTTAGGAACGCAGCTGAGCAGTTAATGATTTCTGCTCGAGGAAGCGGTGTACTTTATTTCTGACTTCTTTGGGCGACTCGCTATCGAGTGCATCTCGCAACACAGTCTGTAGTTCTTTCAGGCTTACCCGCCTTAACAACCATTTAATTTTTGCCAACTGACTGCTGTTCATACTGAAGGAATCGTATCCCATCGCGGCCAACAGCAACACACCGGCAGGTTCACCCGCCAGCTCACCACAAATGCTGGTAGGTAACTGCAGCGCCTGCAACTGCTGCCCCATCTGGTAAAGCGCACGAAGCACAGCGGGATGCATGGCATCGTATAAACTGGCCACCCGGGCATTGTTCCGATCCACCGCCAACAGATACTGGGTTAAATCATTGGTACCCACCGAGCAAAAATCAACCTTAGCGGCTAACTCGGTCAACTGATACATGATGGAAGGCACTTCTATCATCACACCGACTTTGGGCTTGGCCAATTCCAGGGCCAGTTCGTCGCCCACTTCAAAGCAAGCTTGCCTAATCAGACGTATGGACTCATCTATCTCCGACAAGTCGGAGATCATTGGCAACAAAATGTGCAAATTATTGGATTGAATACTGGCTTTTAACATAGCGCGGATTTGCACCAAAAAAATCTCAGGATGATCGAGGGTCAAACGGATGCCGCGCCAACCTAAAAACGGGTTTTCCTCATTGATAGCAAAATAAGGCAAAGGCTTGTCGCCACCCACATCCAGAGTTCGCATGATCACCGGCTTCCCTGGGTAAGCATTCAACATCCCTTGGTACAACTCGACTTGCTCCTGCTCTGTTGGGAACTGATTGCGGACGATAAACGGAAACTCTGTCCGATACAGGCCAACGCCATCGCTCACATCGCTGTTGCTTTGATCTGGGTCGACAGCAAGGCCGGCATTGATCATCAAAGAAAAGCGATGACCACACAGGGACTGAGCAGCCAGGCCAACTTCAGCCTGGTAATGCGCTGATAATTCAGCATCTTCACTGATAAGCTGTTGGTATTCTGCATAAATGGCTTCAGCGGGATCCAATAAAATTTGCCCCTGGTAACCATCCACAATCAAACGAAGCCCTTGCCATTGCATCAGGGATAAACCCTCTACCCCCATGACGGCAGGAATACCCAAAGCTCTGGCCATAATAGCTGCATGCGAGTTCACTGAGCCACAAAGCGAAATAACAGCAACCAGCTGCGCTCTGGGAACTTCTGCCAACATAGATGCCGTGACATTTTCAGCAACCAGTACTACTTTTTCGGGCAGCTTGAATTGTCGCTTTTCGGTATCGAGCAAATGAATAAGCACACGCTCACCCAGGTCACGAATATCGGTTGCCCTCTCTTTGAAGTAGGCGTCTTCCATATCCTCAAACTGGCGGGCAAACTTCTCCACCACCCGCTTGAGGGCACTTTTAGCACACCATCCTTCGGCAATTTGCTGCTCAATTTCATTGCCGAGACTGGCAGCATCCAGCAACTGCTGGTACACATCAAAAATGGCCAGAGCATCGGTTGGCAGATGATCTGCCATGCGCTCAGATAAACGCTTAAACTCGGCTTTGGTTATTTTTACCGCCCGATAAAAACGCGATAGCTCTTTATCTGGCTCCTCCGAACGCTGCAAGGAAACTGCATTAAAGTCACAGGCAGGCTGCAACACAAAGGCTTCACCTATGGCAATGCCGGGTGCACCTGGCAGACCATTCAACTGGCTGGAACGGCTTTTCGAGCCAGTGCCACTGCTGGCAAGTTCACGAAGCTCTGCATTGGCGAGCACAGCGGCTAGCTGTGCGCCCAGTGTCACCAGAAAAGACTCTTCATCCTCGCTAAAAACACGCTCCGTGCCTTGTTGGATGGTTAAAACCCCCAAAACTTTGCGGTGATGAATAATAGGACAGCCTAAAAAAGCAGAAAAGCGATCCTCACTGACTTCAGGAGTCACTTTAAAGCGGGGATGTTGCTGTGCAGCAGCCAGATTAATGGGTTCTTCTCTTTGTCCAACCCAACCAATCAGTCCTTCTGAAAAACCAATGGCAACCTTCCCAACCGCATCAGGGTTAAGACCATCGGTTGCCATCAGCATAAAATGTTGTTGATCGTAATTCGCAAGATAAACCGAGCAGCACTCCGTTTTGAGTGCTTGCTTCACATCCGCAACCAGCCCCGACAACGCCCTGCTCAGAACAGGCTCTTGTGCCACATCCTGAACAATGCGTCTTAACTGGCTAAGCATGACCATGGTTTATCCATCCGAGTTACCCTTTTTGTTTTCCTGTTTTACGGGGAAACGGCAAAGCGATCGGGGCAAACTCTTTCATAACTTTACGGTACACATCGCGTTTGAAAGCAACAACCTGGCGTACAGGATACCAGTAACTCACCCAGCGCCAGCCATCAAACTCTGGGTGCGTGGTTTTTGCCAGGTCTACATCGCCGTCAGGGCAGGTTAATCGCAATAAAAACCACTTTTGCTTTTGCCCAATGCAGACAGGGTTACTGTCTCGCCGAATCAGTCGTTTTGGCAGCCGATAACGAAGCCAATGCTTAGTTACCGCTAGAATTTCAACATCCTCTGCCTTTAAACCTACTTCCTCATTCAGCTCACGGTACATGGCTTGTTCAGGGGTTTCCCCTTGATCAATGCCCCCTTGCGGGTATTGCCACGAGTGCTGTCCGTATCGTCTTGCCCAAAACACCTGTCCCTGGTGATTGCAGATCACTATGCCGACATTGGCCCGAAAACCTTCGGCATCAATCACATAAACCTCGAGCTTATTTACAGCAGCTATACCAAAGATTCTTTCACAAAGTCTGAAAGACGGCAATCTCTATTTTCTTGCCGCGTCACAACAAAGTTACCCACAGAAAGTGCAGATGATAAGATGAAATGTGCACTTCTTCACAGCATCTGTGTATAACATTGTGAAAAACCATGGTTTAATCCACGAACAACTTCTATCAGATGACGTAACCTACCGAGAAAGTCCAAAAATAACAATAGATATCATGCAATTACAGATTCACCTAAGAGACGGAAGTCACTATTATCTGTGCATAACACAGATCGCTGACTTTTTACGCAACGGCCAAAATTGCTTCGTGTTATGCTGCATTCATCGACAGACTTACCTTTAGTGTCCATGAATCCACCAAAAACAACGAATGAACTTATGCAACGCTGCCAGGCTCTGGCCGGTTTAACCCTTGGTCAGCTAGCCAGGCAACTGGGAGCTGCTGTTCCGGCCAACTTAAAAAAAGATAAGGGCTGGGCTGGCCAGCTTATAGAGCAGGCTTTAGGTGCAAGCTCGGCTTCCAAAGCTGAGCCGGACTTCCCTCATTTAGGCATTGAATTAAAGACCCTGCCCATCGATCAACACGGAAAACCATTAGAAAGTACCTATGTTTGTGTGGCTCCTCTTACCGGGCTTACACAGCAGCGTTGGCAAGACTCCTGGGTTTGCCAAAAGCTAAGTCATGTGCTTTGGCTGCCATTGCTTGCTGAGCGCAGTATTCCAGTAGCCGAGCGCGTCATTGGCACCGGCTTTTTATGGCAGCCGGATGCGCGTGAAATGCAGTTATTACAACAGGATTGGGAAGAGTTGATGGACCTGATTACGTTGGGGGGAATCGATCAGATCCGGGGGGCACATGGCCAGGTCCTGCAACTCAGGCCCAAAGCAGCTAATAGCAGGGCACTCACCTCAGCTTATGGCACCTCCGGGCAACCAATCAAGGCTTTACCCAGAGGCTTCTATCTTAAAACAGCCTTCACTCAGCAAGTGTTGCGGAAAGTTTTCTGCTAACGCTTGTTGAAGTGCAAAACCTTACTTTCCAACAATCCGGCTAATGATCATATTTCTCAATAATTTTTTGATACCGTCCACTGGCCTTAATCTCTGCCAGCCCCTGATTAAAAGCCTGGACTGTTGCTTCGTCGACCGACTCTTTGCTGAACATCACATAGACTTCAGAGCTGCCAAGGCTGATGCCATGCGGCTCGATGAACTGATCCAGACCTTTACGCCGCAATATGGATGCACCAACAAAACTGTCTTCTAAAAAGCCATCTATTTCTTCATCAATTAAGCGGGCCATATTCATTTCGCTGATAATAGCGCCGACAAACTGGTTGTGGTAACTATCATTGGTATAAAGGCTGGTAATTTCGTCACCATAAAAGTACTCATTGACTATCCCCAGCTTATGACCCGCTTCAACGAACTCGGTGATGGTCTGGTACGGCAGATTGCCTTCGTAACGCCGTACGTAGAGGATAAAGCGCTCTTCACGGTAAGGATCAGAAAAATGAGCATACTGCTGGCGGTCCTCGGTCATGGAAGCACCCAGGACAAAATCAACCTCCCCATTACGTAAAGCATTTAATAATTCAACCCAGGTGGCTTGCTGCTTTGTTACCGAGCAGCCCATGGTCTCAGCAATGGCATGCACAATCTCAACATCCAGACCGGTGACAACATTACCAACACCAATGTATTGGTATGGCTCCCAAGCATCGAACCCCATGGTAAGCCGGCATTCCTGCAGCGGGGTACTTTGCGGTTCCTGGGAAGCCTGACTGATCTCCAGCGGTTCGGTGTCATCTGTGAGGCTGGGTGGTTGTACCTGAGGTTCGCAACCCACTAAGAAAAAAACAGTAGAAAACACTACAAGCAAGAAACATTTCATAAAACACCTCTGCAATTTGTGTAACTACTTCAAGCTTAGTGGAAATTTAGAAAATTTCCTCTTGCATCAACCTCTTTTCCTTAAATCACTCCACTTTGATAGCTTGCTTTTTATCCGATGCATTAGCTTCTGCTTGAGCCTGCGACGGCACAGCTTTAGCCGGAGCTGCAACCAAGACCGCCAGTTTTCGACGCCAACCTTTGGCCTGACGCCAATCCAACCACAGCAAGCGCCATTCATCAAAAGTAATAATCAGCGGATTGTAGGATTGAAAATCTGTGGTAATGCCATAGCGACAAGCCTCTTCGCTGCTTTCGGCAGCAAAAGTACCAAACAGCTTGTCCCATAGAATCAAAACTCCGCCAAAGTTCTTATCGATGTATCTGGAGTTGCTGGCATGATGCACCCGATGATGGGATGGAGTGTTCAACACCCACTCCAACCAGCCCAGTTTTTGTACCGCTTGTGTATGCACAAAAAACTGAAATGCCAGATTGAGCGCCACTACAGCAAGTACCAGCCAGGGAGAAAAACCCAGCAACATCATTGGCAACCAAAACAGCCACATACCTGATACCGGATACATCAGACTTTGGCGAAAAGCGGTACTGAAATTTAAGTGCCTGGAACTGTGATGCACAATATGTGATGCCCAAAACCAGCGAATGTGATGCGAAGCACGATGAAACCAGTAATACAGAAAGTCTTGCATCAAAAAAGCCAGCAGCAAGGTCCAGGCATTGAGCGGAATATCCAGTAACCGGTATTGAAACAGCCACCAGTAAAATGGCAGCAGCAACAGCAAGGTTAATAATTCAGCCGCCTGGTGCATCAGCGCCAGGGCAGCATTGGCAAGTGTATCCCGCCATTGATACCAATCTAACCGTAAGCGCAGCCCATACCAACACTCCAAAGCGACCAGTGTCAGAAAAACCGGGCTTAACGCCAATAAGATCCATTCAGCCTGCACCATACAAAGCTGCCGTCCCGTTTAACTGTGCCATACTTATAGCAAAATATTGTTTCAAATGCGAAATACTCACAGGTAATCAAGCATGAATGATCCCTATCAGGCTATCTTGCAACAAGCCATGCAACTGGCAGAACAAAGCAGCTGGGAGGCTTTACGACTTCGTGATATCGCCCAGGCTCTGAATATTACCCTGCTGGATATACAGCATCATTTCCAGCAGAAAGATGATTTGGTGGATGCATGGTTTGATCTGGCCGACCAAGCCATGCTGGCCTGCCAACACAGGCCTGACTTTGAACATTGTACCCCTCAGGAAAAATTACAAACCGCCATCATGCAGTGGCTCAATGCCCTGGCTGCACACCGTCAGGTTACCAGGCAGATGCTCTATTACAAACTGGAGCCTGGTCATGTTCATTTGCAGGCAGCGGCATTACTGCGGATCAGTCGTACAGTGCAATGGCTGCGTGAGCTGGCCGATCTGAAAGCACAGAACATGACCCGGATTGAACAAGAGATTTTCCTGTCCGCTTTGTTCAGCTCTACGTTTGTTTGCTGGCTAACCACAAAAGAGCCAGCCAGTCGTGCTGCTCATCAATGGCTTCAGCGCGGCTTACAACTTGGCCGCTGGCGCAACCTTTGGCATTGATGCCCAAAAGATCAAAAAAACAGAATGATTGAAGCTAATTTTAGCAGTTATTATTCGTTTTTCACTCTGCTACAGTCCCTCTATCGATAGATTAAGGAGTACATTATGGGATTGTTAGTTGAAGGCAAATGGCAGGATGACTGGTACGATACCAAAAAGAGTGCCGGTAAATTTCAACGTCAGGATGCCAGTTTTCGAAGTAACATAACGCCATCACAGCAAGCCAATGCCAGTCGTTACCAACTGTATGTCTCGCTGGCTTGTCCCTGGGCACACCGGACTTTAATTTTTCGTCAATTGAAATCGCTACAATCTCTGATCGATGTGACTGTGGTATCCCCTATTATGCTGCAACATGGCTGGGAGTTTGCTGGTGACGACGGAGACAAGGAACCATTATATGCAGCCAGCTATTTGCATCAGCTGTACACCAAAGCCAAGCCAGATTACAGCGGTCGGGTTACAGTGCCGGTGTTATGGGACAAAACCAAAGGCAGCCTGATCAATAACGAATCGGCCGATATTCTGCGAATTTTCAACAATGCTTTCAATCATCAAACTGGTAATCAGCTTGATTTTTATCCACGAGCACTGCAAGCCAGCATCGATAAAGTCAATGAGTGGGTTTATCACGACATCAACAACGGGGTCTACAAAGCAGGTTTTGCCACAACACAAACAGCGTATCAGGAAGCGTTCACTGCCTTGTTTAAAGCCCTGGATAAAGCAGAGCAGTTATTAAGTGAACAACGCTTTTTAACCGGTGATTATCTGACAGAAGCAGACTGGCGTTTGTTTACCACCCTGATCCGATTTGATGCGGTCTATGTTGGGCATTTCAAATGCAACCAGCGCCGTATCGCAGACTACCCGGTGCTGAGCAATTACCTGCGCTCTTTGTATCAATTGCCCGGTATTGCCGATACGGTGAACTGGTCCCATATTAAACGGCATTACTACATCAGCCACCCGATGATTAATCCAACCCAAATCGTCCCTGCCGGACCAGATCTTGATTTTAGCGCCTCTCATAACAGAGGCTCATGGTCGCTTGAGCAGGTGGTGATGAAGGCCAGTTAGCCACAGGTCTTCATCCTCGATTAAGCTCTATGCGCCCGAATCGTCGTCCCGGACACTGCCAAGCCAGTAACCGTCTCGGAACTTGTCTTGTAAAAAGTGGAGCAACTCTTTTTCAGGCACAGCTTTGGAAAAGTAAAAGCCCTGGGCATAATCGCAATGATGCTGGCGCAGCACCCTAAGCTGCGCACTGCTTTCGACACCCTCAGCAACCACTTTCAAATCCAGCTTATGCACCATCGCAATGGTTGAGGTAATAATCTGGAAGTCGGCATGGTTATCCAGCATGCCGAACAAAAAGCTTTTATCAATTTTAATGGTATCAACCGGCATCTGTTTCAAATAACTCAAGGATGAATAACCGGTCCCAAAGTCATCAATCGCAAAACCAAACCCCATGCTTTTCAATGCATGCATGCTAGCCAGGGTGTCAGCAACATTTTTTACCAGCGTACTTTCGGTCAATTCCAGCTCAAAATTACTGGCGGCAAGCTGATACTTGCTCAACTGTTGCTGCAGAAAATCGGATAACCCCGGATCGGCTAACTGATCAGCAGACAAATTAATGGCAATTTTTAAGTTGTGATACCCCCGTTCGACCAGTTGCCGGGCAATCACAAAGCAACGTTCCATCACCCAATAGCCCAAAGGCACCATTAAATGCGAGTTCTCAATAACCCCAATAAAATCATCTGGCGGTACCATCCCCCGCTCGGGGTGTTGCCACCGTAATAAGGCTTCAAACCCATACAGTTTGCCACTGGCAACGTTAATTTGAGGCTGTAAACTCAAGCTGAACTCTTGCCGCTCCAGCGCTCCCCTTACTTCATTTTCCAGTTGCAGCCGATAGGCAAAAGCACGATACATTTCTGCGGTGTAATGATGCCAACTATTGCCACCTTTTGCTTTTGCCTGGTACATGGCCAAATCAGCCTGACGGATTAAATCCTCAGTCGGCGTCGCACTATCGGCGGTGCAGCTGATACCAATACTGGTGCCAATCAGAAAATCTTCACCCAGTACAGTCATGGGCTGACTGAAGACCTGCAACACAGCCTGAGCCACTCGTGCGGTTTCCTCTTCATCAGCCATTTTTGATAAAATAATGACAAACTCATCACCACCAAAACGGCAAACCGTATCGGAGCTATGAATGCAGGCCCGTAAGCGGGTCGCGGCTTCAATAAGCAATTGGTCGCCCAGCTTATGTCCCCGGCTGTCATTGACTTTTTTAAACTGGTCCAGGTCCATAAATAGCAAGCCAACCAGGCCAGGCGCTTCATCCAGAGCTGCCAGTGCCTTTTTTAACTGATATTGCAGCATATTGCGGTTGGGCAAACCGGTTAGTAAATCATACATCGCAATATTTTCCAGCTCTTGCGTATGCAACTCTACCTGTTCATTTAAAGCTTCCAGTTGCCAGCTTAGTTTTAATGTCGCCTCATTGAGATTATCCACTTCATCACTAAAAAAAGCCGTTTTACGTTCACTGGCTGCCCGGAAACGACTGAACTCACGATTGGCTAACAAAGGCAAACGAGCAGCCAGGGTCATTAATCGTGCACTCAGTCGCTTGGTAATTGCATAGGTCAATAAAGCCAGTAAAACAAACGCCAGCAGAGCAATTAAAATAATACGTAGCTGATAGCTCTGATTTGCCCTCGCATAACTGGTAATATCTTCGATCAAAATTAAGTGAAACTGACGCTCATGCCGATCATCCAGCAGTTGCATTTGAGCAAAATAATGACGATTGCCTGCGCGCAAGCGCAACCCCTGGCTGCTGATACGATCCACATCCAGCAACTGCGGCAGCTCACCATACAAATCACTGAGCAGCGAAGTATTGGAACTGGATAATAGCTGAATATCAGACGGCCGGGCCGTGCTACTACGCTGATGACTGACGATAGCAACCTCGGCCTGCAAAGAGCGGTTCAGATAAAATAGAATATCCACCAAGGTGGTGGTCATCGCAATCACGGCAATATTGTCATCGTCCAGCAACAGTGGAAATACCAGTGATTTTACACAATACTGTTCGCATAGAATTTTGCTTTGAGGCTCTTGCCGGACAAAGGCTTGCTGTACCAAATCATCAATGGCGGCAGGAATCACTGCTGTGCTTTGATACAGCACCACATCGGCATTAGAGTACAACCAAACATTATCAACATTTAAATGCAGATGTAAGGTTTCAATTTGCTGCGCCAGCGCCCGCTTAAAATCAGCCAGGCCAGAATCCTGCTGCGACACCAGGCTAATCTCGGCAAAAGACTCTACCCAGATCCTTAACTGATTCTCAATCAGTTGGTTGTACTGACGAAACTGCTGCTCACCAAGCACACGCTTGTGCTGTTGTTGCTGATAGAATTCATCCTGCACCCGCATTAATGAAAAACTGGTTAAAGCAGATGCCATAATAAAAAGCACCAGCAACATCACCAGCAGCAGTTTCCATGGCAAACTAATAAAACGACGCATCTGTTAAAACCAGTACATGAGCTGTACGGCCCAAAGTTGCCAGTATGGCTGTCGGTTTTTATCCAGCTCCGGTACAATAACCGGAGCTAACCGTCCCGTTCCATGAACCCAGTGATGCTCCAACTGCAATCGGACACGTGGTGCCAGCTCTCTGCTGGCAGCCAGCATAAAACTATGCTGATAGCCAAAGTGTTCAGGGACCATCCCCTGACTAGCCTCGGCCAGTTGCCGCCCTTGGCGATCATCTTTATTTGCCACAAAATAATCCATAGTTGCATTAAAGCGTAGCTTTGAGTTTAGCTGATAGCTCCCCTGAAGATAGCCTCCCTGGCCAAACTGTTGCACCTCAAATGCCGGCGAAAAAAAGCCTCGCGTATCCATCCGCTCCTGAAAAATCTCAGATACCAGTTGCCAGCGCTCCTGCTGATATTGTGCATTAAACATAACGCGTTGCACCACAAAGTCAGCATCCCAAAAATCATCACCTTCGGCCCGACGAAAGCTGAACTCAGAATCCAGTAAAGAAATACCCAAGGTCCAGTTACTAAGCTCAGGTTGCCAAAACATACTGGCCTGATGCACATATTTTTGCTGTGATTTCCCAAGCACTGACTCGCCAAGCAATAATGAAGTCTGCTTATCAGACAAGGGCGTGGCACCCAAACTCCAGTTAAGCTCCCAGTGCCCAACGGCCGAGTTCACACGAGCTTTTAGTGCGACACCATCACTGCTAACCGCAATATCCCGAAACGCATCAAAATACACCGATTGCGGCAATACGATACTTGGCCGGGTTAACGGCACATCGCGAGTACTTGAATACAGCCAGTGCTGGTTCTTAAAACGACCGGCATAAGCATTGATTTGCCAATCCAGTTGGCTCATCAGTGACCAGTCTACAAACAGATAATCCAGCTTTAAGCCATCCGGATATCGGTTACCACCATCCAAATACACCACTTGACCGGCCAGGCGGAAACTTGGTTGTAACTGCAACGATGCATTCAGCCCTACTTCGGTTAATGCAAACGAGGGATCACCACTTCGATTAATAAAATTACTTTTATCCGCCTGGATCATGCCTTGCGCCATAAAGCCATGCCATTGCCATTCCTGTGCCTGACCTGAAAAGGCCATGCCACCAAACAATGCGGCAATAAAGCCATACAGAAGTGGCTGAAAGGAAGCAACAGCCTGGCGGAGTGGATTAAAGTATTTCAATGATACGAACCCCTGTTTCATCTGCACTGATCGATCGGTAGCCTATGCTGCCTGGTGTCTGTTGAATCATCTGTACCAACTCAGCCTCTGAACTCACCAACTGTGGCCTGGTACCAATCCCTGAAAAGCTTAAGCGATTCCAGATATTATCCAACTGATAAGGAAACATTCGCAGTTGCTGCTTGCAAAAATTCTGATGCACCAAGTGATCATTGCTTAGCACATAAACACGCACAGCCGTGCCGTCCGGCCACTGAGTTTGTCGCATACTGAATAGTGCCCGAAGCTGTGCCGGGCTTAGCTGCTGCAACTCGACGGACGGGTGTGCTATCACCTGGACAGCATGGCAGTCGACACTGAGAAAGAATAAACTAATGAGGAAAAAATATTTAATCATGCTGCACCAGTATCAGAGCTCCCAATGGCATTAAAGTCCCTGAGTAAGCCATAGACCCTGAATACATGTGAAACGGATTCGTGTACAAACAGCTGACCATTCGTCCTGCTGGCAGGATCTGTCGTACGCACCCTGTCATTTCATAGTAAAATCAACCCTATATCAAGTTGGATCATAGTTTTATTCGTTTATCATCATGTCCCTGCAGGAAATAATAGATGCAAGCTGCGCTTTTTGTACAGTTTTCAAGCAACTCCATGCAGCAGGTTTGGCATTCCCTCAATGGACTGCGTATACTGAAGAACTAAAGGCAGTCCAATCATCTGGGAGTAGTACTCCTGCAAATGAAACGGACCTGAACAGACATCTGAATCGTGATTCTCTGCGTACTGACCAGCCAACCCTTACGACTTTTAGGCAGAAAACCCAATGCGCTATACCAACAGCCAAAACTTCCAACACCAACAACAAGATAAAGTAGGCGTCCTGCTAACCAACCTGGGCACACCCGATGCCCCTACCCCGAAAGCACTCAGGCGTTACCTTGCTGAGTTTTTATCAGATCCGAGAGTGGTTGAAGTACCACGGCTGCTCTGGTGGCTCATACTGCATGGAGTGATCTTACGTATACGCCCCCGGCGTTCAGCGAAAGCCTATGCCACTGTTTTTACTGAGCAAGGCTCACCATTACTGTTCCACACAGAGCGGCAGTGCACAGCGATTCGTAACCAGTTGTTCGCACAAGGACATCAGAACCTGGAGGTTGCCTTTGCCATGCGTTACGGTAATCCCAGCATGCAAAGTGTGCTGAACGATCTGTTTGACAAGGGGGTAAGGAAGCTGGTGGTGTTGCCACTCTACCCGCAGTATTCAGGCTCTACCAGTGCGTCCACCTTTGATGCCATTGCCCGCGATTTTACACAACGTCGTTGGTTACCGGATTTTCGTTTTATCAGTCATTACCATGACTTTCAACCTTACATCGCTGCGGCTGCTCAACAGATCAAGTCGTTCTGGCAACAACATGGCCGCCCGGAAAAACTGCTGTTTTCCTACCATGGCATACCAAAGCGCTATCTGCTAAATGGCGATCCCTATCACTGCGAATGCTATAAAACATCCCGGTTAATTGCCGAGCAATTAGGCCTTACCGATGCAGATTACCTGACTTGCTTTCAATCACGCTTTGGGCGGGAAGAGTGGCTAAAGCCATACACCGACGAGACTTTAAAAAGCCTGCCAGCACAGGGCGTGAAACATGTTCAGGTTTTTTGTCCCGGTTTTTCTGCTGATTGCCTGGAAACCATTGAAGAAATTGGTGAAGAAAACAAGGAATACTTTCTGCATGCCGGAGGTGAACACTACCAATACATTCCTGCCTTGAATGATAACCCGGAGCATATTGATGCCTTGTGCCAATTAATTGAACAGAACCTGGCTCATTGGCAGTTAAAAAGCGATCCGGAGCGCCAACAAAGAGCCCGCCAGTTGGGTGCTGAAAATTAACCTGATGGCAGAGAAACGTTATGTCGCCGCGGATAGAGCCTAAGTTTGGTTCAGCCCCCCTGCTAAAGCGCAAAGATTTCGGTGGTCCGGCTGAGGCTCGCACTACTCTCTCAGTTCGTGCCACTCGCCGCTGGTGGCCCTGGTTATTGCCAGTGACTATTGTCCTGCTTGCAGTACTACTATGGCAGGAGGTGCAAACCAGCTTTTATCAGGCGCATTTCCTGCATCGTTATGCGCAGCAACTGGAAAGCAAGGTGATAAAAACCGGTTCCACGGCCATTCGCTACCCTGCTGATGGCCCTTACAATCAACAGCGAGGCTACAGCCTTGCTCCGGAGTGGCAACGCTCACTGGCTGCACATGGTTTTATGATCACAGAGCAAAGTGAGTTCTCCCCCAGTTTGATGCGTTATACCCGGTTTGGTTTCTATCCGCCTTACCAGGAAAAACAACAAACGGGTTTGCATATGCAGGATTGCCAGCTGACGACGATTTACCGCTTTGATTATCCGCAACGTCAGTTTGACTCTATGCAGCAGATGGCACCGATTTTGCCGCAGTTACTGGCTTTTATCGAAAATAAGAGCATCTTATCAGCGCAATCAACTTATCATAACCCAGCAATAGAATGGCCGCGATTAGGAGCGGCGGCACTGAGCCAGGCCCAGCAATGGTTGGGTAACAATGATGCTGCTGCAGGTGGTGGTAGCACTTTGGCTACTCAACTGGAAAAATACCGCCATTCCGCATCAGGCCGTACCAGCAACATGAGCGAAAAATTCCGACAGATGCTCTCGGCCAGTGTTCGTGCCTATCAGATATCACCGTCTACCGAAACTCACCGTCAGCAGTTGCTGCTGCATTACATCAATACCGTCCCACTGGCTGCTGCGCCTGGCTTTGGCGAGGTGCATGGCTTGCCGGATGGCCTTTGGGCCTGGTTTGGTGCTGACTATCAGCACAACAATCAGTTACTCACAGAGCTGGATATCAATCAGGAAACCGCTCTCGCACTAAAACAAGTGCTGGCATTGATGATTGCGCAACGCCGCCCATCTTTTTACTTAGTGCAAGGTCGGGCTCAGCTCGAACAGCTTGTTCATCTGTATCTGCAACTCCTTGGTTCTGATCATTATCTGCCACCCGAGCTGGTGCAATTGGCTCTGACAACACCACTAGAATTTACTCCTAAGGGCTGGCTGCCACTGCAACAAAATCACGATGCTAAAGCCAGCCAACTGCTGCGCCAGCAACTGTCACCTATGCTCCAGTTGCATCCATACGATACCGACAGGCTCGATTTACGGGTAGAAAGTAGCGTGTCCCTCCCTTTACAACAACAAATAGGCTACTTCCTGCAACAGCTAAGAGATCCAGCCGTAGCGGCTCAACATGGCCTGATTGGACACAGGTTACTATCCGCCCAAGACAGTGCACACATCGAATACAGCTTCGTGCTGTTTCAACGCCAGGAAAACGGTTATCAGTTGCGGGCCCAGACAGACACTTCTGCCACAGCTTTTGATTTAAACAGTCAGAGTAAACTGGAATTGGGATCTACCGCCAAACTGCGGGTATTGGTTACTTACCTGGAAATTATTGCCGAGCTGTATCAACGCTACGCTGGTGAAGCGGTACAGGAACTGCAGCTGTTAACCATAGCACCACAGGACCACATCAGTCGTTGGGTGATCGATCAATTACTGCTGAAACCTGACATGGAGCTGACCGATTTACTGCAACTGTCCCTGCAACGTCGATACAGCGCCAACCCGGCAGAAAGCTTTTTTACCGGAGGAGGATTGCACAGCTTTGGCAACTTTATGGCTGAAGACAACAGCCGAAATCCAACCATACTGGAAGCAACCAGAGAATCCATCAATCTGCCATTTGTCCGTTTATTGCGCGATATCATTAATTACAGCACTTACCATAAAGACACTCAGGGTGACCGACTGCTTGAAAGCGATGACGACACCCGTCGGGCAGCTTACCTCAGTAGCTTTGCCGAGCGTGAAGGAGCCAGTTACCTGCAGCAATTCTGGCGCAAGCATCGCCAGAAATCATCAGAACAACGCTTGGAGATGTTATTGCAAACGGCCCGTCAACGCCCGGATCGCATGGCGGCCATTTATTTATGGTTGTATCCGGATGCCAGCCCCGAGCAACTGACACGCTTTTTGGAAAGAGAGTCCGCAGGCGGTGTAAGTAGCCAACAATTGCAACGCTGGTATCAAAGCTTTGCCGCACGCAAGCTTAGCTTACCGGATCAAGCGTACCATGCCCGGCTTCACCCTTTGGAGCTTTGGCTGGTAGGGCAGTTGCTAGAAAGACCTGATCTGAGCTGGGCGGAACTGCTGGCAACGAGCAAAGCTGAGCGACAAGAAGTGTATCAATGGCTGTTTCGCACCCGTCATCGCAGCGCCCGCGATAATCGCATCAGTATCATGCTGGAAGTAGAAGCCTTCTGGGATCTGCATTACCGCTGGCAGCAACTTG
Source organism: Alkalimonas mucilaginosa (assembly GCF_036327005.1). Classification (NCBI taxonomy): domain Bacteria; kingdom Pseudomonadati; phylum Pseudomonadota; class Gammaproteobacteria; genus Alkalimonas; species Alkalimonas mucilaginosa. Next base: position 50,543 of record NZ_JAUGZK010000008.1, read on the forward strand.
GTTACCCTTTTGATTATCTGGTTCCCTCGCTGGCTACCGCTTTGGGCAGCTCTGGCGACAGGCCGGCTGCCTTGGCCGAATTAATGGCCATTATTATGAATGATGGTCTGCGTTATCCCAGTCAGGTGCTGCGAGCCGCCACCCTGGGTGAGAATACGCCTTACCACACCCGTTGGGAGCAAGCTACCAATCAGGGTAGCCGGGTTATGGAACCGGAAGTTGCAGCCACGCTGCGCTGGGTATTAAGTGAAGTTGTGCGGGACGGGACTGCACGACGCTTGCAGGGTATGTATCAGCAGCTTGGTATCAGCGGCGGAAAAACAGGTACGGGCGATAACAGAATCACTACAGTTGATAGCCGGGGTAACCGCTTAGATCAGCGCAGCCTAAACCGCACTGCAACCTTTGTGTTTTATCTGGGACCAGATTATTTCGGCACCTTAACCGCATACGCGGCCGGAGCTCAGTCTGAACAGTTGCGCTTTACCTCGGCCTTGCCGGTGCAAGTTCTCAAGAGCCTGGAGCCGGTGTTGTTACCTCACCTGCTTCAAAACAATTGCACACTAACAGCAAGCAATACCGATTAAGGCTGCTTGATGCAGTTAGCGTAAAGCTCTGCTCAATTGCGCATAATCCTGCATCACCCAGTCCGCATTCACAGCGTACTGCTGATTACTCGCGTTAAGTAACAGGCAAGATTGAGCGCCAGCATTGGCTGCTGTAGACAAATCAAAGTGAAAGTCTCCGACATACAACAGGCGATGCATGGCGGCCTGATAATGAGCAGCAATGCGTTGCAACCCCTCAGGATCCGGCTTGGCCGCGCAATCTTCCCGCGTCAACACCAGCGAGATTGGAATACCAAGCTTATCAATCATCAACTCAGTTGCTGCACGCATATTACGGGTCAGTATGGCCGTAGCGATGCCACTCTGCTGTAACTGCAGCAAGCAATCCAGCACGCCTGGGAATAATGTAGAGTTTTCTGCTGCTTGTATCTCATGCCGATAAATAACCTCAGCAGCATGTTGCCGGCTGGCATCATCCGGCAACATCGCCAGTGACTGCAATAAATCACAGCCGTCTTGCCAACCCAGTTCCTGACGAATGGCGGCTAAATTCAACGGACTATCAACCAGAGTCCCATCCAAATCAAAGGCCACCACATCAAACTTGGCACGTAAAAAAGGTGTCAGCATCCGCATTCTCAATTGAACCCATCGATTATCTGGTTGACACCCGCGCGCTTAACGATTGCCAAACAACCATTGCCAGAAACTGCGTTTGCGCAAACGATGGTACTCAATACGCAACTGGTCAATTTGTAGCAACTGCTGCTCAGCCTGCGCCAGCTCACCAGCCAGTATGGCCTGTTCAATAGCATCCAGCTTTGCTGCCACTTTTTTAAAGCCTTCGACAAATTTTTCAGCCAGATCATCACGCATTGGGGCTTGTTTCGCAGCAACCATGCCCTGCTGCATCTGCTGTACATATTCTAGCCGTTGTGCAGCTGATTCTGCTTCAACTGCTTGTCGGTATTGAAATGAAAAGGTTTTCATAATCACTTCCAGGCTCTCAGACTGCGAGGTATACGCAGAGAGCGGAGCGCTACAACACAACAGAGCCAGCAACAGCACCGGGTAGCTAAATTTCATACCATTTCTTCTCCTGAGTTTTCTGCAAAGATCCTACCATGCCAGTTCCTTCAAGCCTAGCGCGAATGAAACTGATATACTCTGCAACAGAAACTATCAGGAACCATCCATTATGCAATTTCCAGACGATGCCAATGGCGATATGTTGCAACTGCTTGTTGAGTCAGGCTTTGTGTTACATCAAGCAACCGAACTAGATTTTTACGTGTTTTTTAAACGACAGGACAAGGCAGAAGCGGCCCAGACCGCCCTTAGCCTGCAGTTCCCTGAGGCCAGTTTGCAACTGGCATTAGATGCCGCAAGTCAGTGGGAGCTGAAGATAAGCCAGTTGCTCCCTCTTTGCTACGAAGCTGTCACAGCCTTTGAAACTGAGCTGGAAACTTTAGCAAAAAAGTTCGCCGGCAAATACGATGGCTGGGGCGTGCAAGAACCTGACGAGCAGACTTAAACCTCGGTTTGGGTAGCCTGGCGCTGATAATATAGGATCAAAACGATTAAATAGAACTGCAATAAAGCAGTACCCAGCAACCCAAGCAAAGCCTGCCATTCCAAGTATTTTTCAGTGTACACATAGAGTGTCAGATTGCCTACAGCAAAGGCACTCCAACTAAGAGCGGACACCCCGGCTGCGTTTTTAACCCGCAACAAATGGATAATTTGTATCATGGTTGCTGCCGGAAAAATAATAGCAGGGATCATCCCCACCCAGTGGATCCAGTTCATTGGCTATCACCTGTCATTTATTTTGCTAAAAGCTGAAAAGCGTAGTGGCTTTGTTCCGGCTGATGCCGAAAAGTTAAGCTTCGAAAATCAAAGTTTTGCCAATAGTCAGGTTGCAGTAAAGGGAGGTATTGCTGCACATTGTCACTGGATATCACCTCTAGAGCGAAAGCGGGGCTACCAGCTAACTTACCTGCTGGCAGGGCACCTTGCCAATGATCATAAACCGCCACCATTGCCCAGGCTCCCATCATGTAATGCCCTCCGACACTGGCACTCAATTGACCATTTTGAATGGCTGCAATGCCTTCCGGCAACCAGTCAAAACCGCCGATGCAGTACGAGGCTGACTCTGTGGCCTGCTCATTTAGCATGTCCAGAACCCCAAGCGCTATCCAATCAGATGCAGCCCAGATCACACTGGTTTTCGGATAACGCCTTAGCAATTGCTGGCTTTGTCTGGCTGCAAGATCACGCTGCCATTGTGAGTAGACCAATTGCTGAAAACGATAATCCGGGTCATGCCGGCTTAACTCAACAATCATGCGTCCGCGCTCTTCAGACTCGAAACCATGAGCCCCATTCAATCCAATCACATCATGTCGCCCCGCTTTGGCTTGTGAACGGCAAGCCTCTAACAGAGCTTTGCTCAGAGCCAAACTGGCGCTGGCATTGTCAAAATATATTTCAGCAATCCAGTTTGAATAATGCTGACCGGGAACACCAATGCTCATCTCCTCCGACGCCAGCAAAATTCGCTCAAAGGTGATAACCTTCAATTGAGGATAGCCTGCCAGCAAGTCCATCAAAGCCTTGGCTCCACCAGAGTATGGCTGAACCACTATGTAATGGGGCTGCTGCTGTTTAAGGTAAGACTCCAACTGTTGTAATTGCAATAAACGATTCCCATCACCGTAAATCACCTCGAGTTCCAGCCCCAGATCTTCAGATGCAATGCGAGCATATTGCTCTACATACTGAAAAAAAGGATCTCCGGCATGGGAAGGGGATACAAAAAGCACCTTGGGTGCAGCAAAGAGCACAGGCATAGACCCCAGGCTAAATCCCATGATAAGAAGCAATAATCGGCAATGACCTGACACTACAAAGTCTCCTTACGATTTGTGGTCTCTAGCCACTAAAAGCAACCCACAAACTGCGCCCGCTCAACACCAAAGTTGAAACCAAAACAACAGATGCAAGTACATTCTGACGCAAACCATTGCGGTACTTACCCAGTATAGAAGAGTTCGCTGCCAGCAACAGGATGAAAACCAACACCGGCAACAAAATACCATTGGCAACCTGAGCAAACCAGATCACCGACACTGGCCTTAAACCCAGCGAAGAAACCAGCACACCAATGCCGATGATACCAAGCCAGGTGGCTTTGAACTGAACGTTCGAAAGCTGGAGTATCCCTTTAAGCGCAAAGGCAGCAGCTAGCGGAGCCGTCACCGCCGATGACAGCCCGGCGGCTAACAAACCAAGTGCCATCAGGTAGGTGGCTGAGCGGCCAAACAGGGGCTCCAGCGACACAGCCAAATCCCCGGCATTTTCTATCGCCAAACCATGCCCAAAGTATGCCGTCGCAGCCGTCGATACCACAGCGACCGAAATTAGCCCTCCTAACGGGATGGACGTACGCAAATCCGCACTTGATGCTTGCAATGCCAGTGCTTTATCTGCCGTATTCTGCCATTTGCTGGCTGCACTGGCTGCATGCAGAAACAGCGAGTAAGGCACGACAGTCGTACCAATCAGTGCTATCACGGTGAGCGTGGCCCCACTCGGAATTGTTGGTATAAATACACCACGCAGCATGGCTGCATAATCAGGACGGGTTAAAAACATGGTGCTGATAAAAGCCAGGCTCATTAGCAGCACCAAAGCAATCAGACAACGTTCTATCAACCGGTAATTGCCACGCCATAGAACGGCTGCAGCAACAATACCAATCATCAGAGCCCATGGATTCAGGCCACTGTACTGGCGAATCGCCGAGATGAAGCGGGTATTTCCCCAGATGGCATCGGCCCCTAAACTGGCACCGCTAATGTTGCCACCTTGATAGGCACTGTTACCAATCACAATGGCAGCAATGACTAGCACAAATAACACGAATCGTAGCACGGGCTGTGCTACCAGCAAACGCAGGTTTTCGCCCAGCCCTTGTCCTGTCACAATACCAAGCCGGGCAGCCATTTCCTGCAAAATCATCGTAGCCAGTACAGAAAAAAACAGTGCCCAAAGCAAAGCATAACCGAAATTCGCACCAGCCAGCGATGCCGTTACCACTGTTCCAGGGCCAATAAAGGCCGCAGCAACCAGCGTTGCCGGACCAAGACGAAACCAAGAGCGCATACCGATGGATATCCTTACATCAAAGTGTTATCGCTTAGTATGCCGGCTCGCTGCGACAATGCAATTGCCAGGTGTGAATAGATGAGTAGTCCTAACATGGGCTGCTGAAAGAGCAAACTCAAAACACAAAACTGAAATAAAATGAAGCTGTTGGTTTTCCAATCAAACCTTGCTACATTTGAAGTGCCTTTGTACGAGCATGAGAGCACCTTTGCCTAGAACAGCCCTAACCTCGCTATTTCGTTGCGGCTCATTGCCTATCAAAGCATGGCTGATGTCCCTGCTGCTTGTATGCGTCCTGTCGGCTCAAGAACAGACCACAGATTGGCTAGAACAAGGCATTGATACTTATCTTATGCTGCTTTATACCTCACCCGAAGAGGCCTATCTGCAGTTGGATGCATTGCATGCTCAGGTCAATGATCAAACCGCCACGGATTCATTAACCCGCCTCTACGCCAGCTTCACACTGCACTACCTGCACACAGGTCAAACGGAGCAGGTTGAGCCGGCATTAGAGCGTTTACTGACTTACGCCAGGATACACGGCAGCACCGATAGCATGGTCGAAGCACTGGCAACAAAGGTAGAAGTATGTTTTGTTCAGCAACGTCTGAATGAGGCTTATCGGATCATAGTCGAGCTGGAGCCTTACCTTGCCCATGCGCAACAACCCAGGGTCCGCTATTACGCCAACAACCTGCTGGGGCGAATCTACATGCAGGATAATCATTTTGAACTGGCCAGTGAGCATTTGTACCGGGCGCTTGAAGCCGTTCAGGAGACGAATGATGATCGTACTCTGCTTCGCTCTACCTTTTTGTTGGGACAGTTAACCCGCCTGCATGCCGATATGAAAAACTGGGAGCTGGCTGAAGAACTGATGCAGCAAGCACTAAGCTATGCCGACCAGATAGCTTCCACGGAGTTTTTGGCCGACTATCTGCTACTCAAAGGATATATTGAAGGAGAACAGGGTAACCATGAAGCGTCTGCCCTCACCCATCATCAAGCCATTGTGCAAGCAGAAATTATCGACCGGCAAGATATTATCCTGCTCAGCCTGAACAACATAGGTGCATCCTATATCCTGTTGCATCAGTATGATGCTGCAATAGAGCCATTGCACCAGGCTAAAAAACTGGCCAAGGCGTTGGACGACGAGAACACCTACCAGTTGGTTTTATTGAACCTGGCTTATATTGACGTACAACAAGGCAGGACTGAGCAAGGTTTGACACAAATGCGCGAAAGCATTAACTACTTTCGTGAACATGCCAGACGCAGTGATCTGGAGCGCTTTTTAGGCGAGTTTGCCAATGCACTGCAACATGCGGGCTACCATCTTGAAGAAGCCGCAATTTTGCGCGAGCAACGCGTTCTGAGCAATGAACTGTTTCAAAGCGACCGTCATAGAATACTCAGTGAAATGCAACAGCGCTTTCTGGCCCGCGAGCAGGCGCACCGTATACAACGGCTGGAACAAACCAATGCGTTGCAGGAACGCACCATAGAGAACAAGCAACTGCAAAACCGGTTGATTTTACTGGCTGCTTTTGCCACAGCTCTGGCTGGGGTCCTGATGTGGCAATTGTATCGAAAGGTCCGGCATACCAATCGCAGGCTGAAAGAAGCCAACAAGCAACTTGAATTTCAATCGTTACGCGATCCCCTCACAGGCTTGTTTAACCGGCGTTCATTCCAGCAACGCATGGCCAAGCGCTGGCAACACAAAGAACACCGCCATCATGGTCAAGAGCGTGATGCATTGATCCTGCTGGATATCGATCACTTTAAACAGATCAACGACCAACACGGTCATGCTGCTGGCGATGATATCCTGATAGAGGTTGCAAAACGTCTTAGCCAATCGCTACGACAACATGATCAGGCCATTCGCTGGGGCGGTGAAGAGTTTTTACTTTATTTGCACCGAATCAAGCCAAAAGATTTAAGCACCCTGGTCGAGCGCACCTTGTATCTGCTGGCCGAAAAACCATTTTTGGTCAATGGGCAATCCATAGTAGTCACCGCTACGGCTGGCTTTATTACCCTGCCATTTGACAACATTCCGGAAGAAAAACTGAACTGGGAAAAAGCATTGCAACTGGCCGATTTGGCACTTTATTCCGGCAAAGCAAAAGGGCGGAACCAGGCTTGCGGTGTCACCGGTCTTCGCGTACCTTTGGCTGATATCATGCAGTGTTTTGAGCAGGATCAGAGTCAACCTCTGACGCTGCAACAGCTGACCTGCAGCACAATTGCCGGCCCTAGCGTCCATCGTACATAGTTGCCTCAACCCCAGGGAGAGCTCACAGGTGCAAGAAGAACTGCATATTAAAATCCGCAACCTCGAAGTCAGCGATTACCCACAATTAAAGCGCCTAATGGACCGGATCTATACCGATCTCGGTGGTGCCTGGCCCAGACATACCATTGAGAAACTAATCCAGGATTTTCCGGATGGCCAGGTCTGCGTGATAGATCACGATGACATTGTTGGCGTTGCCCTCTCGTTACAGGTGGATTACGACCGTTTCAGTAACCCACACACCTACGATGAACTGATCAGCCAGCGCATGACCATTCTGAATAACCCTCATGGTGATGCCCTCTACGGCCTGGATGTACTGATAGACCCGGATTACCGCGGCTATCGCTTAGGCCGCCGCCTTTACGAAGTTCGAAAAGAGCTGTGCCGCCAGCAGAACCTGCGAGCCATTTTAGCCGGAGGACGGATCCCAAACTTTCACCAATACGTTGATGAGATGTCGGCTGCCGACTATCTGGAGGCCGTAAAACGTCGGGAAATTTACGATCCTATTCTCACCTTTCAGCTGTCCAATGATTTTCAACTAAAGCGTTTACTGAAAAAGTACCTGCCTGAAGATGAAAAGTCGCAAGGCTACGCCACCTTGCTGGAATGGAACAATATCTTCTACGAACCGCCTGGCCGCCTGATAGAGAGCCGTAAAACCCAGATTCGGGTAGGTGCCGTGCAATGGCAAATGCGTCAGGCCCGCTCAGTCGATGAAGTGCTGCAACAAGTGGAGTACTTTGTTGATGCTCTGTCTGATTATAAAAGTGATTTCGCCCTTTTCCCGGAGTTTTTTAATGCCCCCTTAATGGGCCTCTGTGACAACAAATCCAACCAAACGGAAGCTATTCGCTTTCTGGCTGGCTTTACTGAGCGTTTTCGCCAGGAAATGTCCAATATGGCGGTTAGCTACAACATCAACATCATTACTGGCTCTATGCCTTTATTGCTGGGAGATGACTTATTCAATGTCAGTTATTTATGCCGCCGTGATGGCACCGTTGACATGCAAAGCAAAATCCATATTACACCCCACGAGCGGCGCGACTGGGTCATTCAGGGTGGAGATACTTTGCAGGTGTTTCAGACCGATGCCGGCCGTGTTGGTATTCTGATTTGCTACGATGTCGAATTTCCAGAGCTTAGCCGCTTGCTGGCTGAACAAGACATGGATGTACTCTTTGTACCTTTTTGGACCGACACCAAAAATGGCTACTTGCGAGTACGGCACTGCGCCCAGGCCAGGGCCATTGAAGATGAGTGTTATGTGGTCATTTGCGGCAGTTGCGGCAACCTACCATCTGTCGATAATCTGGATGTACAGTATGCACAGTCGGCGGTTTTCTCCCCATCAGACTTTGCCTTCCCACACGATGCCGTGATGTCGGAAACCACGCCGAACACGGAAATGCTGATGTTTTCCGATCTGGATTTGGACCGTTTAACCCAAATCCGCAATGAAGGCTCCGTCACCAATTTAAAAGATCGACGCCATGATTTGTATCAAGTAAGCTGGCTTGGCACGAGTAAACCCAAAGAGAGCCCTTCGTCATGAAACTTTTAATCACCACCCTGGCGTTGCTGGCGCTGCATTGTTGGCTGGTACTTAGCCTGACAGCCGGGCTGCATACACTACCACTACTCTCCTTCTGGTTGGTACTTCCCGCAGTAGTGGCCGCCGGTATTAGTGTTTTTTTGCATTGTAAGTATTCGCTGAAAAAGTTGTTTCCGCTGGCTGCACTCCTTGTTCATCTACTGGCGTTACTGCCCTATGCCGGCCTGGTGACCAATCAGGCTGAAGGTGAACGCGCTGTGTTGATTCTGGCCATGGTTCCTTTGTATCAAAGCCTGGCGCTACTCATTGTTGGTCTTATCGATTATGTCCGACGTCGCGAGGCCACCAAACGGCTGGTTGCCCAGTAAAACAAGGGGAACACCACAAGCTCATCGTGTTCCGTCACAAAATCGGATACACTTAGCCCATGCGTGTTTATCCCTTTTTTCTATGCACAAAGATCATATTTATGCCGAACCATTGGCGCACATTCAGGATTTCCGCTTTGACGATCAGGTAGCCGACGTTTTTCCGGATATGATCCAACGTTCAGTCCCTGGCTATCAAAGCATTATTCAAACCATTGGGCAGCTAGCCAGCCGTTATCAGCAAGCCAACAGCCACTTTTACGATTTAGGCTGCTCGCTTGGAGCTGCCAGCTTAGCAATGCGGCGCAATATCAGTGCTGCTGGTTGTAAAATTATTGCCGTCGATAACAGCCCAGCCATGGTACAGCGTTGTCAGCGGCACCTCGAAGCCTTCCGCTCTGAAGTACCCGTTACTGTGCTCGAAGGCGATATTCGTGAAGTCGCGTTCGAAAACGCAGCCATGGTAGTCATTAATTTCACCTTGCAGTTCCTCGCTAAGCAAGACCGAAGCCCTTTATTGAAAAAAGTGTATCAAGCGCTCAAGCCGGGCGGCATTTTAGTCTTATCGGAAAAAATCATCAGCGCTCATAGCCGCAGCAATCAATTGTTGGTGGACTTGCATCACGACTTTAAACGAGCTAATGGCTACAGCGAGCTTGAGATCAGCCAAAAGCGCACCGCGCTGGAAAATGTAATGCAACCCGATAGCATCGCCGCACACCAACAACGATTAGAGCAGGTAGGCTTTACTGAGAGTACCGTCTGGTTCCAGTGTTTTAATTTCTGCTCCATGATTGCTTTTAAACAGCCCTGAGGCACCGATGACCGATTTGTTTACTCCTTTTTACCAGCAAATCGCTGGCAATCGCCTGGCACATTGGCTGCAAACATTGCCAGCACAACTGGCGCATTGGCAAAAAGAGGCTTTGCATGGCGACTTTCATCGCTGGCAAAAAGTACTGGCACAGCTGCCAGCAACCAAAGTTTCTAAAATAGAGCTTGGAGATACTATCACTCTCGGCTTGCCTGATGCGATTGATGATGGCCAACGCAAACGCATTGAGCACTTACTTCGTCAATTAATGCCATGGCGTAAAGGGCCTTTCGCAATTCATGGCATCCACATTGACACAGAATGGCGTTCAGACTGGAAATGGCAACGCCTGCTTCCCCATATTCAGCCGTTGGAAAATCGCTTTGTGCTGGATGTCGGCTGTGGCAGTGGCTATCATCTGTGGCGTATGCGCGAAGCAAATGCCGCCTTTGTAGTTGGCATCGATCCTTCGCAACTTTTTTACAGTCAATTTGAAGCCATTAAACACTTCTATCCAGATCCTAAGGTGCATCTGCTGCCCATAGGCTGTGACGAACTGCCTGAGCTGCAAGCCTTTGATACCGTGTTTTCTATGGGGGTACTCTACCATCGTCGCTCACCACTGGATTTTTTAAACCAATTAAAAATGCAACTGCGCCCAGGGGGGGAACTGGTGCTGGAAACACTGGTGGTTGAAGGCGATGAGCAGACGGTACTGGTGCCAGGTGATCGCTACGCTAAAATGCGTAACGTCTGGTTTATCCCAAGCAGTGCAGCTCTTTGTCATTGGCTTAAGCGATTAGGCTTTAAAAATCCACGGCAGGTGGATAGCAGTGTAACCAGCCTGACTGAACAGCGCGCCACGTCCTGGATGGAAAATGAAAGTTTAATTGATTTTCTCGACCCAAATGACCATAGTAAAACGATAGAAGGCTACCCGGCACCACTTCGTGCCGTGATTGTTGCTGAGCGTTAACTGCTAACGCCTACAGGAGAGTGACTCTTCCATGCCATATCGTCCAAAAACTACCATCGAACAATGGCGCATCTTACAAGCCGTTGTTGACGCCGGTGGCTATGCACAAGCTGCTACCCTCCTGAACAAAAGTCAATCCTCGCTAAATCATGCCGTCGCTAAATTACAAAGCATGCTTGGAGTGGAATTATTGGAAGTAAAAGGCCGCAAAGCCTTTTTAACTGAAGCTGGTGAAGTGATGCTACGCCGATCGCGCATGGTGACCCAGCAAATCGAAGATCTGGAACGGCTGGCCGACACCATAGACAAAGGCTGGGAGCCGGAAATCCGTATTGCCGTTGAGCTGGCGTACCCCAAGCAGTATCTTTATCAGGCCCTACTGCAGTTTTATCCCCAAAGCCGAGGCAGCCGGGTGCAAATCATTGATGCCGTGCTCACAGGTACAGCCGAGATCATCCGTGACAAACGTGCCGATCTGGTAATCACCGGCCTGATACCCAAAGGCCACCTTGGTGAACCCTTGTATGTGACCCGCTTTATTCCTGTAGTTGGTAGTCAGCATCCCCTGGCCGGCCATAGTAAGCTCGAGTTGGCAGAGCTGAGCCAACAACTGCAAATTGTCATTCGCGATACCGCTCAAAAGCCGCAAGAACAAGGCGGCTGGTTGAAGTCCGAGCAACGCTGGACCGTCGATAACTTTTACGAGGCCATCGAAATCTTGCAGTTGGGGCTTGGCTTTTGCTGGCTACCGGATTACACCGTACAAACCGGCTTACAAGACGGCAGCCTTAAAGTAGTGCAACTTGCCAGCGGTGGTGAAAAATTAGCCCCGATGGCTTTATTAAGCCCATACGAAGAACAACTGGGTCCCGGCAGCAAACTATTGCGGCAATGCCTGCTAAGCGCTCATCAATCCGAACAAACCAAGGAGAATCTATGCACGATCAACAGCTCAGGGACCTGATGGTTCAGTCAGCCGACGATGCCGTCAATTATGCCAAAGAAGAGTTCCAGCTTGAACTGGACTTTACCAGGTCCAGCCTGCTGCAACTGGACACTTTGATTTCAAACCTCCATCAGCGACAGAAAAAACAGGCCCATGCTCAGGACCTGCTGTTTACTTTGTGTACCATCCTGGGTGCTTACACTGGCGAAGTCTTTCGCCGAGAGTTGGGAGGCGAGTGGTTTCACGATAAAAGCAGCCAGGATGCACCTTACCTTTGCCTGACCTACCTGGATAAGGAATTTCCTTTTGCATCAATCGTTTACCATAAAATCATGCAAGACGACAGTATCAGTATTGCCAGCTATGTAGAGCTGGCAATATCAAATGCTACCCAGTAATGCTTTTGTCACAGGGATTATGCAGGTAAAATAGCGACCATTTTCAGCCCTTGTCCAATTGAGGAATGCCGTGAGCAACCAAAATCCATCCTTAAGTTACAAAGATGCCGGTGTCGATATTGATGCTGGTAACGCTCTGGTCGATCGTATTAAGGGTGCCGTCAAACGCACTCATCGCCCTGAAGTCATGGGTGGCTTAGGTGGTTTCGGTGCCCTGTGCCAAATCCCGGCAGGCTATAAAGAGCCGGTGTTGGTATCAGGTACCGATGGTGTCGGCACCAAATTACGGTTGGCGATGGATTTAAAGCGCCATCAAGGCGTCGGCATTGACCTGGTTGCAATGTGCGTCAATGATCTGATTGTGCAAGGTGCCGAACCGCTGTTTTTCCTGGATTACTACGCCACTGGCAAACTGGATGTAAATACCGCAGCGACTGTGGTTGAAGGCATTGCCGATGGTTGTGCTCAATCAGGTTGTGCTCTGGTAGGCGGAGAAACAGCAGAAATGCCAGGCATGTACCATGGTGATGATTACGACATTGCCGGCTTTTGCGTTGGCGTGGTTGAAAAATCTGAACTGATTGATGGTAGTAAGGTGCAAGCCGGTGATCAACTGATTGCCCTGGCCTCTTCCGGCCCACACTCCAATGGTTTTTCGTTAATTCGAAAAATTCTGGAAGTAAGCGGCCAGTCTCCTGACAGTGAGTTGGAAGGAAAATCCATTGCAGATCATTTACTGGAGCCAACCCGCATTTATGTGAAAAACTTACTGAGCCTGATCAAACAGCAACCGGTACACGCGCTATGCCATATTACCGGTGGTGGTTTTTGGGAGAACATTCCGCGCGTGCTGCCAGAGCACAGCAAAGCGGTGATAGATGGCACAAGTTGGCAATGGCCAGCGATTTTCAATTGGTTGCAACAACAAGGCAATGTCAGTACGCATGAAATGTACCGTACTTTTAATTGCGGTGTTGGCATGATCGTTGTGGTACCGGCAGAGACACTTGCAGCAACCCTGCAGTTGCTGCAGCAGGCTGGCGAAACAGCCTGGCATCTGGGCGAAATCCAACACGCCACCGCTGATGATGAGCGTGTGATTATTCGCTAAGGGCTGGCATGAAATCCATCGTTGTACTGATTTCCGGCAATGGCAGCAACCTGCAGGCAATTCTTGATGCCTGCGCCTCTGGCTTTATTGCCGGCAAAGTAACCGCCGTGATATCCAATAAAGCGGATGCGTATGGCCTGGTCAGAGCACGTGAAGCAGGCAGTGTTACCCACTGCCTGGCACATACCGACTATGCTAATCGCGATAACTACGATCTGGCACTGCAACAATTGATCGATAGTTTTGCACCTGATTTGGTTGTGTTGGCTGGTTTTATGCGGATCCTGACTCCAGACTTTGTACAACACTTTTCCGGAAAATTATTGAACATTCACCCATCCTTGTTGCCAAAGTATCAGGGCTTGCACACCCACCAGCGAGCCATCGAAGCCGGTGATACTGTGCATGGTTGCAGTGTGCACTTTGTTACCGAAGAGCTGGATGGCGGGCCGGTGGTATTGCAAGCCAAAGTCCCTGTGTTTGCTGACGACGATGCAGCAACTGTGGCGGAGCGGGTACATGAACAAGAGTACCGGATTTATCCGCTGGTGATCCGCTGGTTTTGTCAGGGACGTTTGCAGCAACAAGGTCAGCAGGCCTTGTTGGATAATGAGCCTTTACCGCAACACGGATATGCCCATGACGATGATGAGTACGATCTCTAAATGGCGCCAACGGGCGCCTTTTTTATGCTTGCCATTGCTGGCAATGCCCGCAATGGCTGAACCGGCTTCAGAGCCACTACCGCTGGAGCTAACGCCCTACCAGGCCGAGTATGTGGTCTACCGTAATGGTCGAAGCCATGGCAAAGCCGAGCGAGAACTGAAACAAGTGGATGGTGTTTATACCTTGCGCTACCGCAGTGAAATCAGTTGGATGGTATTCCGTGATCGTAGGGAAGAGCAAACAAGGTTTCACATTCAGGGCTCACAGGTACAACCACTTGAATACCGTATGAACCGAAGTGGCACAGGTCCAAGCCGCAATTATGTATTAACCTTGGATCCGCAGAAAGAAGAGCTGCGTGAGGGGGCTAAAGGCGAGCTGAAATCCCACAGCTGGGATGATAGCTGGCTCGATCAGCTTAGTTATCATCAACAACTGGCGATAGATCTGGCTGCAGGCAAGCGCGCTTTCAGCTATGAAGTGTTAAATCGGCGTGGTGATCCCAAAACCTATGACTTTCGGGTTGTCACCAAAGAACTACTGCCATTGCCTTATGGCAATGTGATGGCGTACCGAATTGAGCGCGTAGAGGAAGATTCTGATCGGCAAATTTACGCCTGGGTAGCGCCAGATCTCGACTACCTGCTGGTGCGGATCTGGCATGGCGAAAATAATGTGGAGCAAGTCGATGTCCAGTTGCACAAAGTGCACTGGCAGCAACCGGATGCCACTACGGCTGCTGCCAGGCTGCGTTAAATCGGCTCACCATAACGGAATAACTGACTCTCACCAGGCTGCATCTTATGCCACTGCTCATTCAGTGTCAGAGGCTCTGTCGCTATCACCGTTACCACATCTTTTGGTGTGGTCTCACGGGAGAAATCAATATCCACATCCACATCCGATAAGCGGGCGATACCAAAAGGTGCCCGCCGGGTGATCCAGTGTAGTCTGGTGGTACAGTATGTCAGCAGGTACTCGCCATCCGTCAGCAGCATATTAAAGACACCCAGCTTTTGCAGCTCAGAGGCCCTTTTTTGCAAAAAACGAAAAGCCGCCTGCCGGGTACGCGGCTTATTCGGATAACGCTTATCCAACTCACTCATTAAAAAGCAAAATGCTCGCTCACTGTCGGTGGTACCAACGGGTTGAAAACGTGCTACCGGCAGATCTTTGTAATCATGCAACTGACCATTGTGCGCATAAGTCCAGTAACGCCCCCAAAGTTCTCTGGTAAAGGGATGAGTGTTTTGCAAACTAACCCGGCCTCGATTGGCCTGACGAATATGAGCTACCACAGCACAGCTTTTAATTGGATAATCACTTACCAAACGGGCAATCTCAGACTCATAACTTGGCAGTGCATCTTTAAAGGTACAAACCCCTTTTCCTTCATAAAAAGCCACGCCCCAGCCATCCCGGTGAGGACCTGTTCGGCCTCCCCGCTCTTTTAAGCCTTTAAAACTGAAGCAAATATCGGTGGGTACATTGGCCGACATCCCAAGCAACTCACACATAAACCACTGTACTCCTTTGTCAGACTGCTACGCTAAAAGTGAGCCAAACGACTATACTCATTCGTATGAATAGATGTAAAGCGCTTTGTACGCAGCTTTTTTCGTCAGCGTTGAAACACTTGCAACTTGCTTTGGAAGATTATACCCTAAACAAAATAGTGGTCAGACCTCTTAGGAGATATGTATGGAAGGGTTAGTGTTTAGCCTGTTACTTCTGGTTGTGATTGGCGTGCTGGCATATTACCGTGCCAGCCTTACGCTGTTCACTGCTGCCATTGCAGCTGTTCTGGCAGTAGGTACCTTTATCGGCCCGGTCGGTGTCGTCAGTTGGGTGGTATTCCTGGTGATTGCCTTGCCCCTGAACATTGCTTTTATCCGCCAAATGCTGATAACGAAACCATTGCTTGGCGTTTATCGGAAAATCATGCCGGAAATGTCCAGTACAGAAAAAGAAGCCATTGATGCCGGCACTACCTGGTGGGAAGCCGACCTGTTTCGTGGCAACCCAGATTGGCAAAAACTGCATAACTTCCCAATCCCACGGTTAAGTGCAGAAGAACAAGCCTTTCTGGATGGCCCGGTGGAAGAGTTGCTGGATATGGTTGATGATTGGGAAATCACGCACGAACGTGCCGATTTGTCACCGAAGGTGTACCAATACCTGAAAGACAACGGCTTCTTTGCCATGATCATCAAAAAGCAATACGGCGGTCTGGAATTCTCTGCCTATGCGCAATCCTGTGTCCTGCAAAAACTGACCAGTAAAAGCATGGTTTTATCCAGTATTGTTGGCGTACCTAACTCGTTAGGGCCAGGCGAACTGTTACAGCATTACGGTACTGACGAGCAAAAAAATCACTACCTGCCCCGCTTGGCTAAGGGTATTGATGTGCCCTGCTTTGCATTGACCAGCCCGGAAGCTGGTTCGGATGCAGGCTCAATTCCTGATTTTGGTATTGTCTGCAAAGGCCAGTGGCAAGGCAAAGAAGTGCTGGGGATGCGCCTAACCTGGAACAAACGCTACATTACGCTGGCACCTATTGCTACCGTGCTTGGCCTGGCCTTTAAATTGCAGGATCCAGACAAGTTGTTAGGGGATAAAGAAGACTTAGGCATCACCTGTGCACTGATCCCTGCCGATACACCAGGCGTGAAAATAGGCCGTCGCCACTTTCCACTCAATGTGCCATTCCAGAATGGTCCGACCCAGGGCAGCGATGTATTTGTACCACTGGATTACATCATTGGTGGTGCAAAAATGGCTGGTCAGGGCTGGCGCATGCTGGTTGAGTGTTTGTCGGTAGGCCGCGCTATTACCCTGCCTTCCAACAGCACAGCCGGCATTAAAGCTGCGGCAATGTCAACGGGTGCTTATGCCCGCATTCGTCGTCAGTTCAAAATCCCTATTGGTAAAATGGAAGGAGTGGAAGAAGCCATGGCTCGTATTGGCGGCTCCGCCTATATGGCATGTGCCTCCACCACTATGTCGGTCGGCTCCATTGACCTGGGTGAAAAACCATCGGTTATCTCTGCCATTACCAAGTACCACATAACCGAGCGCATGCGCCTGGCAATGATTGATGCCATGGATGTGCATGGCGGTAAAGGCATCTGCATGGGTCCGGACAACTACCTGGCACGTGGCTATCAGGGCGCTCCTGTTGCCATTACCGTTGAAGGTGCCAATATTCTGACCCGTAATATGATCATCTATGGTCAGGGTGCCATTCGCTGCCATCCTTATGTCCTGGCAGAGTTACAGGCAGCATACAATGAAGACAACAGAGCCGCTGTTACTGCTTTTGATAAAGCTTTGTTTGGCCATATTGGCTTTGCCATTAGCAACTTCTTCCGCACCTTCTGGTTGTCTTTTACCGGTGGTGTGTTCAGCAGCGCTCCATACGGTGATGCCACAGCCAGGTACTACAAACAAATGAACCGGTTCAGTGCGGCACTGGCTTTGATGTCGGATGTGGCCATGGGCACTCTGGGTGGTGATCTGAAACGTCGTGAGCGTATTTCTGCCCGACTAGGTGATATCCTGAGCATGCTGTATCTGACATCCAGTGTGTTAAAACGTTATCAGGATGAAGGCCGTCAGGCTCAGGATCTGCCATTAGTACAGTGGGCCTGTGAAGATAACCTAGCCAAAGCACAACTGGCTCTGAACGAGTTGTTTGATAACTTCCCCAACCGGTTGGTTGGCGTGGTACTAAAACGTGTGGTGTTCCCATGGGGCCGTACTCTGCGCCGTCCAAGTGACAAAGTAGAGCATCAGGTTGCCCGCATTATGCAAACCCCATGCGAAGCACGCTCTAGGCTGGGCCACCACTTGTATCTGGCAGGCAAAGACAACAACCCTATCGGCATGGTTGAGCAGGCACTGCGCGATATTTTGGCTGCAGAGCCACTGTTTGATAAAGTTAGCCAGGCTGCAAACAAACGCCTGCCTTTCTTTCGCTTAAACGAAGTGGCCGACTTAGGCCTGGAGTTAAAGGTGATTTCTGAACAGGAAGCACAGGTGTTGCGTCAAGCCGAGATAAGCCGCTTACGCACCATCAATGTCGATGACTTTGACTTCAACTATCTGGCCGCAGATAAAGAGCTGCTGGCTTCTGAACAACAACAGCTGGCCAAGGTGAATGCCGCCTAAGCTAAGTAAATCTTTAAAAACCCGGTGCAAGCCGGGTTTTTTATGCCTGTATTGTTAACAGCTAAACGCCCTATCTGCTTCTACCTTAGCCTTTGCTAAAAAATTAATGAAACTGACACAAAACACTTCTATAGTATTGGCCTCACTTTGTTGCCTATGGCTCTGCATGCATGGCCGCAGATAGATGCCGACAAGTGCTGACCAGGACGTACAGCCGTACCACGTCAAAATGATACAATAAAAACATGGATACCGAACGATGAAACAACTACTAGCTCTGGTGCTGCTACTCAGCACCTTTGGCCTGTGGGCGCAAACACCTATCGCCTACTGGTCACAAAACTTCAATGAATTGCCCGATGGTAGTTTTGGTTTTAGTCCAGACACCTTTCCGCAACAACCGGATATTGGTGCCGGCACAATTTACCTGACCAACTTTAATCAGGATACTGACAACAATGGTACCTACATCACTATTCAGTCTTTTGCCGGCAGTACCATTAATGCACTGCCAGGCTATATCGCTGGTGGTAGCCTGTCAGTACAAGGTGGCCCTGGCACCAGCAACAATGGCGCAGCTATCGTTATTCAAATTAATAGCGAAGGTTATCAGGACCTGCAGCTAAGTTGGGCACAACGTGGCACGGCCACAGGTTTTAATGAGCGCCGTATCAGTTGGTCACTTGATGGTGAAAACTTCACAGAGTTCGCAGTGGATCCAGGTGCCCTTGGCAGCAGCTTTCAACTTCGCAGCTACGATTTTTCAGCCGTGGAAGCATTGAATAACCAGGCCAGCGTCTATTTTCGTATCACGCTCGATGGTGCCAGCAATGCCACAGGCAACAACCGCTTTGACAACCTGCTGGTCACTGGAACGCTGACTGCTGATGCCGATCGCATTACCCTGTATCAGCGTGATTTTGCCAGCAACCCCTTTGAGAAGGGCTGGCAACAATGGAGTTTGCAGGGTGAGCAGCAGTGGCAGTGGGATGGCGGCTTTAACAATGTAAGCTTTTCTGGTTTTGTCGATGGCAGCTGCAGTGCCAATGACAGCTGGTTGGTATCACCAGCCTTTGATGTCGACAACCAAACCGGTGAACGCCTGGCCATTGATATTGCCCGCGGTTTTGCTGGTGTGAATAATTTGGATATTTACTATTCTACCCAATTTACCGGCTCAGAGTTGAACCCGGCAGACTGGGTATTACTCACCAGCATCAGCCCGGATGATTTTAGCAGCAACAATGTGCCGGTTCGCTTTGATGGCTTTGAGCAACTTTCAGCATTAAATGGCTCGGTGCATCTGGCATTGCGTTATCAATTTGACAGCGGCAACTGCAGTACCTGGCGTTTGTCGAATATTCAGCTCACCGCAGAAAACCCGATTGCATCAGAGACTTTTGCCTGTGACAACCCAGTCACCCGCATCCATCAGGTGCAAGGTGCCGGCTTCCAAAGCCCGCTGCAAGGTGCTGAAGTGCAGTTGCAAGCTGTAGTCACGGCCGTATTCCAACAGACCGACAACGGTGGTCTGGGTGGCTTTTATCTGCAGGAAAAAGATCAGCATCGTGACAATAACCCGATGACATCCGAAGGTATTTTTGTCTACGACAATGGCTTTGGTACACCGGTACAGCTGGGTGATTTGGTACGGGTACGCGGCACTGTCGCCGAGTTTTTTGAAGAAACGCAGCTGTCCAATGTCAGTGAGTTGGCCGTTTGTGATACCAACCGCCTGCATCTGGTAAGCCCGGCAGAGCTTAGTTTACCTGTGGCCAGCTTTGAACAGCTGGAGAGCATCGCCGGCATGTGGGTTCAAACCGCTAATGACTTAACCGTTACCGATGTGTTTAATGCGGTACGTTTTGGCGAATTTACAGTGTCGAATGGCCGCTTATACAATCCGACCCAGGTGGTCGCACCTGGTACAGAGGCTCAAGCGGTCATCGCCAGCAACCGGCTAAACCGAATCATCATTGATAATGGCCTGACCGGCGTGAACCGTCAGCCTTTCATCACCGGTGAAGATGGCATCAACGAAATTTCCGCCAACAACCCGATCCGAAATGGTTATTTGCTGCAAGCTGGTTTGGATGGTGTAATGAGCTATGCCTTTGGTGCCTACCGCGTTCGCTATCTGAGCACACCCAACTTTATCACCAGCAGCAACCCAAGAACGAATGCTCCTGAGCTCGTGGAGCAAGGGGATATCAAAGTAGCGACCTTTAATGTCGAAAACCTCTTTACCACCTTCGATCTGCCCGGCAACAGTTGTGGCCCGAATGCATTAGCTTGCCGTGGAGCCAGCTCTGAAAGCGAACTGGCACGGCAGTTGGATAAACTGGTACCCGCCATTCAGGCTCTGGAAGCCGATGTACTGGCTTTGATCGAAATCGAAAATGATGCCGATGACTCTACTCTGGAGCATTTGGTGGCGGCACTCAATGCTGCAGCCACTACTGCAGACTGGAGCTATGTTGCTACTGGCTGGCTTGGCACTGATGCCATCAAGCCTGCCTTTATCTATCGCGCCAACCGGGTCAGCCTGCATGGTGACTTTGCTGTATTAGATTCAAGCGTGGATCCAGACTTTGATACTTCCCGGCAACGCCCGGCGTTGGCACAAAGCTTTGCTACTGAGCAAGGGGCTGTGTTTACTGCCGTGGCAATACATTTACGAGCCAAATCTTGTGGCAGTGCCAGTGGAATTAATGCTGACCAAGGCGACGGCCAGGGCTGTTGGAACAATTGGCGCACCCTTTCTGCCCGGGCTTTGTTGCGTTGGTTAGAAACCGACCCAACCAATTCTGGTAACAACGATATGTTGGTATTGGGTGACTTCAATGCCTACGCCAAAGAAGATCCGCTGGCTGCGATGGAAGCAGCAGGGTTTGTCAATCTGACGGTGCAGAGCAACGACAACGATTACCGGGTGTACAGCTACACCTTTATGGGCGAGTCCGGCAGTCTGGATCATGCCTTTGCCAGCCCTTCCTTGGCGACTAAAGTGTTGCAGGCCAAATCCTGGCACATCAACTCGGATGAGATCCCTGCCTTTAACTACAGCGAAGGGCCGCTGCAAGGTGGCCTGGTGAAACCCGATAACTTCTATCAGGCTGACCCATTCCGCACCTCGGATCATGATCCCTTGGTGATCGCTTTGCAGTTAAGTTCTAGCTTCCACCCAGCAGACCTAAACCAAGACGGTGTTGTGGATCAGCACGATATCCAGCTGTTTCAGCAACGTTTGCGTCAAGGCGGCGAACTGCCGCTGACACTGGACTTTAATGGTGACGGAGTTGTTAATCAGTTGGATGTTCGAGCCATGATGGCTCTATGCGACTTGCCTCGTTGTGCTGTCGCAAATTAATTGGAGAAAATACGAATGAAAGCTTTATTTCTTACTTTTTGTTTAGTGATGAGCGGCCTGAGCCATGCCGCGCTTATCCAGCTGCAACCGGATCAAAACGAGTATCGGGTAGGTGACAGTATCCAGCTGAGTATGACAATTAGCGGGCTGAGTGAAACCCTTGGCGCTTTTTGGTCCGAAGTATTCTATCAGCCATCCGCTTTCTTACTGCAAAGCTGGCAGTTTGGTAACGGCCTTGATGATGGCTTTGGTAGCCTGCAATTTGCAGATCATGATGCGGTAGTAGGAAGTATTACACTGGATGACTACGCTTTTTGGGATGCAGACGAGTCCATACTCGCGGCACAACAAGGCACCGGCTTTGTGCTTGCTCAGCTAAACTTTATTGCGCTTGAAGCTGGTGATTTCTTACTAAGCTTTAATCCGGGCTGGTTTGGGGTAGAAAACTTTGCCGGAACTTTTATCGACGCCAGCTTTGCGGATTTAAGCCTGCGCATCCAGCCCACTCAGGTCCCAGTGCCTGCAACAGCCTTCTTATTACTGGCTGGTCTTGGATTGCTGTATCGCCGCCGTTAATGGGGTGCTTGTCAGGGAGAGCTTTGGCTCTCCCTGATTATCCATCCAGCTTTAACCTGTTTTGCCAGAACAACAACGCTGCAGCTGTGCCAATTGCTCCGGTTTTATCCTTTCCCCTTGCTTTAGCTGTAGTTCCATGGCAGCTGCCAACTCAGAAATTTCACGCAAACCAAAGCTTCCGGATGTACCTTTTAGTTGGTGCAACAGCGCCAATGCGGCCTGGTCATCCGCATTCTTCAACCAGGTCAGCAATTGTTGATACTGAGTAGGTAGTTGCTGCACATACACTTGCTTTAACTCGGCAATACGCTCTGTAGCAGTTTTACCAGGGATGGTTGTAGCATCCTGGCGTTTGCGGGACATAGCCAGGTAGTGACTCAGCGCCTTATACAACAAGCCTGGCTGAATAGGTTTAGTAAGCACTTCATTGCATCCTGCTTGTAAAAAGTGCGCTTTATCTTCTGGCAGTACATCCGCAGTAAGCGCCAAAATTGGTAAGGACAGGCCGGATGCTCGCAATTGACGTGTGGCCTCAGCGCCATCAAGTACCGGCATATTCATATCCATCAGGATAAGGTCAAAAGGCTGCTGCTGTGCTAACTGCACCGCTGCCATGCCATTTTCTACCTGCTGTACCACCAAACCACATTGTTCCAGCAGCTCGGTGATCAGCAAACGAATATCCAGCACATCATCCGCCACCAATACCTGGCCGGTTAATGCAGGTGGTTGAATAGCGTCTGATTCACCCTGATGATTCCGGGTAAGTTGACCAGGCTCCGGCTCATGCAGCGGCAGCTCCAGTATAAAGCTGCTACCGCTACCAAGCGTACTACTTACCGACAGCTCCCCTTGCATCAGCTCAGCCAACTGATAGCTGATATGCAGCCCGAGTCCAGTACCGCCATATTTTCGGCTGGTACCGCTATCGGCCTGTTCAAAAGCACTGAACACCTTTTCCAGTTGCTCCATCGTCATACCGATACCGGTATCCGAGACGACAATCTGCATACGATGAGCTGCACTGCGGCGAGCTTGTACGGTTACCCTGCCTTTTTCAGTAAACTTAATGGCATTGCTTAGCAAATTAAGCAAAACTTGCCGCAAGCGAAGTGGATCCAGCACCAACCAGTCCGGCAACTGCTCATCATAATGAAAGTCTAAGAACAAATCTTTGCTGCTGGCCTGACTGGCCATATCAGCACATAGTTCCTGCAGCAGCGGCTGAATTGCAACCGCTTGGGTTTCAATCGACAGCTTGCCCTCTTCCAGTTTGGCGGCATCCAGTATATCGTTCACCACTCCCAGTAAATAACGGCTGTTTCTGGCGATAACCTGCAACTGTTGCTGCTGTTTTACTTGCAAATCTGTACTGCGTTGCAACTGTTCGGTATAACCGATAATAGCCGTCAGAGGCGTACGCAGCTCATGGCTCATGGTGGCTAGAAAACGCGACTTAACCTCAGCCAAGTGGGTAGCTCTGTCACGCTCACTGGCCAATTCTTCTGTACGCTGTTTTACCCGCTGTTCCAGACTGGTATTCAACTCCTCCAGCCGGCTACCAGCCTGATGCAGGCGCGAAACCATGGCATTGTATTCATCAAACAGCTGCTGCACCTCCAACCCGCTGGCTCTGGCTGAAAGATCGCAAAAAGGAGCTCCGCCCTGCAGCTCCAGCCGCTGAATGGACTGCACCAAATGCTGCAACGGCCGGGTGTAAAAACGCACAAAATAAAAAGAGGTACGGTTCAGTAACCAAAGCGCCAGTATCGCCAGCAAAATAACCATTAAGGTAAGCAGGTTATAGCCGATAAGCACGGCATCCAGCCGATACTTCATTAGCAACAACCAACCATCATCAGTTTGATAACGACGAATAAAACCACGTCCATCCTGGTTCAGTTGCATGCCGGTAGATGGCGTTAACCAGGAGCTGGCAAATACTGACTGCCCTGGTTGCAAGCCAGATTCAATTGAAAATGGCTGACCATATGCAGGAGAAGCAGGAACCGACCAAATTAAATGATCCTGGCTATCCAACAAAACCGCCCGGATCCGTGTCGAACCCGAGGAAGGCTGCAATTGCTCTGCCAGTGAAGACAATAACACTGAAGCCTGTACCACACCAATAAACTGCCGCTGGCTATTTAGCATAGGTGCACTGACAGCAAACAGCAGGTCCTGCCCTAACCCCCGCCCAACATAAGCATCACTGACATAGCTACCGACTGGTTTTAACTGCAAGTGCTTAAAGTAGTCCCGATCCGCTACATTTACCGATCGTGTCAGCACTAAGTTACTACGGCTACGATAGCTGGTCACATCTCCATGCTGATCGGTAATAGCCGCTGAAATAAAATGAGGCTGTAACTGCAGTAAATCATCCAGCATACTGTCATCCTGATAGCGTGGATAGCCTAAGGCAACCAACTGCACTGCAGCACGGAACTGTTGCAATTGGTCCTCGCTGTAGGTAAGTAACTGCTGTTCTAAGCGCAATAGCTCATCGTGACGTTTATTCAAATCCCAAATCACAAAGGCATGCAACACTGCCAGAATAAGCAATAAGGTGGGTACAGCCGAATAGACGGTAATTCGCCCTGCCAGTTGCTGAGGTAATGGTTGCAGGCGGCTTAAGCGTGTACTGATAGCCACATTCAGAATCAGCTTGGCACCCACCAAATTAAGTGCGCCTGCCAAGCTTACGACCAGGCTAATTAGCAAAGCAAAACCTGCAGCATGGGTTTGCCACAACCAGAGATACAAAAACACAGCCGGTGTCAGCAAGAACCAGCAACGCACATAAAGCTGTGCAATATGCAGTTTTCCTGCCCGCCAGGCCAGAAATACCAGGCTAAACTCGGCTAGACTCAACCACCACAGCCAGGTCCCCCAAAGCGGCAGCACTACTAAGGCAAAAGAGGCCAGCCCCCAAATTGGGCCAAGTCGCAGCAAAATAACCAAGAATGCCACATTGCCCAGCAGCAAAGGAGCCAGCAAAGGCATTTGCAGTGCCAGTAAGTTGCTGATCAGCCCAACTGCACTGATGTAGCACCATAGCCATAGCTGACGCCGGCTGAAGGTCTTATAGCTCTTGAGCGTAGTGTACGGAGTGAGCAAGCAGCATCCTCAGTGCAGGTAAAAACTCTGTCACTGAGTATAGCTGCTTTCTTGCCAGGAAAAAGCTGTGGAATTGCTTTTAGCTCAAGGGTTTATTACCAGCGTCTTATTTTATGGCCTTTGAGCGCATAAAACAGGATAAAAGCATAACAAGGGATCAGCATCCAGTAAGCTGACTGGCTGTTCCCACTGCTGTGGGCCAGATACCCATACAGCAAAGGCAATAAAGCACCGCCGGCGATCCCCATAATCAGCAAAGCAGAACCTGTCGCCGTTAAACGACCCAGCCCCTGCAGCGCCAACGGCCAGACAGCTGGCCACACCAGAGCATTGGCAAATCCCAACAGGGCAACAAAAAGCACGGTATCTGGAACCAGCGGAATGCCCAGTAAACCCAGACTCCATGCCGACAACGCTGAGCTCTCGCTGGAGCCCAGTAAAATACCGAAACTAAACAAGATCCCAGCCAAGGCCGAACAAACCAATGCAGTCGATTGAGATACGTAGCGAGGTATCAGCAAAATCCCAAGCAGATAACCTGCCACCATAAAAGCCATGGTGTAGGAAGTAAGAATACCAAAGTGGGCTACACCAAGCCCTTGGCCATAGAGTCCAATGCTGTCGCCGGCTATCACCTCGACGCCAACATAAAAGAACAGTGCGATAAAGCCGAATACCAATTGAGGATGGCGCCAGATAGCCCGCCAGTCGGATTCTCTGTGATGCACGGCATTGGTTGCGTGCTCGGTTTCTGCTACCAGAGTCGTGACGGCATCGGTCGCAGGCTCCGGCTCAGATAAATCCGGCTCGGGCAAACGGGAGAAATGCACAAACACCATCAGACCCAGCAACGCAGCTGTCATGTAAAGGTAAGGCACCACCAAGCGATTGGATAAAGCTTGCAACTGTTCGGCCTGCTGCTCTGGGCTAAGCAGTGCCAATGCTTCCTCACTGTATTGTTCCATCCCGGTCAGGATCCATGCGGCAAATACCAAAGGCACAATAAAACCGGCACCTTTGTTCACAATGCCCATAATGCTGATACGCATAGCGGCGCTTTCACGCGGTCCAATGCAGACGATGTAAGGGTTGGCTGCCGTTTGCAAGATAGTCAGGCCGGTACCAAGCACAAAGAGCGCAAGCAAGAAGAAAGCATAGTGTGCGCTTTGCGCCGCTGGGATAAACAGTAAGGAGCCAACCACCATAATTCCCAAACCAATGGTCATGCCGTTGCGATAACCAAAGCGGGTTAATAAGGTGGACATCGGCAGTGCCATCACCACATAGGCAATGTAAAACGCAAATGCCACCAACAGCGCCTGAAACTCGTTTAGTTCGCAGACAATTTTTAAGAAAGGGATCAAGGCACCGTTTAGCCAGGTGACAAAACCAAACACAAAGAACAAGATACCAATCAGCAGCATGGGGAAAAAGCTGCTTTGTTGCCTGGAGCTTGTGGTCATAACGCTACCTTCGATTGTGGATGAACATAAAATGGCCGACCGGCGACCCAGCTTTGTCGAACTTGCTGCGAGTCGTCCAGCCAGACCAGATCGGCCTGTTTACCCGGTGCCAAACGACCCAGCCGGTCGGCACAGCCCAGAAAGTCTGCCGGATAAGCCGAAGCCATCATCAGCGCTTCGGCAAAGCTGATACCAAGTTGTTGGCTCGCCTGCTGCACAGCGGTGATCATATCCAGCACAGAGCCCGCTAAAGAGCCGGATGGATCCGTCAAACGACTGCCATCACGCACCACCTTGCCGCTAAAAAAATCAAACTGCTGCTGCTCAGTACCTACCGGCGACATCGCATCGGTGACCAGCATTAACTTGCCTTTGGGTTTGGCCTGATAGGCCAGTAAAGCAGCGAGCGGATGCAGATGATGGCCATCCAGAATAATGCCACACCAGCTACGGCTGTCGGTAAGAGCAGTCCCCACCATGCCTGGCTCACGCGATGTCAGTGGGGACATGCCATTGTACAGATGGGTAAAACCGGTCGCTCCGGCGTTCAGAGCCGCCTGTACCGTGGCACTTTCGGCATTGGAGTGCCCCAGACATACCCGGACATCCTCGGCCACCAGTGCCGCTATCAGCTCAGGAGCGACCGTTTCCGGAGCCAAGGTCACGACTTTAATGCCCAGATCTTTTCTTCGATACAGCTGCCACTCGGCATCTGACAAGGAGCGAATATGACCAGGCGGATGCACCCCTTTTTTTGCCAGTGACAGATGAGGCCCTTCAAAGTGAATGCCCACCACGCCAGGCTCTTGCTCGGCAATGGCTGTGGCGATAGTATCTGCAGCCTGGCGCATCACGGCGATAGAGTCGGTAATCACAGTGGGAAGCATCGCTGTGGTGCCGAACTGGGCATGGGCTTTGAGCATGGTACGTAGTGCCTGACAGTTGGGTGCCTGATTAAACAAGACACCCCCACCACCATTGACTTGCACATCGATCAGCCCAGGTACCAGGCTGCCTTCCTCCAAGGTAAGCAATGGCAAATCAGCATCGGAGTCTTGCCCTATGCTGAGAATACGATCATGCTGAATAGTGACATAGCCATGGTACAGCCAGCCAGTTGGGGTCAAAATTTTTGGCGCCAGAATTTGAAAGACATTAACCATTGGCCTTTGCTCCTAACAGCGCAGCACCACGTTTGCCACTGGCTGCACCGCCTTCTGCCACTTTGATTGGCGGTACTTGAACACCGGCAAAGAGATGTGCCTGTGTTGCCTCTGGTGCTGCGGCAACTATTTCAGCAATATCGGACAAGCCACCACCGAGCACGATTACATCCGGATCGTAAGCAAGCAGCTGTGCTGCCAGCACTGAACCAAGCGCATCCATATAAGCGGCAAACGTATGAACAGCTGCGGGCTGCCCGGCCCGGTAATCTTCCAGCCATTGATAGGTACTCTTTGGCTCACCGGCAAAGTGCTGATACAACCGCTCCAGCCCTCGCCCGGAGACATAGGTCTCCGCACAACCTACCAGACCACAGCCACACGAATAAAGAGGTAGCCGGTGCTGCTGCACCACCCGGGCTGCCAGGTTTTGATGACCAAACTCCCCTACCAACTGCTGCCTGCCTTGTTGCAAGGCGCCATCAGCATAAAAGCCACCGCCACACCCCGTACCCAAAATAACACCTAGCACCCGTACAAAACCACGACCTGCGCCAAGCACAGCTTCGGAGAACACAAAGCAGCGGCAATCATTGCCAATGGCCACCGGGCGCTGCAGCAGTTGCTGCAAATCAGCCACAACCTGCCGACCGTTTAAACAAGGCACATTGCTTGAAACAACCCGACCGTTTGCATCCTGAATGCCCGGCAGCGCGATGCCCAGCTGCCCCTTCTGCCCACTGAACTGATCGGCTTGGGTAATTTGAGCACAAAGTTGCTGCAGAAAATCGGCATAGTTGGTAGTTGGCGTAGCCAACCGCCATTCTTGTTGCAACTGCATCTGCTGGTCAAAAATGGCCAGCTCCATTTTGGTGCCACCAATATCGAGGCCATAACAAAGCTTCATGGTCCTTACCGCTCGAATAAAGGATAGATGGTCACGCCCTGCACCACCCGATTGACCAGGCCAGTCGGGCACGGATTATCCGGCGATATTCCAAGCTCAATGGCTTTGAAAAATGCCAACAACTGACCGCACAACGCATAAGGAAAGCAAAGCCAGCTATCATCATCTGGTAGTAAGCCAGTATCCAGCAACTCCGAACACAGTTGCACCGACAAGGCCTGCTGGTCTTGGCAAAGCTCCTGCTGCATATCCAGATCGTAGCGCCGACTGTATGGATCAAGTGCATCCAGCAGTACAATCTGAGTGCTCTGATTGACTAAAGATTTCGGGCCATGCCGAAAACCCAGGGACGTTTCATAAAAGCTTGGAATTTGGCCGGCCGTCAGCTCCAGATACTTCAAAGCCAACTCCCTTGCCACCGCCTTTAAGGGTCCGGAACCCAGGAAAACAATACGATCACAGCTGTGCGCCGATAAGCTTTTTAAGCGGGTTACACTGTGCTGCAAAAGATGCTGACTTAATGCAATCATCCGGCTTGCCTGCGCCTTGTCAGCACCAAACAACAGCATGGTAGCAAACAACATGCAGCTGTAACTGCTGGTCATGGCAAAGCTCTGATCGTTGGCTTCGGCAGGCATGAGCCAAAGCTGAGTAGCGGCATCATCTACAGCCATTTGAGCCAGTTTGCCATCGGCATTGCAACTGAGCACCAGATGGTGGCTGTCAGGGTGCAACTGACGCACCATCTGTGCAGCCGCCACACTCTCCGGGCTGTTGCCCGAGCGACCATACGATACCAGCAACACCGGCTGATCCCCTGCCAGATAAAGCTGTGGGTGACTGACCAAATCGGTGGTTGCCAGTGCCTGCACCTGAGCCTGACTTCCGAGTTGCTGTTGCAAATAAGGAGCCAGTGCCTCTCCGATGTAAGCAGAGGTACCGGCACCGGTCAAAATCAAGCGCAGCCCTGGCTGTTGCAGTACCTTAGTCAGCCAAGGTAACCAGCCCGCGGTTTCCTGCTCAAAACCATCAAGCAGAGTGCGCCATAACTCTGGCTGCTGACTAATTTCTTTCGCGGTCGCCTGGGCACCGGCCTGACGTAACTCAGCCTGCGATAATCCCAGCATCAAACCTGCATCGTGATTCAAAGCCGTTGTCATGACGATTGCTCCTGTTGGTAGCGCAAACCACAAGCACTGGCATAGCGTGCCAGTACTAATTGTATATGGCGAATCACCAGTTGCTCTGGATCATTCACCAGCTCACTCCCGGTCTCAGGCAACGCATGCTGCGGTAAAAACTGATGCAGAACTGGCTGACTGACTTCCAAGTGCCGTATATTGTCAAATAAACGCTGCACTGCCTGTTGCAGCTCAGGCTCAGGCCAATAGTAACGAATGCGATCGCTGTAGCTGTATAGCAGCAACTCCGACAGCCTGGTATCTTGCGCCTGGTAGAACTTTTGCCAGTAAGCAGGTTTAGCCTGCATCAGCTCAAGACACTTAGTTTGCAGTTGCGAGCACTCAGCAGCGGGCAATAGTTGCTGCTCCAGCTGTGCCAATGCAAATAATGCTTCACGCAACGCAAAGGTTAACTGTGGCCCAACCTTCAAAATAGCAAAGTGACCTTGCACCAGAGCGTGGTAAGCCGCTTCGGTTTGATAATCGGTAGAATGGGCTTCAAACACCAGACCTGGCTGGCTGGCAATAAATGCACTCAAAGCATTGGCTTTCTTAGCATCAAAGGCATGCACCCTGCTGTTATCAAACTCGACGCCAGGCTGCACCACCACAGCAATCACCCTAGACCAGACCTCAGCCGATAAACCCTGCCTGACAAAAGCTTGCTGATGAGCCAAAAGAGTCGCCTGCACACTGTCCAACGAGGTCGGCACAATACCCTGCTCCAGCTCAGATACGCCCCCTGGTGGTGGCACTTCAGTGCCAATCACATAACTCAGGCTCCCGGCTCGGTTGGTTCGAAGCGCATTTTCTTCAGCAACCTGACACAAACGTGCCGCCCGGCTGGCTATTAGTTGATCAGACAGCACAGGCGGATCATCGGCACAGCGCATGCTGGTATCCAGGTGAATTTTGGTAAAACCCGCAGCGACAAAAGCAGCAATCAGGTCTTCCGCCTTAAGCATTGCCTCTGCCGCCGGCAATTCCTGCCAGCAGACCGGCCCTAAGTGATCGCCACCAAACACCAGGTGTTCGGGATTGAAGCCAACCTCAGTAGCCAGTTGCTTTACAAAGGCAATAAAATCGGCCGGCAGCATGCCGGTGTAACCGCCAAACTGATTGACCTGATTGGCGGTGGCTTCAATCAGTAACAAGCTGTGATCCTGCTTCGCCTGGAGCAAAGCCGCTTTTAGGACCAGCGGGTGGGCGGAACATACGGAGTAAATTCCTTGCTGCTGGCCAGCCTTGTTGGCAGCAAAGATAGAGTGCAATGCGTGCATGCGATCCTCAAACTATGTAAAAAAGACCGGGGCAAGCCCCGGCTAAAAGGCAGAAAGGTGTGAGCAATAGGTTGTCTCTGCTAACTCACTATCCCAAGCGGCTGGCCACTTTGCCAGGCACCACGGGTAAAGTCAGGGATATCTTTCGAGTTACCGCGATCGGCCACCGATGCCACCGACAGTGGCAGAATCACTGACCAGGCAGCACCATCATACACATCCTGATCCAACGGCTCGCCATTGCGCAGGCAATAGATCATGCGCCAGCACATCAGAAAATCCATGCCACCATGGCCGCCCTGCTTTTCTGCTTCTTTGCCCATCCGGGTCCACAACGGGTGATCGTATTTTTGGTACCAATCTTCCATCTCATAATCCCAGTGATGAAAATCGAGCCGGCCGCCAGTTTCCAACGCAATACGATTGGGAAAGCCGGCAAAGACGCCATTGGTTCCCTGGATCAGATTGTGCCGGCTGTAAGGTCTCGGGGTTGTGGTGTCATGCTGCACCATGATGGTTCGGCCTTTTACCGTTTTGATGATGCTGGTATTGATATCCCCATGCACAAAGTTCAGTTGATTACGCGGATGATCGGCTGGAAATTCGCGCTTGGCATAAGCTGCCCGCCCCAGGGCTGGTGAGCTCATCGAAGTCAGGTAATCGAAGCGATCACCGCGATTAATGTTCATGTACTGTGATACGGGGCCAAGGCCATGGGTCGGATAAATATTGCCATTGTGGGTGGTATGGTAATGGGTGCGCCAGGAACCGGTTTTCCGATCCATTTGCTTCATTTGCCAGCGTAGTTCATGGATGTAAGCCGCTTCGCCATGCAACAGCTCACCAAACAGGCCCTGACGTACCATATTCAGCACCATCAGCTCGTCCCGACCGTAATTGACATTTTCCATCATCATGCAGTTGCGCTGGGTTTTCTCTGCGGTATCGACCAGATCCCACATTTCTGCCACAGTCAGCGCTAGCGGTACTTCAACAAAAGCATGCTTGCCGGCCAACATGCTGTCTTTGGCCATCGGATGGTGCCATTCCCAGGGGGTAGAAATAATGACGATATCGATGTCATCCCGCGCCAACATGTCCCGATACGCATAGGGGTGCTCACCATAGAGTGCTGGCTTTTCGCCACCCAGCGAGGTCACAATACCAGCCGCTCGCTCCAATACAATTGGGTCGGTATCACAGACTGCCGTCACCACAGCACCGTCGATATGGCAGAAATGGCGGACAAAACCCACACCACGCTCACCAACGCCTATCAACCCAACCCGAACCGTCTCCATTTTTGGGGCGACCAGACCCATCACGCTTTTGCCTTTTGCTGCAGGTGTATAGGCACCTCCTGCCTGACTGCTACTGCAGGCAGTCATAGCACCCAGGGCTGCGGTTGCCATGGTGGCTTTTAAAAACGATCGACGATTCAGTTTGGACATTGCCATGCTCCTGTTATTTATTTTGTTTGACCAGATGTAAACGCACACCCTGTCGCTCTAATGCCTGCACATACTCATCCGGAATGCCATCATCGGTAACCAGGGTATGGATCCGCTGAATGGGGCAAATGCGATGAAATGCCCGGGCATTGAATTTGGATGAGTCGGTTACCACTATGATTTCACTAGCGATTTCGCACATAATGCGATTAAGCACCGCCTCTTTTTCAAAATGTGTTGCCAGCCCGGTTTTCAGGTCAAAGCCATCAACACCCAGGATCAACTTGTTAAAGTGAAAATCCTGCAAACTCTTCTCAGCCAGATGGCCATAAAAGGACATCGATTTTTTCCGCAGCACACCGCCGGTCAACATCACCTGAACGTCGTCTGCTTGAGCAAGCTCCAACCCGATATTCAAACCATTGGTCATCACTACCAGGTTTTTCCGATCGACCAGGTTGGCTGCAACTTCTTGTGTGGTAGTGCCGGAATCCAATAAAATTTGCTCGTTATCGCCGACCAATTGAGCAGTTGCTTTACCCAGCAACTGCTTTAACGCATGGCGGTGGTGGCTCTTCTCTTTCAGTGACAACTCCCGACTTAGTTGCGAGTTGACCATAGCGCCACCACGGGAACGTACCAGCATTTTTTTACGATCCAATATCCCCAGATCGTTACGAATAGTCACTTCCGATACTTGAAAACGATCGGATAACTCTTTGACCGATACCTTGCCCTGCTCTTGCGTTAACCGCACAATTTGCTGTTGCCGCTCAATCGTATTTAATCCACTCATATCAACGTTGCTCTTAGTTTCCTGCCTAAATTTAACCTTAAGATAACACCTCAGTTGATACTTTCAAATGCTTACGAAAAATACGAGCCAACAAATTACGGTCCCCCGCTCTACCAGCAGCCTTTTATAGATGTACCAGCCACCAAAAAGAAAAGCAAGCAATATTTTTTTTTGCCTTCGGTATTGATCGCTGAGCAAAAAACAGGCTATAAGAATAACATCGAAACAAAATACACCTTTCGATATGTTTCGAATAAAGATTTATTGCAGTGATTCAAAAGACAAGAGCGCACAATAACGAACACAGGGGAACACATCATGATACAACGCTCATTTATACCTACACCTGTCGCGCTGGCGCTGGCCAGTTTCTTCAGTATGCAAACACCTGCTTTACTGGCCGGACAGCAACAAAATACAGAAGAGGAGGTTGAGCGCATTCAGGTTAGCGGTATCCGCGGCAGTATTAGCGAGTCGCATTTTTTAAAGCAACACGCCACCAGTGTGATTGATGTGGTGGTGGCTGATGATATTGGTAAATTTCCGGATGAGAATTTAGCTGAAGCCTTGCAACGCATTCCAGGGATTACCATCACCCGCAACAGTGGCGAAGGCCAGAATATCTCGGTGCGGGGTTTAAGTGGCAATTACAACAGCACCACCCTGAATGGCAGGAAACTGGCATCCGAGTTTGCTGGCAGGGACTTCAATTTTGACACCATCGCCTCCGAATTGGTCAATGTGCTAAGCGTGTATAAATCGCCCGAAGCCAGGTTGATTGATGGCGGCATTGGCGCAGTGATTGATATTGAAACCCGCAAACCATTAGCTCTGGATGGTCGTACCGTGGCCGCTTCGGTCAAAGGCATTCATGAATCCCGCTCCGGTGATATTCATCCGCATGCCTCCTTTATTCTTGGCGATAAAACGGCCGATAACCGCTTGGGGGCGTTATTCTCACTGGTTTACTCACGTAAAACCCTACGTGCTGATACCTACAGGGCCTCAGGCTTTGAGGATGAAGATGAGGACGCCTTCCTCAATGTGGATATGAATGGCGATGGCGTCATCAGCGATGACGAACGTTTTCCATCTCAAATCCCCATGTACATGTATTTTGCCAATGCACAGGATGTGCGCACCCGCATCGGTGGCTCACTGGCCTTGCAGTGGCAACCCAGTGATCGGTTGGATCTGAATCTGGATGCTCTGTACTCGCGATATACTACCGATGGCAGCTTCTACGAGATAGGTTTTGTGAATTACGACGAGGACTGGACGCCCAGTACCCCCATCTTTACTGAGCCGGGCTTTGATGAACTGGGAAGGGTCAATAAAATCCGCCAGACCGGCCCCGAGACCATGGTGGAACTATTAAACCGCACCACCCCCCGACACAGCGATACCTGGCAATTAGGCACCAATGCCCGTTATTACCTGAATGATGAATGGACGTTGGAAGCAGATGCAGCCTATTCGGAAGCCCGGAACAAAAACAATGGCGACAATCGTTTTATTGTTGCCCGTGGTTTTGTTGATGCCATTGATATTGATTACAGCAGCGGCAACATGCTGCCCGATGTGGTGATTGAGCCAGGTCTGACCGCCGATCAGCAGTATGGTGCGCATTACAGTTTGAGTTCTGGCACTGGGGTAAAAGATACCGTTACCGATCTAAAGCTCATTACGCAATACCAACCCTTTGGCAGTCGATTAACCCGACTGGATGCAGGTCTGACCTACCTACGTCAATCCAAGCAACAAGATGGATTTCGTTCCAGAAATCCAAGCCAGTTTAGCCGCGGAGGCTTCTTTTTAGAGCGGGATGGTTACGCATTTGACAACAGTACCGTATTTCAAAGAGGAGCTTTTGAGCTATTTGAAATCCCCTCTTATGTCTTTCGCCCTGCCAATTTTGATAACTTTTTAAAAGGCGAGAACAGCATCACGCCAAACCCTTGGCCAAGTTTTGATTACGACGATTTGGTAGACTATTACCGCAGTATCAATGCCGATGCTGCCAATGCCGGCATCGTTGCCAGTGTAGTGCCACAAGACAGTTACAAAGTAACTGAAGCGGTTAGCGCTGTCTATCTGCAAGCCGATTTTGAAAGTGAACTATCAAACCTGCCTTTTGTGTTAAACCTGGGGCTACGGGCCAGCAGAACGGCTGTCGATGCATCAGGCTTTGGCTACGATTTTAGTTTCATTGAACTGGATCCAGCGACTGGAGAGCCGGTAAATAATGACTGGCAAGATGAGGTGGTGAGTGTAGGCTACAGCGGCAACTACTCCAATGTGTTACCGAGCATGAATTTCCGGCTCCAGTTAACGGATAGTTTGCAGCTTCGGGCTTCAGCTGCAGAGGTACTAAGCCGGCCAAGCCTCAGCTACCTTCGTCCATGGGCTGAGGCCAACTTCACCAGCCGTGAGCAGGGCTTACCAGTGCTGACCCGTGGTAATGCCAGTGTTAAACCTGAGCGGGCTCGTCAGGGCGATTTGGTGCTTGGTTGGTACTTTGCCGAAGCCAGTGCATTGAATGTGGGTGTTTTCTATAAGGATATTCTGTCCTTTATCAGCTCTGAGGGTAAGAGAGGCGTAGTTGAAGGTATTGAGTACTTAATTTACGAGCCGGTAAGTGGTGATTATGGCGCCTCAGTGCGTGGTTATGAACTGGCCTGGCAGCAATCCTTTGCTGATGTTTTGCCGGCACCTTTCGATGGACTGGGCTTTTTGCTTAATTACACTTATGTCGACAGCAACTACGAAGACCCAGAGCTAAAAGCTGCCGGCCTGCCCTTTCAAGACATGTCGAAAAATTCCTACAACGCTGTGCTTTATTACGAGCAGTATGGCCTGCAAGCACGACTGGCTTATAACTGGCGTAGCAAGTACCTGTTAAACCCGGATGCCTGGGGTGGACCTGCCTGGCATGCTGCCTACGGGCAGCTGGATGCCAGCCTGAGCTACGACATCAACGACAAGGTCACGGTGTTTGCCGAAGCCTCCAACATCACCAACAACCGCGCCTGGCACTACATCGACCGGGACGATCAAGTGGCCTACCTGGAGCGCTTTGGAACCCAACTTTCATTGGGGATCCGAGCCTATTTCTAAAGATAGCGCCGTCTAAATCATACTCCCATTGGGCGCAGCTACAGCGCCCTTTTTGATCCAAAAAATACCAGATCATCCAGCTTGCTGTAGATCAAGCCAATTCGCATCAGGCTGTGCCATACTAAGCTATTGCTTTTTCATAAGGAAATGTGGTGTCTGTCACAACCGAACGCAAAGAGCCGGTTTTTTCTGCCCATCAGCTAACCCGTCATTACCAGATGGGGGATGTGCTGATCCAGGCGCTGCGTGGGGTCGATCTGGAGCTGTACCGCGGTGAGTTTGTGGTACTGTTAGGCGCCTCCGGCTCTGGTAAATCGACCTTACTCAATATTCTGGGTGGGCTGGATACGGCCAGCTCTGGTGAGCTGCGGTATGGCAATACGGTATTAAGCCAGGCCGATGACAAAGCATTAACCCGCTATCGTCGCGAACAGGTCGGCTTTGTGTTTCAGTTTTACAACCTGATCCCCAGTTTGACCGCGCTGGAAAATGTTGCCTTAGTCACCGACATCAGCTCCAATCCGATGTCGCCGCACGAAGCTCTGGCGATGGTGGATCTGACTGAGCGCAGCGGTCACTTCCCGTCACAACTCTCCGGTGGTGAACAGCAGCGGGTGGCGATTGCCCGCGCTATTGCCAAAAAGCCCAGGGTACTGCTGTGCGATGAGCCAACCGGAGCGCTCGACTCCAAAACCGGCAGCAAGGTGATGGCAGTACTGCATCAGATTAATCAGCAATTGGGTACCACCACCCTGGTGATCACCCACAACGAAGCCATTGCCGCTATGGCGGATCGGGTTATTCGATTAAAAGACGGGCAAATTGTCGATATTCAGCACAACCCTGCTCCCAAATCCGCCTCGGAGCTCAGCTGGTAATGCAGGCCCTGCAACAAAAGCTATGGCGCGACTTACTGGCGATGAAAGGTCAGATCCTGGCCATCGCAGCGGTGATTGGTGCCGGCGTTATGGTGCTGTTCCTGGCGGTCACCACCCTGGATATGCTGGAGCGGGCGCAACAACGCTTTTACCAGCAGGCCCATTTTGGCGATGTCTTTGTCGATTTGACCAGAGCGCCAGAGCACTTGTTCCCTCAATTGCAACGGCTACCCGGAGTGCAACAGGTGCAAAGCTCGGTACGGGCCCCGGTGCGGCTGGAGGTGGCCGGTTTTGAGGCTCCAATCCGGGGCCTGATGCTGTCACTGCCGGAGCAAGGCCTGCCGCGTTTGAATCAACTGGTGTTGCTGCATGGACACTTTCCGGCCGAAGCCAATGAAGTCGCCATCACCGAGCCCTTTGCCAACGCCCATCAGTTGCAACCCGGCGATACCATCACCGCCGTGATTCAGGGGCGCTTGCAGCGCCTGCAAGTCAGCGCCATCGTGCTGTCGCCTGAGTTTATTTATCAACTGGGTCCGGCCGACTTGCTGCCGGACTACCAGCGCTTTGGTGTGCTTTGGATGCAGCGACGGGCGCTGGCCCATGCTTTTCAGATGGATGGCGCGTTCAATCATTTGAGTGTTAGCCTGCAGCGTGGCGCCAATCCACTGCCGGTGCTGGATGCACTGGATCTGGTATTGGCGCCTTATGGCAGCCGGGGCAGTTACCTAAGAGCCGAGCAAGCCTCGCATCGCTTTTTAACCGAGGAATTGGAGCAGCTTAGCGTGATGGCCTGGGTACTGCCGCTGTTGTTCCTTGGCGTGGCTGCTTTCCTGCTCAATGTGCTGATTGGCCGACTGGTGCGCAATCAATTGCAGCAAATTGCGGTGCTAAAAGCTTTTGGCTACAGCCACAGTGCTTTGCTACTGCATTACCTGCAACTGGCCTGCGTGATTGTAGTGCTTGGAGTGATCACTGGCATCGGCTTAGGGCTTTGGGCAGCCACTGGCCTGGCTGAGCTCTATGCCGCTTACTTTCATTTTCCCGAGATGGAGTTGCGGGTACAACTGCGCCACCTGGCTCTGGCCTTATTGGTGGCATTGTTGGCCGCCATGGTTGGCGTATTTAGTGTGCTACAACAAGTCGCCAGACTGCAGCCCGCAGCAGCTATGCGCCCGGCTGTCCCCCCGCAATTTCATCAAGGCCTGGCAGAGCAGCTGTTGCTGCGCCCCTGGCTGGGCCAGCTAAACCGCATCATTGTGCGCAACCTGCTGCGTTACCCCGGCCGTAGCCTGCTATCGGTGTTGGGGATAGCGCTGTCCTCAGCCTTGCTGTTGGTCGGTAGTTTTCAGTTTCATGCCCTCAATGCTTTACTGGATATCCAGTACCGCCACATTCTGCAAATGGACACCCAACTGATGCTCACCGAAGCCAGTCCGGAACGGGTACTGGCCGAAATCAGGGCTGAACCCGGGGTACTGGCCGCTGAAGCCTTTCGCATGGTACCGGTGCGACTGCACCATCAACGCACCTCCTACCGCACCGTGCTGCAAGGACTGGAAGCCAGGCCTCAACTAAGGCAACTGCTCGACCAGGAACTAACACCGATAGAACTGCCCGCAGAAGGCCTGGTATTAACCCGGTACCTGGCCGACTACCTCGGGCTCAAACCCGGTGATAGTGTGCAGGCAGAACTAATGGAAGGCGCCAACCGCTTGGTGGAGCTGCCACTGGCTGCTGTGGTGGATGAGCCGGTTGGGGTCAGTGGCTACATGGAGCGCAGAGCTTTAAACCGCTTATTGCAGGAAGGCCCTGCTATTTCCGGCGTCTGGTTACTGACCGATCCGCTTAAGCGCACTGAATTGCAACAGCGCCTGCAGCAGCGCCCCAAGATTGCCGGTATTAGTCAGATGGCTGATATTGAGCAGCAGCTGAGGAATTACATTGCCGATACCCTGCTTGGGATGATGGCTATCCTGCTGCTGATGGCAGGCTCCATCACCTTTGCGGTGATCTACAACAATGCCCGCATTGCGCTGGCTGAGCGCTCACGTGAGTTGGCAACCTTGCGGGTGCTGGGGTTCGAGCGCTATCAGGTCGGCTGGGTGCTGGCCGGTGAAGTACTACTGCTGACCCTGCTAGCGATCCCTTTGGGTTGGCTGCTGGGTACCGGTTTCGCCTGGTCGTTGCAACAGGCGCTGACCATGGATCTGTTTCGCTTACCCTTTGTGCTGGAGCCAGCCAGCTTTGCGCTGGCAGCATTGGGTGTATTGGTAGCAACGGTTTTGTCACTTAGCCTGATGCTCAGGCGTTTTCAGCAACTGGATATGATTTCGGCTTTAAAAACGGAGTAACCTCATGATCATCCGAACCAAACACTGGTTTCTGTGTTTACTAGCCGCCGCGGTGATGCTGGCGCTGTTGCTGGCCCTTCGGCCTGCTGCTGTGCAGGTGTCGATCAGCGAGATACAAAGCGGCTATTTTGCAGAAACTCTGGCCGATGAAGGCAAAACCCGGCTACGTGATACCTACACCATTTCGGCACCAATAGACGGCTACCTGCATCGGGTCGAATTTGAGCCGGGCGATGCTGTGCAGGCCGGTCAGCCGCTACTCACCCTGGAGCCTGCTCCAACACCGGCACTGGATGCACGCAGCCTGGAGCAGGCCAGAGAGCAGCTTTCTGCCGCCAAAGCCAGGTTGCTGGCCGCTGAAGCCAGTTTTGACAGCAGTGAGCAAGAGCGCCGTTACGCTGAGCAGGAATACCAACGTCATCAAGGCCTGCAGCAACAAGGCGTGATATCTGCCACTCAGCTGGAGCGACTGCGCCACGAATGGCAGCGCGCCCAAGCCGGTGAACGTATGGCCAGGGCAGCCATGGATGTCGCCCGCTACGAAGTGGAAAATGCCCGTGCCCTATTGGCCATTACCGATGGCAGCCGCAGTGGCGATGAACGTGTGTTGCAGGTGCTGGCACCGGTTAGCGGCCTGGTACTGCAGCGCCACCGCTGCTGCGAAGGTGTCATAATGGCCGGCGTGCCGGTGCTCACCCTTGGCGACTTGCATCAGTTGGAAGTTCAGGTCGATTTGCTATCGGCCGATGCAGTGCGGGTCCGTCCTGGTATGACGGTGCACCTGGAGCGCTGGGGGGGTGATAGCACCCTGCAGGGACTGGTCCGACGGGTGGAGCCAGCCGGTTTTACCCGCGTGTCGGCGCTGGGCGTGGATGAGCAGCGTGTGCCGGTACTGGTAAGCATTGAATCGAACCCTGAGCTGTGGCAGCAATTGGGCGAAGGCTACCGGGTAGAAGCCCGCTTTGTCCTCTGGCAAGGCGATGATGTGCTCAGCCTGCCCACCAGTGCTTTATTCCGTGAGCAGCGCAACGATGCCGGACAAACGAATGAGCAACCGGGCTGGGCGGTGTTCGTTGCCAAAAACGGCAAAGCAGAGTTACGATTTGTCGAGATTGGCCGTCGTAGCGGACTGGTGACACAACTGGAGTCTGGCCTTACAGCCGGTGAGCTGGTGATCACTCATCCACCGACAAGTCTGCAATCCGGTGATCGCATTCAGTACTCGCGCAGTCATTGAGACAGATCAAGCTCATACAGATAAAATCCACTACACTACGCTTTTAGCATAACCACAGGAGAGTACGATGCCTCTGCAAAAACTAAAGCAAGAGTTACTGCAACGCAAAATGAAGCTCGAACGTCAGATTGCTGCCATCGAACACGACTTTCGCCAGGGCCGCAGTTCCGATCTGGCCGAGCAAGCGCAAGTGCGAGAGAATGATGACGTACTCACTGCCCTTGAACTTAAAGCCGAGCAGGAGCTGCAACACATCGATCGTGCCTTGACCCGGATGGAACAAGGCAGCTATGACCGCTGCTCAGTGTGCCAGGATGTTATCGCTATCGAGCGGCTAAGCGCCATCCCTTACACTACTCTTTGCATCAGCTGTGCAAATCGTCAAAGCCAATAGCCTTCGGCTCAGTCAAGCTGAGCCGTGCCTTTCAGTGGGATCTTGATGTAAGCCGTGCCATTGCCTTCTTTTGATGGCAACTGCCCCGCACGGATATTCACCTGCACCGAAGGATAAATCAGCCGCGGCACGGCCAGAGTGGCATCGCGTGCCGTACGCTTTTGCACAAAATCCTGTTGCGGTGTTTGCGCCGCAACATGAATATTTTGCTGCTTTTGCTCCCCCACCGTGGTTTTGTAACGCAGTTCACGGCCATTGGGCTGGTAATCGTGGCACATGTACATCGGGGTCTCATCCGGCAATTGATACAACCGCTGAATGGATTGATAGAGCACAGCCGCATCGCCGCCCGGAAAATCGCAACGTGCCGTGCCTGCATCCGGCATAAACAAGGAGTCACCGACAAAAAGATGACCGGCTATCAGATAGCTGACGCTATCGTTGGTGTGCCCCGGTGTGTTGATCACCCGTCCGGTCAGAGCGCCAATCTGGAAAGTCTCGTCATCATGGAACAAATGATCAAAGCACTCCCCCCTGGCAGTCAGCTCCTCGTCGCCAATATTAAACACCACCTTAAAGGTCTGCTGCACCTTGCGAATGCCTTCACCAATACCGACCCGAGCGCCGGTTTTTTGCCGCAGGTAATGCGCAGCCGATAAATGATCGGCATGGGCATGAGTTTCTAAAATCCATTGCAGCTTTAGCTCATGCTGATTCAGGTAAGCCAATACCTGATCGGCACTGCGGGTATCGACTGCGCCGGCAGCGGCATCGTAATCGAGCACAGGATCAATCAATGCCGCCACTTTACTGCTCTTATCCACCAGCAAATAGCTGAAAGTACTGCTATCGTTATCAAAAAACATCTCAATGTGCATCGGCTGCTGTTGCGTGGTCATCGGGGCACCTCTTTTAAATTAGATTTCACTAAATAGTGATTGCATCATAGCTGAGCACAGTTTAAAATGCAATTCAGTTATATACATATTCTTTTTTGGAATATAAAAATTATGTTAGCACTCTTAGGCGCACTCATTATAGGTCTTAGTCTTGGTTTATTTGGCTCAGGCGGCTCAATCCTGACCGTCCCGGTGCTGTTGTACCTGTTAGGCATGCCGGCAGAGTTAGCCATTGCTTCATCCTTGCTTATCGTCGCAGCCATCAGTGCTTTTGGCTCTTTTCACAATGGTTTTAAGCGACTCATCAGTTGGCGTCATGTCTTTTGGTTTGGTATCCCGGGTATGTTTGGAACCTATCTGGGGGCATGGGCCGGGACTATGGTCGACAGCCGTTGGCAGTTGCTGGTGTTTGCCCTCTTGATGATCGTCGCTGCTTTCTTTATGTGGCGCAGCCAATTGAAAGATACCGCCAACCAACTCGCTTTTAACAAGGCCAAAGTCCTGGCTGATGGCCTGGTGGTAGGGGCAGTGACTGGCTTTGTCGGCGTCGGTGGTGGCTTTCTTATCGTGCCGGCATTGGTGCTAATGGGCGGCTTACCCATCGTCATTGGGGTTGCCACCAGTCTGGTGGTGATCGCCTTAAAATCCTTTGTCGGCTTTGCCAAATACTATGTGGTCTTTACCGGCCAGGGGTTAAGTTTTGATTGGACCGTCATTGCTCTAATGATCGTGGCAGGTATTGCCGGCAGTTATTTAGGGGCCTGGATAGGCCGCCGTTTACCTAAAGAAAAACTGCAGAAGGGTTTTGCGGTATTTTTAGCCGTTATGGCAGTGGTTGTCGTAACGCAGTCCGTTATCTAACAACTTGGAGATACAGATGAAAACAGCACAACAATTGGTAGCAGAAGCCAAAGCAGGCATAAAGGAAGTCAACCTTGATCAGCTTTCAAATTACCTGAACACACATCCTGAACCCAGATTGATTGATGTGCGTGAGCCAGCAGAGTTTGCTCAGGGCCATATTGCGGGGGCGGTCAATTATCCCCGAGGTGTGCTTGAAATGCAGTTGGCCAACCACCCAGCCGTCGCAGCCAGTGGCTGCGCTGCTGATGTCGCACTGGAGCAACTGGCTGCAGAGCCACTGTATCTAATTTGCCGCTCTGGTGCACGATCCGCTCTGGCAACAGAGTCACTGCAACGCATGGGCTTTTCAAAGGTGTACTCCGTTGCACCGGGCATGCAGGGCTGGCTGGACGCCCAATTGCCTATCGTGAAATAAGAGGTAATCATGGAAAACTTTACTCCGCTATCCGCTTTGATTGGTGGCACCTTTATTGGCTTGGGAGCCTTATTGCTGATGGCCGCTCTTGGCAGAATTGCCGGGATTTCCGGCATTGCCAGCCAGGCCATTTTCCAAAAGCAAGACCGTAGCTGGCGGCTGGCTTTTGTTGCCGGCTTGCTGCTAGGGCCTTTGCTGGTGGCACTGGTTATCAGCGATTTTAGTTTCAGCACCCCTGAGCTAGGCCCTCGAACTCTGATTGCCGGCTTGCTGGTTGGGTTGGGCACCGCATGGGGCAGTGGTTGCACCTCGGGGCACGGCGTTTGCGGCATTGGCCGTTTCTCGCCGCGCTCCATTACTGCCACCCTGGTGTTTATGGCGGTTGGCGTTTTTGTCGCCAGTTTGTTTTAAGGAGTCCACCATGCAACTCATCATCGCTTTTGTCGCCGGTTTGTTGATGTCCATCGGCATCGCCGTCTCCATGATGATCGATCCGGCCAAAGTACTGGCCTTTTTAGATCTGTCCGGCAACTGGGATCCCAGTTTAGCCCTGGTGATGGCGGCAGCCCTCACGGTGTACAGTGTTGGCTTTCGCCTGGTTCGCGGCAAACCGGCGCCTTTGCTGGCAGAAAAATTTCAACTGCCAAGCGCCACCAAGCTCGATAAACCTATCCTGATTGGTGCGGCGGTATTTGGTCTTGGCTGGGGCCTGGTCGGTTATTGCCCGGGACCGGCGTTAGCGGCTTTAAGTGCAGGCAGCCCTGCTACTCTGGCTTTTGTAGCCACTATGATTGCAGGCTGGTATCTGGCAAGAAAATGGCCATTGCCTCATTAACACTTAGGGTGCATCTTGACGCGAGGTAATTTGGTGGCTAACACTGAAGGCATCGGTCTCGTTATAGTGGCGCACTGACATGAGGGATTCACATACTGATGCAACATCCCTGCAGCAGGATACAGCTCATGCCAGCAAAGTAACGCTGGTCGGTGCGCTGTTTGATGCGCTTCTTGGCGTAGTGAAAATCATCACCGGCCTGCTTGGCCACTCTGCTGCCCTGATTGCTGATGGTGTGCACTCTTTGTCGGATCTGGCGACCGATGTAGTGGTGCTTATCAGCATCCGGTTAGGTGGCCGGGCGCCTGATCAAAACCACCCTTTTGGCCATCGCCGTATTGAAACCCTGGGTACAGTGATCCTTGGCTTGATGCTGCTGGCCATTGCCCTTGGGCTGATCTGGCAAAATGCCTTGTTCCTGTGGCAAGGCCAGGACAGCACAGTACCTACCTGGCCAGTATTGCTGGTGGCAGGGCTTTCTTTTAGCATCAAAGAAGGGCTGTACTGGTATA
The DNA here is from genome assembly GCF_036327005.1 of Alkalimonas mucilaginosa. NCBI lineage: Bacteria > Pseudomonadati > Pseudomonadota > Gammaproteobacteria > Alkalimonas > Alkalimonas mucilaginosa. Next base: position 95,415 of record NZ_JAUGZK010000008.1, read on the forward strand.
CCATCAAGGCAGCTCATGCTTTGCACTCAGAGCTGCTGAACGCCAATGCCTGGCATAGCCGAAGCGATGCGTTCTCTTCCATCGTGGTGCTGCTCGGTGCCGGCGGTGCCATGCTGGGTGTCTGGTGGCTGGATGCAGTTGCTGCTGTGCTGGTGGCCGTATTGATTGGCATGATCAGCTTGCAGTTGCTAGCGGGCAGCCTGGCAGAGCTAATAGATACCGCCATCCCCGAGCAACAGCAACAAAGCTACCGTCAGTTGATTGTACAAACAGACGGGATCCACGCCATCAACTCCCTGCGCAGCCGAACCAGTGGTGGCAAGGTCCTGCTGGAACTAAAACTGGAAGTTGCGCCACGACTTACTGCTTCCGAAGCACACTTGCTGGGTACTCAGGTTAAACAGCAGCTGCAGCAACAATTCCCCGAAATCGGCGATATCCTGGTCCACATCAATAGCTCTGCTTCAGAGGTGTCATCATCGCTACAAGCTTTGAATATCCGGCCAGCTTTAACCCGGGCTATCGACCAACTACTGCACTCCTACCAACTTAACAGCAATGATGTTGAACTGAACCTTTACTATCAGAGCCCCATTCAGGTCGATATCTTGCTTAACGCAAAGGCCCAACAGGCACTCCATGATGTCCCTCAGCAACAGCTCGAACAGCAATTGCAGTTGCTCTGGCCAATAGCCAAGACCTTGAATATCCGCTTTTATCTACTCAAGACCAGCTAGCTATCTGTTTTATCTTTGATTTTCTCCCCTAAGCGAACTACCATTATGACAAAAATATGACGGATCACTTTTCCATGAAAAAACACCTTCTCCTTGGCTGCCTGGCAGTCAGTAGCATCCTTTTACTGCCCCCTGCTCAAGCCACTGAGTTTGGCATCTACGGCCGGGCGCACCTGTCGGTTGATCAGTTGGACAATGGCAACGACAATGGCCTGAATATATCCAGCAATGCCAGCCGTTTTGGCATTCGCGGCTCGCATCAGGTGCAGGACAATCTGACTGTGTTGTTGCAAATCGAAAGCCTGATCCGCCTCGATGAAGGCAGTGGTGATTGGGCCTCGCGCAACAGCTTTTTAGGATTACAGGGCGATTTCGGCCTGGTTCGGGCCGGATTTTTTGATACTCCCTTGAAAAACGTACGCAGCCGCACCGATTTGTTTGGTGATCAGGTAGGTGATGCCCGCAACATCGTTCGGGGTGGCGGAGTCGATTTAGACCGGCGCTTTCGCAACGGCCTGCATTATCAAACCCCTGCTTTTCAGCAATTGACCTTCGATCTGCACTACTCCACCCATGATCGCACCGGCAGCACCAGTGACAATAAAGACGATGCCATCAGTAGCTCAGTCACCTTTGATAACAAAGCGCTAATGCTGATGCTGGCTTACGAGCGGCGCAACCGGCCGGACAATAGCGCACTGAGCGGTTTTCGTGCTGGCGCCAGTTATCGCCTGAGCGAACAATGGCGGCTGACGGCCTTTTGGCAAAGCAGTGAAAACTTCGCTGGTGGCAACAGAGATGCTTACGGCATCGGGGCTGCTTATCGTATCAATGACGCCTACAGCGTGAAAGCTCAGCTTTATCATGCCGGCAACGCCGATGCTGACAACAGCAGAGCCACCATGCTGGCATTAGGTCTAGACCGGCGCTTTGGCCGCCAGCTCACGCTTTATGCAGCAGCGGCCTTCACCAACAACGCCGACAATGCCAACTTTAATGTATCGGCCGGAGGCGGCCATGGTAAGCAACTGGCCATTGAACCTGGCCAGGATCCCTATGCACTGTCACTGGGCGTGATTTACAATTTTTCGGCCAACTTCGGTAGCTAATGCTCTTTTACTGATGCCCCCAGGGTGCCGGGGGCAGTCTATCCAAGGGTTTGCTTAAATCAAAGTCCAACCGCCAGGTCCAGTTATCGCCACTAAAAGTACCGTAGGTATAGCGCACACCAGGAACGATTTCGATTCGCCAACCAAGCGCTGAGCCATCGTCAGCAGTGCGTTCAGTAAATAAGAACTGTTGTTGCTCCGGTGTGCCTCGCCCTATCGATAAACCACCATACATGGTATTGCTTTCATCAGGCTCACCACTGCTTAACCGGTGATCATGACGCAGTTCCAACTGACCATCCCGCCAACTGTAACGCCAGGTACGGGAGCGATCCCAACTGCCATCGACCGAACCAATATGAAATGGCAGTGCCAGTAATTCACTGGAGCACTCACGAAAGTGCACAATCAGGCGTTCATTACCCTCCAGCAAATCCGGCCGGTCATCCCGGGCTACTACGCGCCGCCCTTCATAAGCCTGACCGCAGTGTTGCGCCATATGCAACCAAAACTGTGCTGCAGCTTCGTTCTGCGTTGCTACAGCAGGTGTCGCTGCCCCGATAACTAATGCCAGTATCCACTCCATCTGTTTATGCCTTTTCTGCTAGCTCATACTCTGATGCAATCTACCACAGCTGGTATGTTCAACAAAACTGCTCTCGCGGCAAAGCAGAAAAGCAACTATGCTAAATCACAGGCATTCATAAAAAGTCGGGGTAACGATGACAGATCTTTTTATGCAAGCAGCTATTGATGAAGCAAAAAAAGGCTTGGCTGCAGGAGGTATTCCCATCGGTTCCGTATTGGTGATCGATAATAAGATTGTAAGCCGTGGCCATAACCAACGGGTGCAGCAAGGCAGTGCCATCTTGCATGCTGAGATGCACTGCCTGGAGCAAGCAGGCCGTCTATCGCCAGCCGATTACAAAAAAGCGACACTCTATTCTACCTTATCCCCTTGCGATATGTGCAGTGGTACAGCCTTGCTATACGGTATTCCGAATATAGTGGTGGGTGAAAACAAAACTTTTCAGGGACCGGAAGATTACATTCGCAGCCGTGGGGTAAAGTTAACTATATTACAGAATGCAGAATGCATCCAACTGATGGAAGACTTTATTGCCAGTTCACCGGAACTATGGTACGAAGATATAGGCAAGGAATGAATTAGCTTTCGCTGTTAAAAGGAATCGATCATGCGGTCTGTTGTGATTTCTACGTTAATTGTCCTGGTCACTTTCTTTAATCAGGCGTCTGCAACAACTCTGGTGCGCGTTGGTGGCTACCCATTTCCTCCTTATATCGAGCTAGAGCATGGGCTGGCTAAAGGCTTCACCGTGGATTTAATCCTTCAGCTTAACCGCCTGCAACAGGACTACCGCTTTGAGTTGGTACTCACAACGCCCATACGGCGTCATCAGGACTATCAACAAGGCCTGTACGATGCAATTTTCTTTGAAGATCCGAGCTGGGGTTGGATTCAACGCAACATAAGCATTGATCATTCACCGCCCTTTGCCAAAGATGATGAAGTTTTTATTGCACTTAGCAGTAAAGCCAGCACTCAGTCCTGGTTTGACGATCTTACCGATAAAACCGTTGCCGGAATTCTAGGTTATCATTATCGGCTAGCCAACTATGAAACCGCCCCTGATATAATAGCTAGCAACTATCAAATGACCTTGGTCAACGATCATCAGGCCAGTATCGAGCTGGTGTTGAAGCAGCGCACCGATACAGCCATCGTGACCCGTTCTTTTTTACATCAGTATTTAATGGCTAACCAACAGAATGCCAGGAAAATCATCGTTTCCGAACGGGTTGATCAAAGTTACCAGCATCAGTTGTTGATCAATCCCGAACATGATCTTGCCATAGAAACACTGTACCAATGGGTTTACCGCATACTGCAGCAAGAACCGTTTAGCAATGAGTTCCGCCGATTTGGTTTGGAGTTATTGCCGGAAGTGACTTCCAATTAATAGCCGCAAAAAAGCAACGAAAACCTGTGCTGAAACAATAGTCAGCAGCAGCAGTTATGCTATGCTGCATTTATTCGATTCGTAACTGATGCATGGAAAAGCTATGGGGAGTTTTGCCAAAGTGTATAACTTTATTGAACAAACTTTCTTCTATACTCTCACTCGTAAAATCATCGGCAACATTGGTTTTTTGGCGCTCTTCTTTGCGCTGACCCTCTATCTGGCTTACCCGGCGGATGATGCGGCTACCACGGGGTGGTGGCTTTTGTTGCTGCTGGGTTCGGCAGCCTTTATCTTCACCATTTTCTATTTACATCACTTAATCGTTCGGCCAGTACATGCTCTGGTATCCGCTTTGCAGGAAACCAACAGTAAAGGAACAGATTTGAACCACCGACTGCCGGCTTTTACCCACGACGAGTTTCGAACCTTGTCTGAGCAGTACAATCAGTTTGTTAATCAACTGGGGCAGTTATTGGGTGATATTCATCAGGAAGCTAAACGCACCCATGAAACCAATGAGCAAGTATCCAAAGCTGTTCGCACCACACGCAGTCACTTGCAGGATACGGAGAAGCGTAGCCATCAGATCCGCGGCGAAAGTGATCAGGTACTGGAGTACTTGTCTGACATCGTTCAGCACGGTGATCAAATGAGTGAAGTAGCATCAGTGACAGTAAAAAGTGCACAGGGCGCCAGCAGTCAGATGCAACAGCTGTCGGGTCAGTTAGCTAGTATCGTCAAACTGCTGGATACCTTTGGTCAGACCATCAATGGTCTGCATCAAAATGCTGAGAACGTACGGCAAATTCTGGTGATGGTAGAGAACTTTTCCGACCAAACCAACTTACTGGCGCTTAATGCTGCCATAGAGGCGGCACGAGCCGGTGAGGCTGGCCGTGGCTTTGCCGTGGTAGCTGATGAAGTACGCACACTGGCGGCCAAGGTCAACGATGCCACCCGGCAAATATCAGGCTTTTTAAACGATATGGAGCGGCTGGTACAGGAAACCCGAACCGAATCGGAAAGTCTGCACCAGCAAGCCAAAGATGCCCAACAGCAAACTGGGGTAACCAGCCACGAATTTGTTAATTTACAACAGCAGTTGGCCGATGCCAAAAACCGGGTGCACAGTATCAATGACACCGTAGGGGCACTGGAAAAACGTTACCAGCAAACCCATAAGCACTTATCAGCTATTGAGCATGTGACCAATGAAGCCAATGTGCAGATGACTTCTATTGATGATGCCGCCAAAGCTTTGTTGGATGGAACGGCCCGAACACAGCAACAACTGGGACGCTTTGCACGGAGCAGCCATTAACCTCGGCTGGTGTACCTGTTTGGTGTACCAGCTACTATCTTTGTGAAAAATCAACAAAAAATGAAAGTCCAGCTGATTAAATTTTGCTACACTAACCAGCAATTAAGGACAGCTTTAACGGGGGAGTTATGCCGGTCAGCAGCCAACACAAAGTTTATATTCCAACCAGCTCCAGGGACAACCAATATCTGCTAGCAGAGTTCAGCCTGACAGATGCAATTTTGGCGCGCTTTGGCGCCCCAATGGTTGATAGTCCCGAGCCTTTCAAAGAATTTTACCTGCAATTGAGTAAGATTTTTTTCGAACTGGCCGATCAAGCAGGTTTACGCAATGTCCACCTGATTGCCAATGGCAAAACGCCGGTGGTGCGTTTTCATACCGAAGCCTATACCCTGCAAACCGCCGAACAAATTCTGTTTTTCTACAACCCGGCCTACCATGAAGCGCAAAATAGCTTCTTTAACCCGGCGGAAAAAGCCCGTAAGATCTCCTTACTATTTATGGCAACAGATGCAAACATTCGTGCCAACGCAGCAGATTTTCACAATAAAGTTCGCGCCTTGTTGCAACGCTTTAGCGATGAAATTAACAGCCCAGAGCTCGCCATCAAAGTTCGCGACCACCAACACCTAACGTACGACTTATTTGCTAAGCAAAAAGGTGTCAAAGAAAGTTATGGCTACAAACTTCGCTCTTTGGATGCGCGCTACAAAGCCCGCCATTGTGAACTACCGGCTGAGCACAGTGCCCTGACTTATGCCATTATTAACTTGCCACTTAGCCGCTATATCAAAGAGCAAGTCACCATTGATGCTAAATCTGATCGTCCTTACACTGAGTTGTACCAGTTGATTCAGGACCAGTTTGTTGAAGCCACCAGCCTGAATAAACTGACCCACAGAGCTGTGCTGGCCAATGGCTTGCTGCCACTGGTTCGTAACAGCAAGTTTGATAAAATGAGTACCGGCAAAGAATTGCAGATGATTGGTTTTGATACCAGCATCAGCGAAGGGCAACTGATTGCTGACTGGGATGATAGCAACTTGGTTGAATCCGCTCAGTTTATTATCTTTGCAACCAAAGACGATTACACCGATATGGGTTATGGACGCTTTATGAATCAGGTCGAAACCGCCCTGCGCCGCTTTGCCAAAGGCGTTAATCTGAATCCGGAGCGAGATGATCTGGTAGTGCGTTTTCATCAGCACATCAGTTATCATCTGTAAGTCGCTGCAACTACGCATAAAGCCACCGCGAGGTGGCTTTATTGTTTGGCTTACACCATTCTTGGTATTAAACCACTCTTTGTATTAAACCACTTTGGAATAACGCTGCTGGCCCTGCTGTAAATACACATCAAAGGCGCTGCAAATGCTGCGCACCCATAGCCGACCTGCATCGGCTATCTTAATGCCTGTCGGGCTTAACTCAACCAGACCATCCTCGATAAAGGGGGCCAGCTTTTGCAAGCTATCAGCAAAGTATTGGTCAAAATCAAGCTGCCACTGCTGTGCAAAAGCCGCAGTATCGAGTTCAAAATGACAGATCAGCTGTGCGATTAATTCCGCACGAATGCAGTCATCTTTGGACAAGACAAAACCTTTGGCCAGAGGTAACTGCCTAGCTTCAATCGCCTGATAGTAATCCGGCAAATCTTTTTCATGTTGCCACAGCACACCATCCACCTGACTAATCGAAGAAACGCCAAGGCCCAGCAGCGCATTCTGACCATGGGTGGTATAGCCCTGAAAATTACGTTGCAACCGCCCTGCCCGCTGCGCTTTGGCCAGGCCATCTTCAGGCTTGGCAAAGTGATCCATGCCAATAAACTGATAACCAGCTTGGCTAAAAGTGGCGATGCCTTGCTGCAACAAAGCCAGCTTGGCTTCAGCGCCTGGCAAGGCGGCCTCCGGCAACTTGCGCTGCGCAGCAAAGCGCGCTGGCAAGTGGGCATAACTAAATAAAGACACCCGATCCGGCTCCAACGCCACCACCTGATCCAACGTCTGCTGAAACGAAGCCGCCTGCTGGTAAGGCAAACCATAGACCAAATCAAGATTAATGGAGCTAAAGCCAAGTGCTTTGGCCGCTTGCACCAGCTGACGAATTAAATCGGCATCCTGTACCCGGTTGATGGTGATTTGCACCTGCTGATCAAAATCCTGCACGCCAAAACTGACCCGATTAAAGCCCAACTGGCGTAGGTGCGCCAGTTTTTCCAGGCTGCAACTGCGCGGGTCTATTTCAATACTGAGCTCATCCAGCGCTGTACAATCGAAGTACTGATGAAACAGCTGCATTAACCGGCTTAACTGCTGCTCGGTTAGAAAAGTCGGGGTGCCGCCGCCTAAATGAATCTGGCCAATGGGCCGGTGCGCTACCAAGGGCTGATACATGGCCATTTCCTGCTCCAGTGCATCCAGATAACGATCCGCCTTGTGCTGATGCCGGGTAACCACCTTGTTGCAGCCACAGTAGTAACAGAGCTGATGGCAAAACGGCAGATGCAGATAAAGGCTCAGTTCACCGGCCGATGCCAGCAAGGTGTCGCGCACTTGTTGGCTATCAAAGGGCGCCTGCAGTGCCAGCGCCGTCGGGTACGAGGTGTAGCGTGGGCCATGGATGTTGTATTTGGCAATCAAAGCTGGATCCCACTGGATACTGGGCATAGGAACTCTCAAAGCAATGAACTCTGCGCTTAGTCTAACGAAACCACAGCAACAGGCCTTGATCTGACGCAACAAGCGACCACTTAGCCAACGCCAAGTTGCCAGTTGGTCATCAAGGCCGCCAGAGCCTGTGCCTGATGCGATTCACTCAGCTGCAAGGCAGTCAACACCCCTTGCTGATCCTCGGCTGAGCGCTGTTGCCCCAGCTTTAACTTGCCTGTCAGCTGCTCTATCGGCACCTGGATCCCGACAATGGCCCTGGCCAGTTGCTCGCGGTACTGGGCTGGCATCTTCGCCAATGCCGCCGGCTCAGACTCATAACTGACCACCTGCTCCTCCAGCATTGCCAACGTTTCCTCTGGCTCCAGCAACTGTGCCTTGCCCTGCACATGCGCCACCGCATAATTCCAGGTCGGCACCGCCAGCTTGCTTTGATACCAGCCCGGTGAAATGTAGGCATGGGGGCCGGTAAAATTAATCAGCACCTGCTGGCCGTTAAGGGCTTTGGCATGCGGATTTTGCCGGGCCAGATGACCATAGAGCACCCCTTGCTCGCCTTGCTGCCGCTTCAGTAACCAGGGTAGATGACTGCAAAAAAATGGCTGGCTCACCAGGCAGCCAAAAGCATGCTGTTCGATAAAATCATGCAAAGCGTCCGTGCTGGCAAACGCCATGGCTTTGGGGCAATACAGCATGGGCTACTCCTTACGGCCAATGGCAAAGGCATTGCTAAGCGGCTGAAAACCTACCTTCGGGTAATAAGCCATGGCCGAAGGGGCACTTAAGAGCAATTGCTGCACTTCAGGCCCGGTGATGCGCTGCACTTCTGCCAGTAACTGCCGCCCTACCCCTTGCTGCTGATAATCTTTGGCTACCAGCAAATCGGCAATATACACCACCCAGCTGTAATCGGTTAAACAGCGAGCCAGCCCGAGCAACTGGCCGTCCCGCCTGGCGGTAACGATCAGATTGGCATGCTGTAGCATCCGCTGCATCCGCTTCGGTTGCTCTAGCGGCCGGGCGATGCCGGAGCTTTGATACAGCGCTATGACTTCATCAAGATCAAGCTGTGTTTCGATAGCAAAGGTTAAAATCATCAATCTCTCCTGTTCTGAAAACATCATTTCACTGCTAAACTGGATTGATTGAAATAGCCAGTTTTAGAAAAAGGAGCAATCCAGTTGCCCGGTACCCGTTTGTGCAGTGATGCCCTCAGTTTATCCGGCCAGGGGGAACTGCAGCAGCAACTCTATCTGTGTTTACGTCAGCAACTGCTCAGTGGCCGCTGGCCGGTTGGCGCCTTGCTGCCCTCAGAGCGGCAACTGGCCAGTGACCTTGTGCTTAGCCGCACCACAGTGCAACAAGCGTTGCAGCAACTGGTGGCAGAAGGCTATGTCGAGGCACAGCAAGGCCGGGGCTATCAGATCGTTGCAGCACTGCCCGATCACTACTTCACGCCAGAACCAGTCCAGGCGTCCGCTGGTGCTGCCCTGCCGATGCAGCACTACGGCCTATCAGCCAAAGGCCAGGCTCACAGCGGTCGGCTGCAGCCTGGTCTGGCGAATGTACGCCCCTTTCCATTTCGTATTTGGCAGCAATTGCTGCAGCGCCATGGCAACCGGACTGCGCTCTGTGGCATGGCCGATCCGCTTGGCTACCAGCCACTACGACAAGCTTTGGCGCACTACTTAGCTCAGTCGCGTCAGCTGCAGTGCGATCAGGACAACATCCTTATCACCACGGGTGCCCAGCAGGCATTGTTTCTGGCGGCCAGGCTGGCAGCAAAAAGCCATGAGCAAGTGCTGATGGAATCCCCAGGTTATCCACGACTAAAACAAGCGCTGCAATTGGCAGAGCTTAAAGTGCAGCATCTGCCGGCGGCTGGCCCCGATGGGTTGGATCTGCGCCAACTGCCGACCAATGGCAAGGCCAGAGCGCTTTTTTTAACGCCATCGCACCAATACCCTTGCGGCGGCATTATGCCCCTGGCCAGGCGACTGGAATTACTGCACTGGGCCAGACAACAGCAATGCTGGTTGGTGGAAGACGATTACGACAGTGAGTTTCAATACCGCCACCGGCCTATTGCCAGCTTGCAAGGGCTAGCCGGAGGTGAAGGGGTGCTTTTTGTCGGCTCATTCAGCAAAACTCTGTTTCCGGCAGTACGGCTTGGTTATTTAGTGGCGCCCAAAGCCCAGATCCAAACCGCCAGTGCCCTGCTGCAGGCGGTGCAGGGCGATGTGGCTTTACTGCCCCAAGCCGTGCTGGCCGACTTTATCATTGAAGGGCACTTTTTACGCCATCTTCGGAAAATGCGTCGCTGCTATCAGCAGCAAAAGCAATACGCGATACCCCTGCTGCAGCAACACTTTCCAAATGCCACCTTGCTGGCACAGGATGCTGGCTTACACCTGACGTTGCTGCTGCCCGACCTAGCGGACGATGTGGCATTAAGCCACAAGCTCTGGCAACACGGCTTTAAAGTACAGCCCTTTAGCCGCTATTGTTTTATGCATGAGCCAAAGCGTGGCCTGGTCATAGGCATTGCCGATGCCAACACCGATAGCCAAGGTGCTGCCATCGAAGCCTTGATCCCACTCGTCAAACAGTGGCTAAGCGGTTAAACTGAACCGATTTTCAACCAGGAGTAGTCAAGGTGAAATTACAAATGTTTCAAGTGGATGCCTTTACCGAGCAGGTGTTTGGTGGCAATCCGGCAGCGGTCTGCCCACTGACCAACTGGTTGGACGATGCGCTGTTGCAACGCATTGCTGAAGAGAACAATTTATCGGAAACCGCCTTTTTTGTGCCTGCAGGCGATGGCTACCAGTTGCGCTGGTTTACCCCGGAAGAAGAAGTAGATTTATGCGGCCATGCAACTCTGGCTGCTGCCCATGTGTTGTATAGCCAGCTTGGCTTTCATCAGCCAGAACTGGTGTTTAGTACCCGTAGTGGCCTTTTGCGGGTAACACGCACTGATAAGGGTTATCAGCTGGACTTTCCAGCCAGTATGCCACAACCGGTTTCAGCGCCGGCAGAGCTGCTTGCCGGGCTTGGCAAAGCTCCCGTGGAGGTGCTGGCAGCCTTTGATTACATTGCAGTGTACCCAACTGCCGATGAGATCAAAGCCCTAGCCCCCAACTTTGAGCAACTGAAAAAACTGGGCTTGCGTGGCGTGGTGGCAACCGCTCCAGCCTCTGGCAAAGATAAAGACGTTGATTTTGTCAGCCGCTGTTTCTTTCCCAAGCTGCGGGTAAACGAGGATCCGGTCACCGGCTCGGCGCACTGTGAGCTTACCCCTTACTGGGCCCACAAGCTTGGCAAGCAGCAACTGAGTGCTTACCAGCTATCCAAAAGAGGCGGTGCCCTGCGCTGTGAACTCAAGGGCGATCGGGTGCAACTGACAGGCAATGCGGTAGATTATATGATGGGCGAAATATACATCTAAAACTGGTGCCATTTTGTGGCTAAACCTCAATTCAACAGGAGATTCCCGAATGCATCAGCATAGAAAAATCAATTGCATCGAACTGCCCTGCCGGGATATGGCGGCGACCAAAGCATTCTTTAGCAAGGTATTTGGCTGGGGGTTTGTCGATCACGGCCCGGAGTATATGGCCATTACCGATGCTGGCATTGATGGTGGTTATTACCAAAGTGAACACCTAGCGCTAACTCAGCATGGCAGCGCCCTGGTGGTGCTGTATAGCTCTGAGCTGGAGCAAACCTTAGCTGATGTGAAAGCGGCAGGTGGTCAGATCCTGCAAGCTATTTTCAACTTTCCGGGCGGGCGGCGTTTTCACTTTACCGACCCTAGTGGCAATGAATACGCGGTTTGGTCGGAGCAATAGACAGCAGAGAAATAAAAACATTATTTTTTATAACTATGAGAAATAAAGTTTGACAGCGCAAAGAAAACCTATACACTGGCCGTGCTTGATTAGTTTGTTCGTTATTTATGCAAAACCTCGAATGTTATTGCCGTTTTAGTAACTCTTCCTGTATTCATAAGTTAAAACATCTCTCACAGCACAATCGCCTGACATCAGGCATCTTATTTATTAATTAATACAGGTACATACCATGTCTAATACAACTACCGGCACCGTCAAATGGTTTAACGAAGCTAAAGGCTTTGGTTTCATCGAACAAGCTTCTGGACCAGATGTTTTCGCTCACTTTAGTGAAATCCAAAGCTCAGGTTTTAAAACCCTGGCTGAAGGCCAACGTGTTCAGTTCAGCGTCACTGCTGGCCAGAAAGGCCCACAGGCGTCTAACATTACTGCGATCTAATCGTTAGGATAGCGCCGCTGAGTTCAAACTGTTCTGAACCTACGGCCATCTTAGTCAAAAAAGGCAACTGCAATGCAGCTGCCTTTTTTATTGGCTGTCAGAAAGTTAAATTCTCAATCATGCAAACTACCGTTATAAAACGGGATCCTCCATACTGCATATACAGCAAAGCCCGCACCAGGCGGGCTTGATCACACAAGAAGCGGGTTACACTTTCTTAAATAGGATGGAGCCGTTTGTACCACCGAAGCCAAAAGAGTTGCAAAGCGCATACTCCAGTTTGGCATCACGAGCTGTATGTGGCACATAATCCAAATCACAACCATCATCTGGATTATCCAGGTTAATGGTTGGCGTCACCAGTTGATCGCGCAGCGATAAAATGGTGATGATTGATTCAACTGCACCGGCCGCACCCAGCAAGTGACCAATCATCGACTTGGAGGAGCTCACCATAATGCTGTCTTTGTTGGCCGCAAATACCGACTTAATCGCACAGGTTTCCGCTAAATCGCCTGCATTGGTCGAGGTACCATGCGCATTGATATAACCAACCTGCTCCGGGTTCACCCCGGCATCATTCAGCGCATTTTGCATCGCCATAGCGCCACCACGGCCATTTTCCGGCGGTGATGTCATATGAAAAGCATCACCGCTCATGCCAAAACCAGCCAGCTCGGCATAAATTTTGGCGCCACGGGCTTTGGCATGCTCATACTCTTCGAGTACCACCACGCCAGCACCATCGCCCAGCACAAAGCCATCACGGTCTTTATCCCAGGGACGACTGGCCTGCTCCGGTGCATCATTGCGGGTAGACAATGCCCGGGCAGCACCAAAGCCCCCCATTCCCAGTGGGGTTGAGCCTTTTTCAGCACCACCAGCCAGCATGACATCGGCATCACCATAAGCAATCATCCTGGCCGCCTGACCAATGTTATGCACGCCTGTGGTACAGGCAGTCACAATACTAATGTTGGGGCCTTGCAGGCCCAACATGATAGACAACTGACCCGAGATCATGTTGATAATGGTCGAGGGCACAAAAAACGGCGACAAGCGACGAGGGCCGCTGTTTAATAGCTTGGTATGGTTTTCCTCAATCAAACCAAGGCCACCGATACCAGAACCAACGGCTGCACCTATGCGGCCAGCGTTTTGCTCGGTCACTTCGATACCAGCGTCGCGAAACGCCTGGATACCTGCCGCAACACCGTATTGGATAAACAAATCCATCTTTTTGGCTTCTTTCGCCGGAAAGTAGGGCTCGACATCAAAGTCTTTGACCATGGCAGCGAATTTGGTGCTGTAGGCTTCGGTATCAAAGTGCTCAATCAAGCCTGCACCGCTTTTACCTTGTTGCAGGGCTTGCCAGCTGGTGGCTACATCATTACCAACCGGGGTGAGTAAACCCAGCCCCGTCACTACGACTCGACGTTTTGACACTGCATCCTCCAATGGAGCTGATGAAAATAAATTCTACTGCAGCATCAACATGCGATGCTGCAGTAGAATTTATTCTGGACCGACACTAAGCTTGCTGCAAGAGTTGCCGGATAAAAGCATCCAACAAAAAACGGGTAGCCAGGCTACCCGTTTTTAGCCAGAACGGCTTACTCTGCGTTGGCTTTGACGTAGTCAATCGCAGATTGTACCGTGGTGATTTTCTCTGCTTCTTCATCAGGAATTTCAGTATCAAATTCTTCTTCTAAAGCCATTACCAGCTCAACGGTATCCAGAGAGTCTGCACCCAGGTCATCAACAAAGGAAGCTTCAGGCTTGACTTCTTCCTCTTTAACACCCAGTTGTTCAACAATAATTTTTTTAACGCGTTCTTCGATGTTGCTCATCTTTTCTTCCTTTTTTCATTTAAATCGCAACAGTTCGTGCAATTTTATGTGGCGCTAGTTTATGCGTAAGCCTGCATTGATGCAAGTCGTCCTACCGGCATTTTTTTGCTGGTCTGACATGCTGGGCTTACACCATGTACATACCGCCGTTGACATGAATCGTTTCGCCAGTAATGTAGGCTGCAGGTTCTGATGCCAAAAAGGCAACAGTTGCAGCAATTTCAGCAGGCTGTCCTAAGCGATTGGCAGGCACCTGGCCAAAAATAGCTTCTTTTTGGTCATCCGATAACTCTTTAGTCATGTCCGTATCAATAAACCCCGGAGCCACTGCGTTCACCGTAACACCACGCGAAGCGACCTCTCGTGCCAGTGACTTGGTGAAACCCAGTACGCCAGCTTTGGCGGCTGCGTAGTTAGTTTGACCCGCATTGCCCATACTACCCACCACCGAACCAATAGTGATAATACGACCATAACGCTTTTTCATCATGCTGCGCAACACGGCCTTACTCAGACGAAACACCGATGTCAGGTTGGTTTGAATGATATCAAACCATTCGTCGTCTTTCATGCGCATCAGCAGATTGTCCCGGGTGATACCGGCATTATTGACCAGAATATCAATATCACCAAAATTATTTTTAATACTGGTAAGGCAAGCTTCAATCGAATCAGTATCGGTCACATTCAGCACCAAACCAGTATTTGGCTGACCAAGGTACTCAGTAATGGCAGCGGCCCCTTTTTCACTGGTCGCAGTACCAACAACAGTAGCTCCCTGTGCTTTTAATTGCTCCGCAATCGCCCGGCCAATACCACGGCTGGCACCTGTCACCAGAGCAACTTTGCCTTCTAAAGAAAATAAAGCTGTCATAAAAAATCCTTTCTTGTGTTATTCGTTGGCCAGTGCCTGAGCTAATGAGGCGCTGTCATTGACAGAAACAGCGGCCAGGGATTTATCAATGCGCTTAATCAAGCCAGAGAGTACTTTGCCAGCTCCCAGCTCAATAACATCAGTCACCCCCTGAGCGGCTAACCACTCGATGGTTTCAGTCCAGCGCACCGGGCTATACAGCTGCCGCACCAAGGCATCCTGAATGGCTGCACTGTCGTAGCATACAGCCACATCTACATTATTAACCACCGCAAGAGTCGCTGGCTGAAAATCCATAGCAGCCATATCCTGTGCCAACGTATTGGCAGCAGGCTTCATCAGGGCACAATGCGACGGCACACTAACAGCAAGAGGTAATGCCCGTTTGGCACCTGCAGCTTTGCATGCTTCAGCAGCCCGTTCTACCGCCGCTTTATGGCCAGCAATAACAACCTGACCAGGTGAGTTATAGTTCACTGGTGCCACGACTTCATTGTTCGCAACCTGAGCACAACTTTCGGCAACGGCCTGATCGTCCAAACCGATGATAGCGTACATAGCCCCGGTGCCAGCAGGCACGGCTTGCAGCATGTAACGACCTCTATTGGCAACCAAAACAACAGCTTCCGCCAGCGAGAGTACGCCTGCACAAACCAGTGCTGAATACTCGCCCAGGGAGTGACCGGCAAGATAGGCTGGACTGGCTCCACCCTGCTGTTGCCAGAGACGCCAGCAGGCCACAGAGGCAGTTAATAAAGCGGGTTGGGTTTTATCGGTTTCATTTAGTTGCTCTTCCGGCCCTTCCGCAACTAATGCCCAAAGATTGTAACCCAAAGCAACTGACGCTTCAGCAAAGGTTTCACGAACCACGGCATGAGCAGCGTAAAGTTCACTAAGCATACCAAGGCTTTGTGAGCCCTGCCCTGGAAACACAATGGCAATTTTCTTTGTCATAATCTTAATCCTGTAGTAAAACCGGTGCCATGAGTAAGCGGACTAGTACTTAACCAACGCAGATGCCCAGGCAAAACCACCACCAAAAGCCTCTAGCAGTAAGGTTTGACCACGCTTAATGCGACCATCACGGATGGCCTCATCCAAGGCAGTTGGCACCGTTGCCGCAGACGTATTGCCATAACGGTCCAGGTTTATCACCACCTGCTCCATTGGTAAGTTCAGCTTACGGGCGACAGCAGATATAATTCTCAGGTTAGCCTGGTGTGGAACCAACCAATCAATTTCAGATTTATCCATCTTATTGGCAGCCAGTGTCTGCTCTACTACTTCCGATAGCTTAGTGACGGCGACTTTAAAGACATCGTTGCCCTTCATCGATCCCCAGGAGTTATGCACAGACTCGACATCACCACGGATTGGATTATCCACATAAAGTAACTCTGAATATTTACCATCGGCATGAATATGGGTAGATAAAATCCCTGGCTGCTCAGACGCTTCTAAAATCACAGCACCGGCAGCATCACCAAACAGGATCACCATGCTTCGGTCTTCCGGGCTTATCAACTGGGACAAGCAGTCGGAGCCTATCACCAGAATGCGTTTCGCCATACCACTTTTGATGTATTGATCCGCCACACTAAGTGCATAACAAAAACCAGCACAGGCTGCGGCCACATCAAAGGCAGGAATAGCAGGAATATCCAGTTCACGCTGCACTTCACAGGCTGAGCTGGGTAATGAACGCGCCCCACTGGTGGTAGCGACAATAATCATATCCAGGCTGTTCTTATCAATATCAGCGGCTTCGATGGCCTGGCGGGCAGCGGCTGCCCCCATGGTAGCGACACTCTCATCTTTGGCAATGATACGACGTTCACGAATACCAGTGCGCTCAATGATCCACTCATCGGTAGTTTCGACCATGGTTTCCAGATCGGTGTTGGTTCTTACTTGAGACGGGAAATAACTTCCGGTTCCGATAATGCGAGAATACATGGCAACCTACGCTTTTCCAATTAATACCTGTTCCAGCCGATCTTTAATTTTGGCCGGGACCTGACGTTCAACCTCTAGGACAGCTTGCCGGATAGCACTGAAAAAGGCCTCTTTGGAGGCATTTCCATGACTTTTCACGACAATTCCGCGCAATCCTATCAGACTTGCGCCATTATACTGGTCGGGGTTCACCCCTTTGACCATGCTTTTTAACCAGGGTTGCGCCAGTTTGCCGACAATTCGTCCAATCAAGCTGCTCAGCAGTGTGGTCCGGATTTGATTTACAATCAACTTGGCCACGCCCTCGCAAGTCTTCAAAGCCACATTGCCGACAAAACCATCGCAAATGATTACATCGGCTTTGCCGGAAAAAATATCGTTGCCTTCGATGTAGCCGATATAATTCAGCTCATCGCACTCACTAAGCAACACCGCTGCTTGCTTAATTTGATCGGAGCCTTTAATTTCCTCTTCCCCCATATTCAGCAAAGCCACCCTTGGGGCATCCAGACCTTCTACTTCTTCCGCCATCACCGACCCCATCACGGCAAACTGAAACAAGGTGTCGGCATCGCAGTTTACAGTAGCACCTAAATCCAGCATGTAGACAGGCTGTGCTGCTGTAGACGGCAAGGTGCTGATCAGGGCAGGACGCTCGACACCTGACAACATTTTCAATGCGAAATGCGCCATAGCGATTAATGCACCGGTATTGCCTGCACTGACACAAGCTGCGGCTTGTCCTTGTTCTACCAAGTCAAGAGCTACACGCATTGAGGAGTCACGCTTATTTCGCAACGCTGAGCTGGGTTTTTCGCACATACTCACTTGCTGAGAGCAGTGTTGAATACGTAAACGGGGATGATTGCCAAAACCAAGCTGGCTGAGCTCACGCTGCAACAAAGCTGCATCACCGCAGAGGGTAAGTAACAGATAAGGGAATTCCTGCACAGCCAGAATGGCTGCAGGTAAAGTAGCAAGGGGGCCGTGATCGCCCCCCATCATATCTAACGCGATATGTATTTGTGTTGGCTGCACCAGGTGCATCCAGACTTACTTGACTTTACGGCCTTTGAAGAAGCCGCTATCAGTCATGTGGTGACGACGATGCGTTTCACCAGTGGTAGCGTCGACAGACAGCGTAGGGCCTGTCAGTGCGTCGTGTGAGCGACGCATATCACGCCGTGAACGAGATTTTTTGTTTTGCTGAACAGCCATGGCTTTCTCCTAATAAATCACTTTTTCTTTAATTCTTGCAATACTGCAAAAGGGTTCGGTTTTTCCGGCTCATCAATCACCACACCAAAGCTGCTAAGCTGATCCGATGCTGAACAAAAGCTTTCGTCATGCACCGGATACATTGGCAGGGTCAGGATTAACTCATCCTCTACCATTTGCTGCAAATTCACTTCACCGTGTTCGTCCGGAACGACCACGTCATAGCGCTCAGGAATATGATCCAGCGCTGTATTATCGCTGCGAACCGGCGTAAACGCAAACTGGCAATGCAATGACAGGTTCATCGGTTGTCGACAACGCTCGCAGCTTAGCTGCACGTCGCAATTCGCTTCCCCTGATAGCACGACCAGCTTTTGCTCGTCGATATCACAATCAATCCGTACAGTTACCTCACCACTGGTATCCAGCAGTTGCTCTGATAACCGGCTTAAATTTTTAAGCGGCACCACACCATCATACGATGATCGTTTCTGGGCCGCCCGCACCGGGTCTAAGGTAACAGGAATTTTTACTTTTTGCATAAGGCGCGCATCATATAGATCCACTGCAAAGCTGTCAAAGGATTCTGCATCCTTTTCGGCTATTTTATCGCATTTGTAAAGCCAGATCCGTATAGTAACAGCTCATGATGTTGTTTTGTTCAAGGTTGATGTATGCGTAAACCCTTCCAAACTGAGCTTTGGCTGGCTTCCACCTCCCCTTACCGCCAGCAATTATTGCAAAAAATCGGCTTGCTATTTCAGGTCGCCGCTCCGAACATTGATGAAACCCCGATAGCTGGTGAAGCACCAGCTACGCTGGTACAACGACTGGCCCTGGCCAAAGCCAGCAAAGTAGCGGGCACCCTTCCCAATGGATTGGTGATAGGATCAGATCAGGTCGCGGTTTTTAATGGCGACATTCTTGGCAAGCCGCATACCGCGAGACGCGCCATGGCGCAGTTGCAAGCATTCAGTGGCAACACAGTCACCTTTTTAACCGGGCTTGCGTTGGTTGATGCCGCTACAGGGCAAAGCCAGCTTTGCTGCGAGCCATTTAATGTACACTTTCGTCAATTAAGCCATGCCGAAATTGCCAATTATGTGGCCATTGAACAACCGCTGGACTGTGCCGGTAGCTTTAAAAGTGAAGGTCTCGGTATTAGCTTGTTTGCAAAGCTCGAAGGAGCCGACCCAAACAGCTTGATCGGCTTACCGTTAATTCGATTGCTTGAAATGTTGCGCCAGCATGACATCAACCCGCTGGCATAACCGGTTTAAAGTGGCAACGTAACTGCAGGTTGGGTAAATAACCGCTGTAGCTGGGGTAAATTATCAACGATAGCCAGCGGTTGGAACTGTGACAGTACCTCAATACCATGCACCCCATGCGTGACGCCAACGCGCGGTATACCGGCCTGCTGCGCCATCAACATATCGTGGCTGGTATCCCCCACCATCAACGCTTGCTCTGGGTGCAGACGGGTTTCTGCCAGAATTTGCAGCAGCATATCCGGATCAGGTTTGGATTTGGCATCGTCGGCACAGCGGGTAGTATCAAAGTAGTGCGCCAGGCCGGTTTCGGCAAAGATACGATCCAGGCCTTTTCGCGCCTTGCCGGTTGCTACCGCCAACCGTTTTTGCTGCTGGCGCAATTGCAAAAATAGGGCTTCGGCACCCGCAAACATTGGCGTCGGGGTCGGATCGCGCTCCACGTATTGTTCACGGTAATGCTCAAACAAGCGTTGATGCTGGGCTGCAGTCATGGCAGGAAACAAGGTGCTAAAGGCCAGATCCAAACTCAAACCTATAATTTGTTTCACGCTATGATCAGATGGTACCGGCAATTCAGTCAACTGCGCAGCGCTTTGCATGGCAGAGACAATACGGCCGACAGAGTCCATCACAGTGCCATCCCAATCAAAAATAACCAATTCGATACGTTCTATCTCAAACGCCATACTAAACCCTCTGCAACTGCTGAAGCAGCATGGCAAGATCATCGTCCAACGGTGCTTCGATACTTAAGGTGGTTTCTGTGATCGGGTGTAGCACCCGTAAACTAAACGCATGCAAAAATAATCGTGACAGCCCCAGCGCTTTCATCTGCTGAGTAAAATCGCTATCGCCATATTTATCATCACAGGCGATCGGGTGGCCTTTACAAGCCGTGTGCACCCGGATTTGGTGGGTACGACCGGTCACCGGAAAGGCTTCGATTAAGGTGCCTTGCTGATAGCGCTGCAAAATCCGAAAGCGGGTTTCAGACTCTTTGCCTTCCACGACATCCACCCGCACGACCCGCTCACCGGATTGCAGAGTATTTTTGCGCAGTGGCTCTGTCACTTTACGCAATTTAGCCGGCCAATCACCGGCTACCAGTGCCTGGTATTTTTTTTCTACGGTTTTATCACGCAGTTGCTGATGCAAATGCCGCAGTACCGAACGTTTTTTGGCAATCATCAGGCAGCCAGAAGTATCCCGATCCAGCCGGTGAACCAGCTCCAGATGGCGCGCATCCGGGCGCAACGCACGCAACGCTTCAATCACACCAAAGTTCAAGCCACTGCCGCCATGCACTGCCATGCCGGATGGCTTGTTGATGATTAACAGGTGCTCATCTTCAAACAGAATTTTATGCTCCAACTGCTTCACCACAGCCAATTGGGTAGAAACCGCATCGGGCTCTTTGCGTACAGAGATTGGTGGAATTCGGAGCAAGTCACCTGCTTGCAATTTGTACTCAGGTTTGACCCGCTTTTTGTTTATTCGGACCTCACCTTTGCGTAACACCCGATAAATCACACTTTTAGGGACGCCTTTCAGCCTGGCGATCAGGAAGTTATCTACCCGTTGACCAGAAAATTCTGATTCTATTTCAACAATTTGCACACCTAATTTTATGTCTTCCGTCATGAAGGCTTTGAACTCTGCTAAAATTACATTTAAGTTGCTATTACTGGTTGATTAGTGGGATAATGCCCGGGCTAATTCAGCCAGAATGATGGCAATTAGGGCGCTCTGAGCGACATAAGAGATGCTGTGCGGCACCGCTACCTGGGCGGATCATACCGAAATCGTGGTGAAAACCAACGTTTTTCCTCCCCCAGCGCAAATTAATCGCCACTTTGTCTGAGGCAATGCTGAGTAATTTATTGCCAACACCGACAAAACACAGGATCCGGTCAGCAGAGCAAAAATTGAATAAAAATGCTATAACGCAGCGCAGCGAAATGCGGTGTGTGTCAGATTTGATGAATTACAGCGATAACTGTCAATTTTAACAATAGGTTTCCTCAAGCATTCCAGTCGGGAGACTGCACCATTTGATGTTTGAAAGCGTCTGAGCACCCGTTGATCGGAGTCCTTGCGTTGTGGCTTGAATACAGAGTCACTACACAATGAAAAGAATGCTAATTAATGCAACGCAGGAAGAAGAAATCCGCGTTGCGCTGGTCGATGGCCAGCGCCTGTTTGATCTGGATATCGAAAGCCCGGGTCATGAACAAAAGAAAGCCAACATCTACAAAGGCAAAATCACCCGGGTTGAACCCAGCCTTGAGGCTGCTTTTGTTGATTACGGCGCCGACCGTCATGGCTTCCTACCACTGAAAGAAATCTCCCGCGAGTACTTCCCTTCTGGTTATAAATTTGATGGCCGTCCCAATATCAAAGAAGTGGTGAAAGAAGGTCAGGAAGTTATTATCCAGATTGACAAAGAAGAGCGTGGCCAAAAAGGTGCGGCTTTAACGACGTTTGTTAGCCTGGCTGGTTCCTACCTGGTATTAATGCCAAACAATCCTCGTGCCGGTGGTATTTCCCGTCGCATTGAAGGCGACGAGCGCCAGGATTTAAAAGATGCGTTAAGCCAGTTGACCATGCCAGATGGTATGGGCCTGATTGTCCGTACTGCCGGTGTTGGCAAGTCTTTTGAAGAACTGGATTACGACTTAAAGTCCTTGCTGAAACATTGGGCTGCTATCAGCGATGCCGCTGCCAACCGCCCGGCTCCATTCTTAATTCACCAGGAAAGTAATGTGGTGTTTCGCGCCATCCGCGATTACCTGCGCCGTGATATCGGCGAGATCCTGATCGACAGCCAGAAAATTTTCGACGAAGCGCGCCTCTATATCCAGCAATTCCGGCCGGACTTTGCTCATCGGGTGAAATTGTACACCGGTGATGTGCCACTTTTTATGCACTTCCAGATTGAAAATCAGATTGAATCGGCTTTCCACCGTGAAGTACGCTTGCCATCCGGCGGCTCCATCGTGATTGACAGCACCGAAGCCCTGACCGCAATTGATATCAACTCGGCCAAAGCTACCAAAGGTGGTGACATCGAGGAAACTGCTTTTAATACCAACTTAGAAGCAGCCGATGAAATTGCCCGCCAATTGCGTTTGCGTGACTTGGGTGGCCTGATTGTTATCGACTTTATCGATATGACGCCGGTACGTCACCAGCGTGAAGTGGAAAACCGTTTAAAAGATGCGGTAAAGCAGGATCGGGCCCGGGTTCAGATTGGCCGGATTTCGCGTTTTGGTTTGTTGGAAATGTCCCGTCAGCGTCTGCGCCCATCCTTGGGTGAGTCTGCAGGTCATCTGTGTCCACGTTGTCACGGTCGCGGCACTATTCGCAGCACTGAATCATCCGCATTGTCGATTCTGCGCCTGATTGAAGAAGAGTCCATTAAAGACAATACCAGCCAAATTCAGGCGCAAGTGCCTATTTCGGTAGCCACCTACCTGATGAATGAAAAGCGTGATGCCGTGCGCCGCATTGAAAAGCGTCATGGTATTGATGTGTTCATTATTCCAAATGAGCACATGGAAACCCCTCACTTTGAAGTAATCCGGGTTCGGATCGATGAAGAACTGGATGAAAGCAGCTACCAGATGGTGAAAACACCGGATCTGAGCAAAGATCTGTACCAGCCACTAACTCAGGAAAGTGTTGCCAGAGAGAAGCCCGCGTTGGCAGCTATCAGCATTCCGGATGCAACCGCGCCTGCTCCTGCCGTTACTCCTGTAGCCCAGCCAGCTACCAGCAAAGTAGAAGCAACACCTGGTTTGCTGGCACGCTTGTCGAGCTGGGTTAGCCAACTGTTTGGCAGCAGTGAGAGCAAAGAAACCAAGCCTGCGGAAAAGCCAGCGGCCGAGCAACGCAATGAGCAAAGCCGTCGCGCCAACCAAAGCAACAACCGTCGTCGTAATAACAACCGCCGTCGCGGTGGTCAGGATAGTCGTCGCAGCCCAGAGCAAGAGCAAACGCAGCAAACGGCTCCACAGCAGAAACAAACTGCCAAACCAGGCAGAGCAGCTGAGCAGGCCAAAAAACAAGAACCAAAAGCAGAAGCTAAACAAGAGGCAAAACCAGATGCCAAAAACACTGCCGACCGCACGGAGGAAAAGCCAACTCAGCCGCGTAAAGCCGCTGAACGTCGCCAGCGTCGTCAGTTGCAAAAGTCAGTCCGCCTGGAAAAGGCAGCTGCAGAGCCTCAACAGCAACCTGCAGTAGCCGAAGTTCAGGATACAACTGCCACTAAAACTGTTGTGACCAACACAGAAACGACTGATGCTATACCAGCAGCAAATACAGCAGCTGAAGCGACTATGCCGCAGCCTGTGACGAGCACAGAAGCCGATCAGCCGACAGCTGAGCAAAGCGTTCCGGAGCAAGCTGAAGCGAATGCCAAAGCGGCAAAGAAGGTACAGCCGGTTGACGAAACTGTAGAGGCTGAGCAGGCCACCAAGCCTACCGATGCAGCTGACAGTCATACTACCGACAAAGATGCAACTGAAAGCGATGCTGTCGATAGCGAAACAGAAGACAAAGAGCAAAGCGATCAGCGCAAACGTGCCCGCCGCTCGCCACGTCATTTGCGTGCTGCCGGTCAAAAGCGCAAGAAAGAGCAAAATGGCGATGCGGAAGAAACGTCAGCAGAGCCAACCACCGAGCAGCTCGACTTACTGGCCAGCCCACAAGTTGATACGTTCGAAACGTCTGCACCTGCTAAGCCAGCTAAGATCAGTGAGGCAGCAACAAGCAGTGAAGCAAGCACTGAACAGCCGGCTGAGCCAGCGACCACCACCGAAGATGCTGCGGTTAAAGCTGACGCGGCCAGTGGCACTGAAGTAGCGGAACCAACAACTACGGACAAGGCACCAGATGAAGCGCCGGCCAAAAAACCACGCAAACGTGCGCCGGCCCGTAAAGCCAAAGCAAAACCAGCTGATGATGCTGAAGCCTCTGCACCCAAAGCAGTGAAAGCGGATAAGTCTGAAACCGGACAAGTCGAAGCAGCACCTGCTAAAGCCGTAGAAACGGCCGTGAAAGCTGAGAAAGCACAGAAAGCTGAGAAGGTTGAACAAGCCGAGGTGACAAAACCGACCACTGAAGCAGCACCGGAAAGCAAAGCTGACGTAAAAGTAACTGAAGCAGTTGCTCCTGCACCAGCAGCAGAGCATGCTGCTTCGGTAGCCAGCACACCAGCCCCGGCAGCACCAGCCCGAGCCAATCGCTACCAACAAATGGTGGTATCGCAAATGGCCAAGCCGGTAAAGGTGACTGACGAGCCAGCTGCGGAGCTGCCAACGGCGATGCCAGCCGAAGCACGCCCAGCGGTTCAAAGCTCAGAGCGTAAAGCGGGCACCGGCTCTGCTCGTCAGGCAGCCACAGCCCCGATGAGTAAAACCAAAGCCGATTAAGCTTAGCGTTTAGCACAGAACAAAAAAGGTGTCCTGCGGGGCACCTTTTTATTTTGTCTCTGCTTATCATTTGCAGTTGTTCAGCTACTACATTCCTGTCCTTACCACGATATACTGCAGGCCCAAACGTCAGTCCTTGGTTTACCGCTTGATTGAGCCACATCAACCCTATAAAAAACCCCAGCCGAAGCTGGGGTTGGATGCTATGCCCTACAAGGGTATTAGCTTAAAACACCTGTACGCCAAAGAAACGGCCCAATACATTGAGCAGGAAAATCACCGCCAGGATGGCTGGAATAAAGGTACCCAGCGAGACATCGATGTATTTCTGCATCAGGCTGCCTTCAAAATCAGGGTTGCCTTCTCGCATCTCGGCGTGCAGATTCACTTTCTTCCAGCGGTAAATGACAAACAAACATAATAACAAGCCATTGAGCGGCAGGATGCTGTAATAGAACACATCCATAATCACATCAAAGAACGACTTGTCCGCGCCACCATAGCTCAGGAAGCTGGTGAGCCAGTCGACCCGGCCAAAAGACAAAGCCGATAGTACCGACAGGGCCACCATCACAACACCCAAAGTAATCAGAGAGCGGCGGCGGGAAATGCCTTTGGTATCCATCAGGCTGGCTACCGGCACTTCAATGATCGAAATCAGTGAGGTCATAGCAGCGAAGAACACCAGCAAAAAGAAGAAAGACGCGACAAAAGATGCCCCAAAGAAACCAATATCCTGCTGCAATGCCAGGAATATTTTTGGCAATACCATAAAAATCATGCCAATACTGGAATCAGTCAGCTCTGATGGATCAATCGTTGGATCCGACCAGAACACCGCAGGTAAAATAAGCAAGCCGGCACAACAGGCCACCAACAAGGATAAACCTGCCACCATCTTACCGGCACCAACGATATCATTGTTCTTCTGAATGTAAGAGCCGTAGGTAATCAAAATGCCCATCGCCAGCGATAAGGAAAAAAACGCCTGCGCCAGCGAATCAGTAAGTACCTGCACATTGATCTTGCTAAAATCAGGGATTAAAAAGAACTGCACACCGAGCATGGCGTTGTCCAGCGTCAGCACGTAGCCCACCAACAACAGCAGCATCACGAACAGCGCTGGCATCAAATAAGTAGCCGCCCGCTCGATGCCCTGCTTGACCCCACTCTGCAAAATTAAGAAAGTCAGGCCAATCACCACCGCCATGTACAGATAAAGCTCATTGCTGTTGATGAATAGACCAAAAGCGCCATCCTGTGCCAGCGTATCCAACTGCCCCATCACCGCCTTGGCCAGATAGCCAAAAATCCAGACCGTAATTACCAGATAAAACACCCCTATCATAAAGGGCGTAATAACAGCCAACCAGCCAACGCCATTCCAGAGTGGGCTTTGCCCGATTTTACTGTAGGCACCATGTGGGTTCTGCCGGGTATGGCGACCCAGGCTCATTTCAGCCAGCATAACCGGCAGGCAGATAAAAAATACAAAGAAGGCGTACATGATTAAAAAAGCGGCACCACCATTCTGGCTAGCCATTACCGGAAAGGCGACCAAATTACCGATACCAACAGCAGAACCTGCCGCGGCCAGAATAAAGCCAATCTTAGAACTAAACAGCTCACGTTTCATTTTGGTTGGGACTCCCTGACATTTATTGTTAGAATTGTTTTTCGTTTTTTCAGCATGCTATCAGGGCCCGTGCTGAAATCCTAGCTTTTCGGTCGCTGCATGCAGGCAGCCATCGTTTTTTCAGTTTCAACCGGCTTATATTCAAGGAATGACCATGTTCTATATGATTTACTCGGAAGACGTCCAGACTAGCCTGAGCAAGCGACTGGCTAGCCGCCCAGCCCATTTGGCTCGGCTGGAACAGTTAAAATCGGCCGGTCGGCTGCTTTTGGCCGGACCGCTACCTGCCATAGACAGCCTGGAACCCGGCGAAGCTGGTTTTACCGGCTCTTTGGTGGTGGCTGAATTTGAGTCTCTAACCGAAGCCCAGGCTTGGGCCGATGCGGATCCTTATCTGGCAGCCGGTGTTTACGCACGCTCGACGGTCAAGCCATTTAAAAAAGTGTTGCCCTAAGGAGCTTTGATGAGTGCAATTTTATTGACCGGTGGTGCCGGCTACATTGGCAGCCATACCGCACTGGCACTGCTGCGGGCAGGCTTTGCTGTGATTAGCATTGATAACTTTAGCAACAGTAGCGATGAGGCACTTAAACGGGTGCAACAATTGACTGGCCGCTCTCTGCTTAGTCTGCAAATAGATATCCGAGATGAACAAGCGCTAACAAAGCTTTTTGCAGAGCATGCAATTAGCGCTGTGGTACATTTTGCTGGCTTAAAAGCCGTGGGCGAGTCTACTGAGCAGCCTCTGGCATATTACGACAACAATGTCGCGGGTACTATTACCTTGTGTCGGGTGATGCAACAAGCCGGGGTGAAACGTCTGGTATTTAGCTCATCAGCCACTGTCTACGGTGACGCCAAAACCATGCCCATTGTTGAAACCGCGCCCCGCTCTGCTACCAACCCCTATGGCCAGAGCAAGTTGATGATTGAACACATACTTGAAGATCTGACTGCTTCTGATCCTGCCTGGTCCATTGCCTTACTGCGGTATTTTAACCCGGTCGGTGCCGATAAAAGCGGCCTGATTGGTGAAGATCCTAATGGTATTCCTAACAACCTGATGCCTTTTATCAGTCAGGTAGCCGTAGGTAAACGAGCCGAACTCAGTGTCTTTGGTAATGATTACCCCACCAAGGATGGCACTGGCGTGCGGGATTATATCCATGTAGTTGATTTAGCCGAAGGTCATTTAAAGGCCCTGGAATATGTGCAGCAGCACTCCGGCATTGATGCCTTTAACCTGGGTACCGGAGTAGGTTACAGCGTACTGGATATGGTACAGGCTTTTACCGATAAGAATAAAGTACCAGTGCCTTATCGCATTGTCGCCCGCCGCCCTGGCGATATTGCCACCTGTTACGCTGACCCGGGCAAAGCCAGCCAATTACTGGGCTGGCAAGCAAAGCTTAGCCTGGATGATATGGTGCAAGATAGCTGGCGCTGGCAGCAACAAAACCCGGATGGCTATCAGTCGTAATCACCCGAGCAGCAAAATGTTTCATTTAGCATTTTGCTGCTAATCCCACTATTTAGCGCTTAGCCCCGGCCAGCCCGGCTTGGTTTTTTATTGGCTGGCTTTGCTGCCGGGCGCTTCGCCGGTTTGTCCTCTTTCACTTTCGGCTTTGGCTTAGCCTTGGTTTCAGTGTTTCGCCCCGGTGTTTTTTCTGCGATCTGGTGTTTACGCACGGCACGGCGCATACCAGCAATGCGGCGGCGACGCTCACTGCGGTCTTCGGCTTTGATCAGGCTCTGCGTTTCGGCTGGTAACTTCACCAGCTCCCGTAGATAGTTGACTTCATCCAGGCTGCATTCGGCGTAACCACCGGCAGGAATGTGTTTTGGCAAATGCAAATCACCGTAGCGCACCCGTATTAACCGGTTGACCACAGTGCCCTGCGACTCCCACATCCGGCGCACTTCACGGTTGCGGCCTTCAGTTAGCATCACATGAAACCAGCGATTTAACCCTTCGCCTGGCAATACTTTGATTTTCTTAAAGTTGGCCTGACCATCTTCCAGCATCACCCCGGTACGCAGCTTTTGAATAATGGCATCGGTGACTTCACCAAACACCCGCACCGCGTATTCGCGCTCTACTTCAAACTTGGGGTGCATCAGCCGGTTAGCCAACTCGCCATCGGTGGTAAAAAGCAACAGCCCAGAAGTATTGATATCCAGGCGGCCAATAGCAATCCAGCGCGAGCCCTGCAACTTCGGTAAGCGATCAAATACCGTTGGCCGCCCTTCTGGATCATGCCGTGAACAAATCTCTCCTTCCGGTTTATGGTACGCCAGCACCCGACAGACTTGTGCGTCTTCGCTGATGGTTTTCACCACATGCCCATCGACCCGGAGTACTTGCTGCGGCTCGACCCGATCGCCCAAATAAGCCACCTTGCCATCAACCGACACCCGGCCGGCACTGATCATGGCCTCCATTTCCCGGCGTGAACCCACGCCTGCCCTGGCTAAAACTTTCTGTAGTTTCTCACTCATACTATGCTCTCCTGTCGTCCCGACGGTGGTGTAGCGGCCATGCCATCTTCGGCACCGGCCTCATTTTCTGCTAACGATAGCTGCCTAAAAGTGGTTAACTCAGGCAACTGGCTTAAACTTTGTAACCCAAAGTAATCTAAAAATTCTGCTGTGGTGGCATAGAGCCCTGGCCGCCCAGGTACTTCTTTGTGCCCAACCACTTTGACCCAGCCCCGATCCAGCAAGGTACGCATGATCTGCGAGCTGACACTGACGCCACGGATATCTTCAATCTCACCACGGGTGATGGGTTGACGATAAGCAATCAATGCCAACGTCTCCAGCACTGCACGCGAGTAACGGGGCGAACGCTCTGGCCAAAGCTTTGCCAGGAACTCGCTAAGCTCTGGCCGGCTTTGGAAATGATAGCCCGACGCGGTTTCCTGCAATTGTACACCACGACCGGCATAATCCTGAGTAATTTGCGCCAGGATTGCCTGCAATTTCTTCTTGCTGGGAGCAAAGTCTTCGAGCACTGTACTTTGCAAGTCCTGCAGCGACAACGGCTGCTCAGCGGTGAAAATAGCTGCTTCTACCAGTTGCAGCAATTGATTGTCGGCAATGGCCCGCTTCATGCTTTGGCTCCGGTGGCAACTTTCAGGTGAATAGGCCCAAACAACGCTACCTGGGTCAGTGTAATCAACTTTTCTTTGCTTAACTCCAGAATGGCCAAAAAGCTCACCACCACGCCTTCACGGCCTTCCTCGAGCTCAAAGCAGGCTTCAAAAGGTAAGTAATCTTTGTGCTGCAACAGCATAAGGATGCGGCTCATCCGCTCGCGGGTCGACATCTGCTCACGCTTGATATGATGGTGCTGAAAATCACTGGCCCGCTTCATAATATCTTTCAGAGCCAACACCAGCTCTTCCAGCGCAACCTCAGGCAAGATAACCAGCGGCTGAAAGTTATCGGCAAGTTTGGCCTGACCACTGAAATAATCGCGCTCCTGACGGGGTAATTCATCCAGATCACTGGCGGCTTGTTTAAATACTTCGTACTCCTGCAGCCGGCGGATCAATTCGGCTCTTGGGTCCGCTTCATCCTCATCCGACTCCCGATGTTTAGGTAAAAGCAAGCGAGACTTTATCTCGGCCAACATAGCTGCCATCACCAGGTATTCAGCTGCCAGCTCAAAGTTCATTTCCTGCATCAACTCGATGTATTCCATGTACTGTTGGGTAATTTCCAATACCGGCAGTTGCACGATATCGAATTTGTGTTTTCGAATCAGATACAGCAGAAAGTCGAGCGGCCCTTCAAAAGCATCCAGCAATACTTCGAGCGCATCGGGTGGGATGTAGAGATCCTCCGGCCGTTCCAGCACTGCCTCGCCACGAACAAAAGCCAGCGGCAAGGGTTGCTGGACGGTTAAGGGGTCGAGTGAGCTTAGTTCATCCATCAGGCAGCTTCAACGAACGGACATCATTAACGAAAAGGAGCCGTATTGCCCACACCTTCACGCACAATCACAGGGTCGCCATCCGATAAATCCACCACAGTGGTGGGTGCTTCAGCGATAACGCCACCATGCATAATAAGATCGACCTGCTTTTCCAACTGCGGACGCATCTCATCAGGATCCGCTTCCGCAAACTGCTGGCCAGGAAGTAATAAAGAAGTAGACATCAAAGGCTCACCCAGCTCTTCCAGCAGCGCCAGCGCAATGCGGTTTTCCGGAATACGCAAGCCGATGGTTTTCTTCTTGTCATTCAAAAAACGCCGGGGTACTTCCTTCGTTCCTTTCAAAATAAAGGTGTAAGCGCCCGGAGTGTTGTTTTTAATCAGCCGAAAAGCGGTATTGTCCACTTTGGCAAAGAGGGATAGCTCGGACAGATCACGGCACATCAAGGTGAAATGGTGATCACCGCTGATTTGCCGGATGCGCAAAATACGGTCATGGGCGGTTTTATCGCCCAAATGACAGGCCAGCGCATAACCACTGTCGGTCGGATACACCACCACACCACCGCGCTGAATGATCTGCACCGCTTGTTTGATCAGGCGCTGCTGGGGTGTATCGGGATGAATATGAAAAAACTGACTCATGTTTATTCTTCTTATTACAGGTAAAACGGCGCAGCCGTCGACATAAGGATTACAGCGGAAGTGCCTGTTGCCCTACCAACGGCCAATTAGCCCAGACTGGGGTCATCTCTTCGGTTAAATATAGATTTTTTCCCAGCTCATTCCAAGGCGTTGGCTGATGAAAATCGGAGCCAACCGATGCGAGCAAACCATATTGCTGACACAAAGCCCATAATTCAGCACGTTGCTGGGGTGTTTGCTGGGGGGAAACCACTTCCATCGCGTCTCCGCCAGCAGCTGCAAAATCAACCACCAGGCGGCGCAACCATTTCCCAGATAACTTGTACTTTAGCGGATGCGCCAGCACGGCCTGACCACCGGCTTGCTGGATCCAACCAATGGCTTCAGCCAGCTCAACCCAACTGGGTGGCACATAACCAGGCTTGCCCCGCCCCAGGTACTTATCGAAGGCTTTGCCCATATGCTCAACCATGCCTTGCTGCACCAGATAGCGCGCCACATGAGCACGGGTTAAGGCGGCGCCATTGGCCATGGCTTCAACTCCGGCATAAATATCAGGGAGCTTACAACGGCGGCTTAGCCGCTCAGCAATGGCAGCGACCCGCTCGGTGCGCTTTTGCAGCTGCTGTTGCAAACGACCTTGCAGCACAGCGCAATCCGGATCGATATTCAGACCGACCACATGAATTTCAAAGCTTTGCCAGTTGGTAGACAGCTCCACTCCGGCAATCAGTTGCAAACCAGTTCCGTGCTCTGCCAGATACTGACGCGCTTCCGGAATGGCAGCAACGGTGTCATGGTCGGTGATGGCCAGCACATTCACACCACGCAGCTCAGCTCTTTGCAGCAGCTCTTGTGGCGTTAGCAGGCCATCAGAATGGCGGGTGTGGCTATGCAAATCGATTTTCATACAAACTCCTGTCGAGCTTGCATTATCGCACACTTTGGGGTTAATAACGATTCAAAACATAAGGCTGAACCGAAGCCCTGCACCCCATTGAGTGCTGCGCACAAAGTCACCTTTTCGGTCCCGATCAAACCTGGATTCCGTTGGGTCATAAGGCCGGCGGCTTTCAAAAGAGTACATGGCACCATAAGCATCAAGGCGCAATAAGGAACCGGAACTCTGCCAGCTCAGGCCTGCCTGGGCATGCAAATCAAGACGCATGTCCTCTTCACTATCCAACCACTGCAACCATTGCAAAGGATTAAAGCCAATCATACCGTAAGGGCCAATGGGCTGATTCATGCTCAAACGCACCGTCATAAAGTACCGGGTTTTATCCGGCTGCTCGGTGCCTGAGCGCGGTAGCCGCTGCCCCAGCACGCCAATTTCAGTAAAGAAGTCATCTGAGCGGCCTTGTACCGCCAGATAGCCACCCGGATGCAAAGTATCATCCAACACATCAGCGCTTACGCCCACAACTCCATGAAAGCGTCGCTTCTTTTGGATAGGGCTGGCCCGATAACGTACATAGGGAGTAATAGCGTCCCGGGCGTGAAAACCATGTGCATCTTGAATCCGTGATGACACGGATGAATGAGAGTCGGTAGGGCCAGCAACAAGCGTCAGCGGCAGGGACAAGCAGCTACTCCAAACAAGTAGTCTAAACAACACAAGCATAACAACAGTTTCCATACAATTGTAAAAAAATGCACATTAATTGCTGTTTACTGAATGGAATCTGAACATGCTTTAAAACATATTAGCCATCCAGACATTTATAGGTTTATAATGCTGGACATACAATAAACCGTTTTTTTTCTGCAGAGCTCTTGACCTGAGTTGAAAATCGCGGTTTGATAGCACAAACGATAATCAAGAACGTGATTAAAGCTAATGCAACTTCTCAATGTTTGTTCATTCACTGCAATCAACTGGTGGTGGCACACTCCCAACGGGCGTGTGTTGTAGGCGTTGTTTTAGCTTTAATAACCTGAGCCCGTTTCGATGAAACGGGCTTTTTTTTGGTTTAAATTTAGAGAATATTATGATTTTCAGTCACATCACAGAACAAGCCGGAGAAGTCGCCAGCATCGCCATGGCGATCGACTACCAGCAGGATCCCTTAGCCTGTTACCAGCAGCTGGCAGCCGTCAATCCATGCTCTTTGTTGCTCGAGTCGGCTGAAATCGACAGCAAAGATAACCTGAAGAGCTTATTGCTGATTGATGCAGCCCTTCGCATCGAGTGCAATGCTGATACCGTGCTGATTGAAGCTCTCAGTGCCAATGGCGTCACCCTGCTGCCCTTTTTAGCCGACAAGTTGCAAGCTGAAGCCGAAGTGAGCCTGCTGCCAGAACAGTTGACCGTGCGCTATGCCAAAGCGGCTCCGCTGCTGGATGAAGCGAGCCGCTTGCAGGTCGCTAACCCTTTTAGTGTGCTGCGCTGCATTCAGTCGCAACTAAACAATCAGAGTGACGAGCAGTTCGCGATTTTCTTAGGCGGCGCCATTGGCTACGATATGATTGCGACGGTTGAACAATTGCCGGAAGTAGCAGTTGGTGATAATCAATGCCCTGACTACTTGTTTTATCTGGCCGAAACCTTGCTGATCACCGATCATCAGGCCCGTAGCAGCAAGCTGATCGGCAATGTGTTTTGCGGTGAGCAAGCCGCAGCCAACTGTTTTGCCATTGGTAAGCGTCTGGAGCAACTTAAGCAACTGACCCAACAACAGCAGCCTTTTAAGCGCGCAGTATCCGCAGCTGGTACAGGCGAGGTGCAAGTTGATATCAGTGATGATGCCTTTAAAGCCGAAGTAACACGGTTAAAGCAGCATATTGTCTGTGGTGATATTTTCCAGGTGGTGCCTTCACGCTGCTTTCAACTGCCTTGCCCTGAGCCATTGGCCGCTTATGCCCGGCTGAAACAGCTGAACCCAAGCCCCTATATGTTTTACCTGCAGGATCGGACCTTTACCCTGTTTGGCGCCTCGCCCGAGTCGGCACTTAAATTCGATGCCAGCAATCGTCAGGTCGAGATTTACCCGATTGCCGGCACCCGCCGCCGTGGTTTTCATGCCGATGGCAGCATCGATGCCGATCTGGATAGCCGCATTGAGCTGGAGCTGCGCCAGGATGAAAAA
This sequence comes from Alkalimonas mucilaginosa, assembly GCF_036327005.1. NCBI lineage: Bacteria > Pseudomonadati > Pseudomonadota > Gammaproteobacteria > Alkalimonas > Alkalimonas mucilaginosa. The sequence continues at coordinate 129,445 of NZ_JAUGZK010000008.1, forward strand.
GAAAAAGCCGAGCATCTGATGCTGGTAGATTTAGCCCGCAACGATGTGGCCCGGATTTCCGTGCCAGGTACACGCTATGTCAAAGAGCTGCTCAAAGTAGATCGCTACTCCTACGTCATGCACCTGGTTTCCCGCGTCATTGGTACCTTAAAACCTGAACTGGATGCATTGCATGCCTATCAGGCATGCATGAACATGGGCACTTTGGTGGGGGCGCCGAAAGTCAAAGCCGCAGAACTAATTCGATTGGTGGAACAAAAACGCCGAGGCAGTTATGGCGGTGCTGTCGGCTACCTGAGCGGTGATGGCAGCTTTGACAGTTGCATTGTGATCCGCTCTGCCTATGTGCAAGATGGGATGGCCTCCATCCAGGCTGGTGCCGGTGTGGTGTTCGACTCCGATCCACAGGCCGAAGCCGACGAAACCCGCAATAAAGCACAGGCAGTGATCCGCGCCATTCAAACAGCCGCTCAGCAGGAGGCGCTATGACCACCTTGTACATGCTCGATAATATCGACTCCTTTACCTACAATCTGGTGGATGAGTTTGAACAACTGGGCTATCAGCTGAAACTGTACCGCAATACCGTGCCGGCTGATTTTATTATGCAGCAACTAACCAGCGAGCCAGTTCCCACTGCTCTGGTGCTCTCTCCCGGACCGGGTGCGCCTGAGCACGCCGGCTGCATGCCAGAGTTGATTCGTCAGGCCGTTGGTAAGGTGCCTTTGCTTGGCATTTGCCTGGGTCATCAGGCGCTGGTGGAGCATTTTGGTGGCGTGGTGGGTCAGGCTGGCGAAACCGTGCACGGCAAAACCTCCGCCATTGCACTGACTGAGCATCCGGTCTTTGCCGGTCTGCCACAACCCTTTCCGGTAGCACGCTATCACTCGTTGATTGCCACTACAGTACCGGAGTCTTTGCAGGTGATCGCCCACTTTAACAGCATACCGATGGCCATCGCGCATCGTAGCCTGCCAATCCTCGGTTTTCAGTTTCATCCCGAGTCCATCCTGACCACACTTGGCAAGCCCTTGCTAAAACAGAGTCTGGATTATTTGATGTCAAGGAGCCCTTCATGATTGCAGAACTGGTGCAAAAGCGCCTGAATGGCGGCAATTTCAGCCAACAAGAAGCTCAGCAATTTTTTTCAGCCGTAGTGGCAGGTGAAGTAGATCCGATAGACCTGACTGCTGTGCTGGTTGCCGGTAAACTGCAAGGCATTCAGGCCGATGAAGTGGCCGGAGCGGCGCAGGCCCTGCGTGCTGCCGCCACGCCTTTCCCGGTACAGGCACACAACAGCATCGATTGCTGTGGTACCGGCGGTGATGGCAGCAATACCATCAATATTTCCACCACAGCCGCGATCGTTGCCGCCGCTGCCGGGCTTTCGGTGGCCAAACATGGCAATCGCAGTGTTTCCAGCAAGTCCGGCTCGGCCGATTTACTGGAAAGCCTGGGTGTGAATATTCAGCTTTCGCCCGAACAGGCAGCCCACAGCCTGCAGCAGGCTGGTTGCGCATTTTTATTCGCTCCCCTCTACCATGCTGGGATCCGACATGCGATGCCAGTGCGTCAACAACTGAAAACCCGCACTCTGTTTAATGTGCTGGGGCCACTGTTAAACCCTGCGGCGCCGGGTTTTCAATTGCTTGGCGTCTATGATCCGGCCTTGGGGCCTGTAATGGCACAGGCACTGGGGCAATTGGATGTCCGTACAGCCTGGGTGGTGCATGGCAGTGGCTGCGACGAAATTGCCTTGCATGGGCCCACCGAGGTCACTGAGCTGCATAATGGCGTTATCCGCCAGTTTACGCTGACACCCGCCGACTTTGGTTTGCCTGAACGCGACCTTGCTGAACTGGCTGGGGGCGATCCGGCTGAGAATGCCGCCGCCAGTCTGGCCATACTGCAGGGCAAGGGTCTGCCGGCACATCAGGATGCGATTGCCGTCAATGTTGCTGCCATGATGGCGATTACCGGGGTGAACGCTGATCTTAAAGACAACGTGGCCCATATAAAGCAGCTGCTAAGCACCGACCAGGGCTACCGCACCCTGCAATTGATGAAGGAAGCGTCCCATGGCTGATATTTTAAAGAAAATCGTTGATTTTAAACGGCAGGAAGTAGCCCGTTTTAAAACCGAGCGCCCGCTGGAGAGTTTTTTAGCCCAGGTCAAACCGAGTAACCGCAACTTCCTGGCAGCACTGCAACAAGCCGGGCCTCGCTTTATTTTAGAGTGCAAAAAGGCCTCCCCTTCCAAAGGGTTGATCCGGCCACACTTTGATTTGGATGAACTGGCAGAGGTGTATGGCCAGTACGCCGATTGCATCTCGGTACTGACCGATGCCGAGTTTTTCCAGGGCAGCTACGACAACCTGAGTCAGATCCGCGCTTTAGTCAATCAGCCCTTGCTGCACAAAGACTTTATTATCGATAGCTATCAGATGTATCTTGGCCGCTTAAGTGGCGCCGATGCTGTGTTGCTGATGCTGTCAGTACTGACCGATGACGAATACCAGGAGCTGCATCAGGTAGCCGATGCGCTCGCCATGACGGTATTAACCGAAGTCAGTAACGAAGAAGAAACCAAACGGGCCGTTCAGCTGGGCGCTAAGCTGATTGGCATCAATAACCGCGATTTACGCGATTTATCCACCGATCTCAATACCAGCTTCAGGCTAAGCAAACTGCTGCCAGCCGATGTGACCCTGGTATCGGAGTCTGGCATTTACACCAATCAGCAGGTACGCCAGCTAAGCCAGGTCGCCGATGCCTTTTTGGTCGGCAGCTCCTTAATGGCACAAGCCAATCTGGCTCTGGCCTGCAAGCGCCTGACCCGGGGAGAGCACAAAGTCTGTGGTCTGACCCGACCGGAAGATGTGTTGGCAGTGCAGCAAGCCGGTGCCTGTTATGCTGGCTTGATTTTTTACAGCAAATCACCTCGGGCAGTGACGCTTGCTCAGGCCAAAGCCCTGGTCGAAACCGCACCTCTGCAATTTGTTGGTGTCTTTGTCAATGAAAGCGAGCAGCAGGTGGCCAGCATCGCTGCCGAGTTGTCACTGGCAGCGGTGCAGCTACACGGCGATGAAGACGATGCCTACCTGGAGCGCCTGCGGGCCCTGCTGCCAGCCGGAACCGAAATCTGGCGCGCTTACCGCATAGCCGATAGCTTGCCCAACTTTACCACCCAAGCCGACCGCCTGTTGCTCGATACTTACCAGCCCGGAGTTGCCGGCGGTACTGGTGAGCGTTTTAATTGGCAATTGCTAAGCAAGCTGCAAAGCAAAGTGCCTGTGATGCTGGCAGGTGGCTTAACCCCTAACAACATTTCGGATGCACTGGCCTTGCCGGTTGCCGGGCTGGATATCAACTCCGGCATTGAGCAGGCAGCTGGCATCAAAGATCACGACCTATTATTGACTGCTTTTAACCGGATCAGAGAGTTTTCTTATGACAAAGCGTAGTTTATCCGCCTATTTTGGCGATTATGGCGGCATGTTTGTCCCAGAGTTACTGGTACCCGCCTTAAAGCAATTGGAGCAGGCTTTTATAGATGCTCAGGATGATGCTGAGTTTCATGCCGAGTTCCAGCATCTGCTCTCCAGCTATGCCGGCCGGCCCACACCATTAACGCTGTGCCGCAATATATCTCCCAACCCCAAGGTTAAAATTTACTTAAAACGTGAAGACTTACTGCATGGCGGTGCGCATAAAACCAATCAGGTATTGGGCCAGGCTTTGCTTGCCAAGCGTATGGGGAAACACGATATTATTGCTGAGACCGGTGCTGGCCAACATGGTGTAGCCACCGCTCTCGCTTGTGCATTACTCGGCTTAAAGTGCCGCATTTACATGGGCGCGAAAGACATTGAGCGCCAGCAACCCAATGTGTTTCGTATGAAGTTGATGGGTGCTACCGTGATCCCCGTCACCGCAGGCTCTGGTACCTTAAAAGATGCCGTGAATGAAGCCATGCGCGACTGGTCTGCCAGTTACGATAAAAGCCATTACCTGCTCGGCACCGCTGCAGGTCCTCACCCCTTCCCAACCATAGTACGTGAATTCCAGCGCATGATTGGTGAAGAAGCCAAGCAGCAGATCCTATCTGAAGAAGGACGATTGCCGGATGCAGTGATCGCCTGCGTCGGTGGTGGCTCCAATGCCATCGGCATGTTCGCCGATTTTATTGAAGAGCCATCGGTGCAACTGATTGGTGTTGAGCCCGGCGGGATGGGCATTGATACCCACCAACACGGCGCTGCGCTCAGTACCGGCAGTTACGGCATTTTGCACGGTGCCTATACCGCTATTATGCAAACAGCTGATGGCCAGATTGAAGAGTCCTACTCGGTTTCTGCCGGCCTCGATTACCCGGCGGTTGGGCCGCAACATACCCACCTGCAGCAATCCGGTCGGGCCAGTTATGTCGCCATCAACGATGACGAAGCACTGGCTGCCTTTCAGGCATTGGCCAGACACGAAGGCATTATCCCAGCCCTGGAAAGCTCGCATGCACTGGCCTATGCCCTGAAGCTGGCTCAGCAAGCTGATAAAGAGCAAATCCTACTGGTCAATTTATCCGGGCGGGGCGATAAGGACTTAACCCATGTGCATAGCATTTTAACTGCGCAAAGCGCACAGGAGGAGCAGGCATGAGCCGTTATCAGCAGATGTTTAATCGCCTGGAGCAGCAGCAACAAGGCGCCTTTGTTCCTTTTGTTACCATCGGGGATCCGAACCTAGAGCTATCGTATCAGATCATTGAAGCCCTGATCGAAGGTGGCGCTGATGCGCTGGAGCTGGGTATTCCATTTTCTGATCCGGTGGCCGATGGTCCCACCATTCAGGGTGCGAATATCCGTGCTTTAGCCGCAGGGGTCACCCCAGGCGGTGCGCTCGGACTGATCAGCCAGCTGCGCGCCAAATATCCAGACTTACCTATTGGCCTTCTGCTCTACAGCAACCTGGTGATGGCCAGGGGAATTGATGCCTTTTACCAACAGGCAGCCGCTGCCGGCGTTGATTCGGTGCTGATTGCCGATGTGCCGCTGCATGAGAGCAAACGCTTTCGCCAGGCCGCCATGCAGCATGGGGTAGCACCCATTTTTATTGTGCCGCCAAACTGCGATGATGACAGCCTGCGTCAGGTGGCGTCGTACGGCCGTGGTTATACCTACCTGCTAAGCCGGGCCGGCGTTACAGGTACTGAAACCAAAGCAGCAGCACCTGCCCATCATCTGATTGAGAAACTGGCCGAGTACCATGCAGCGCCCACCTTGCTCGGATTTGGCATCTCAGCACCAGAGCATGTGAAAGATGCGCTGGATAGTGGCGCCGCAGGGGCTATTTCAGGCTCAGCCATTGTGCAGCGGATTGAAAAGCTGCAACACCAGCCAGAAGAACTGCTGCAAGAGCTCACCACTTTCGTCCGGCAGATGAAAGCGGCTACGCAGCGTTAACTTAGCTTAATCATCCCCGGTAGCTTCTGCAGCTGCCGGGGCTGAATCCGCCACCTTGCTAAACGCCATATCACGATAGGCATGGCGGCTTCCAACCTGCACCCGGTGTGGCATCAATTCAAAGCCGGTCACCTGACGCTTTGCATTCAGTTGAAACTGGATCAGCGTATCTGCTGCCACATTGGGGTCTTGCCAGCGGATCACAAAGCTGTGATCGGCAAAAGGCTCCATGCTGCCCACTTTATTCACCATCCGCTCAGAGCGAAAGCTCAGGCCTTCGTGACTGTGCAGGATTTCAATGCCACCAAACCAGCGATCGACAAAATAACCGGTGTAAGCACTGAGTGGAAGTAACACTTCGCCGGTCCCGACCGGCAAATCCGGCGTCCGGCTGGCCGCTCTTTGCTCGCGCTCTTCACGTTCTTGTTGTAAAAACGCAACCCAGTTTTGTGGCTCAGGTACTACCAGATAGCTATCCAGAATGGACTGCATCACTGCCATCCTGGCACCACTGTCCGAGCCATTATTCAGTACCACCACCCCCAGCTCCAGCTCTGGTACCAGAGCAACATAGGCCTGATAGCCGGATAAGGTGCCGGTATGGTGCACCACCTTATGGCCATACATGTCCTGCATCCGCCAGCCAAGACCATAGGCACTGAAATGGGTTTGATGCAGCTGTCGGGTGCGATTGGTCACCGCCATCAGTGTATTCGGTGACCACATTTCCTGCAGTTGCTGCTGACTAAATACCCGGAAGCTATTGGTTGATGCCTGAGACTGCTCGAGCAGATACTGCAGCCATTTGGTCATCTCCGCCGCGCTACATACCAAGCCACCTGCTGCTGCCGACATCAGTCCTTTGCCATCAATGCCATTGCGCGGAATACTAAAAAAGTCACCATTGCGAGTGCTATAACCTACCGCACTGTTGGCCACCGCCTCTGCCGGCATATCACCGGCATAACAGGCCATACCAAGCGGCTGGAAAATACGTTCTGCTACAAAATCTTCCCAGGCTTGCTGCGCGACACGGGCGACCAGTTCTGCAGCTGTAATGTAGAACACATTGCTGTAACCGTAATTGCTGCGAAAGCTAAATTCAGGGGTCAGATAGCGTAGATTGTGGATCACTTCCTGACGGCTAAAACCGGAAGGTTCAGGCCAAATCATACTATCACCAGCACCACCGACCAGACCGCTGCGATGCGATAGCAAATCACGAATGGTAAACTCACTGGTGACCCAGGGATCCTGCAGCCGAAACTCCGGCAGGTGATCGACCACCTTGTCATCCCAGCTCAGCTTACCCTCATCCACCAATATCGCCACACTGGCCGCCGTAAAAGCTTTGCTGGCAGAAGCCAGCCGGAAGTAGCTGTCGGCAGCAACCGGTAACTGGGTTGCCAAATCCCGGTAGCCATAGCCAGCAAGATGCACCACTTCCCCCTGATGCACCACAGCGACTGACATACCAGGTGTATCAAACGCCTGCATGGATTGCGTCACTAAATCAGAGATGGACAGCTCAACGGCAGGCTCAGCCTGGCTCACACTGCACGACAACCAAACAGCAGCCGATACCAGTTTTATAGTAGGAATTAAATATTTCATGATAGGAATAATTTATTACGAATAATTCCAGCTTATCACAGCAGGATGAATGCAATCCAGTGCATCATTGTGATCATCTGATGGCTTCGGCTGAGACGCTCCTTCAGGCTCGCCACAACAACTACTCCGGCATCCTGCCCTGCGCCCTTCGGGCCAGCTAAAGCTGTTCAAATGTGCTCCCGGCACATTTGTCGCTATCGCTCAAACATGTTGATGTCGATCTGAACGAGGCCTCAGCCTTCGCGGATAGATAGGAGTCAGGCGCTTCAACGCAAAAAGCCCACTCGAA